>JAUNGL010000103.1 GCA_030524665.1 Lachnospiraceae bacterium | reverse complement strand
ACAGAGCATAGAAGAAAAGGAGGGAAAAGATGGGCGGAGGAATCGCAGTGCTGGAAAAAGCATATCATGGATTATTTGTGGTTGCCCTGATTTTTCTGGCAGTTTTACTGGTATTATGCCTGATTCGCGCAATTATCGGGCCGCGGGTTGCGGACCGCATCGTAGCAATCAATATGATGGGAACTATGATCATGGTTACGATTGCAATTCTTGCGGTGATGATGGAAGAAGGCTATCTGGCAGACATCTGTATCATTTATGCGATGATCAGTTTCCTGGCAGTAATTGTACTGACCAAGGTATATATGGGTGTCTATCTTGAAAAGAAAGAAAAGGAGGAAAAGAAGGATGGCAGTGATTGAGTGGTTTCGGTTTCTGGCAGGTGCATTTTTGCTGCTGTTCGGACTTTCTATTTTTGTCATAGAAATGATAGGTGTATACCGTTTCAAATATGTACTGAACCGGATGCACGCGGCTGCGATGGGAGATACTCTCGGGATTGGTTTTTCACTGATGGGACTGATCATCATCAGCGGTTGGAATTTTACCTCCCTGAAGCTGTTTCTGGTGGTTATTTTTCTGTGGTTTTCATCGCCGGCATCGTCGCATCTGATTGCACGTCTTGAGGTGACCACGGATGAGGAGCCGGAAAAGCATTACAAGATCAGGAAGCTGAGTGAGATGAACTTTGGTGATGATCATACAGGAAGGGAGGCGTAAGCGGTTATGCAGTTGTTTACCTATATTTTAATGGGATTTCTGATTGTATGTGCCGTATCTGTAAGCCTCTCGAAGAATCTGCTGAATTCGATCGCAATCTTTATGTCTTACAGCCTGATTATGTCGGTGATCTGGATTCTGCTGGAATCCCCTGATCTGGCGATCACGGAGGCGGCTGTAGGTGCAGGTGTGACTTCGGTATTGTTTTTCGTTACCCTGAAGAAAATTCAGGCTGTCATTAATGAGGATGAGAAGGCAGAAGAGGATCAAACGGAAGGAAAGGAGGAAAACGGCAATGAGCAGGAAAATCAGTGATGAAAAATATGAGAAAACGCTTTCTTTCCGTCTGAAGAGGTGGTTCGAAGGGACGAAGGATCCGTTTCTGGATACGGTGGAAATGAAGCCGCAGAAAGAGTTCCGGGAAACAAAGGAAGAGAAGGAGCAGCGGGCAAAGGAAAAACAGCAGCTGTTGGAACGTGTCTACGACAGAAACCACAACAAAGAAATCCTGTTGTTCCGGAAGCTCTACCGAGTGGTCAGCGTGTTGTTCTGCCTTTGTCTCGTAACGGTGCTGCTGGTGGCCGTTTCCTTTTTACCGCCTCTTGGAGATGCGGATAATCCGGTGAATAATGAGGTTCCTGCGAGGTATATTGAGAGCGGGCTTCAGGAGACGGGCGCGGTGAATATTGTGACGGGTATGATCCTGGACTACCGTGCGTTTGATACGCTGGGAGAGTCGCACGTGCTCTTTATTGCGACGTGTACAGTGTTGATATTGCTCCGGCGTGATGGGGATAAGAAGAAAAAGCAGGAAGAGGTGAGTGACCGCCTGCATGAGCCGAAGAATGATGTGATTCTCCAGACGGTCGCGCGGGTGCTCGTGCCGCCAATCATTATTTTCGGAATTTATGTGATTTTGGGAGGACATCTCGGACCGGGAGGAGGATTCTCGGGAGGCGCGGTGATCGGAGCCGGATTGATTCTGTATCTGAACGCGTTCGGATTTAAGAAGACGGAACGTTTCTTTACTGCAAAGACCTACAAGGTGATGTGTTTCGGGGCACTTGGCTGCTATTGTCTGGCAAAGAGCTATTCGTTCTATACGGGTGCGAACCATATTGAGAGTGTGATTCCGCTTGGTACACCGGGAGCGATCATCAGCAGCGGCCTGATCCTGATTCTGAATATCTGTGTCGGAATTGTTGTTGCAGGTACGATGTATACCTTCTACGTGATGTTCCGGAAAGGAGGATATTGATATGGATTTTTCCAATCTGCTGCATAACTATCAGGAAGCGGTTGCGATGATTCTGTTTGCAATTGGTTTCAGCAACCTGCTCCTTCAGAAGAACCTGATCAAGAAAATTATCGGGCTGAATATTATGGATACGGCGATGTATTTGTTTCTCGCTGTGAAAGGATATATCGATGGACGGAAGGCTCCGATCGTAGTGGACGGTGTCCAGAGCGTGGAGGCTTATGTGAATCCGATTCCGGCAGGACTGGTTCTGACCGGTATCGTGGTATCTGTGTCAGTATCTGCGCTGATGCTTTCACTTACGATCCGTCTGTACCGGAGATACCATACGCTTGATTTGGATGAGATTTCCACCAGACTGAAGAAGGAGGGGCTGTAATGCAGTTTGTACAGAATCTTCCTTTTATATCGATTATTGTAGCACTGTTTTCCGGATCTCTTTCTTCTATTATAGGAGGAAGGAAGGCACGCTGGATCAATATCGGAATGATATCGCTGGTGACTGCGATGTCTGTAGCTGTGCTGGTCTATGTGCTTGGAACGGGGGAAAGCTACGTTTACATGATGGGACATTTTCCGGCGCCGTGGGGCAATGAAATCCGCATTGGCGTGCTGGAAGGAACTATGGCGGTTTTCTTCTGCGTGGTTATGCTGCTCTGCATGATCGGCGGGAGCCGCGAGCAGTTTGCGGAGATTGAGGAAGGCAAGCTGAATCTCTATTATATTATGGTAAACCTTCTGCTGTGTTCTCTGCTGGCACTGATCTATACGAACGACTTGTTTACTGCATACGTGTTTGTAGAAATTAATACGATTTCTGCCTGCGGCCTGATCATGATCAAGCAGAATGGACGTACCATCGTGGCGGCGACACGCTATATGATTATGAGCCTTCTCGGCTCCGGTATGCTGCTTCTCGGTATTTGTTTCTTATATGATCTGACAGGACATCTGTTGATGAGTAATATCAAAGAGCAGGTACATATTCTGGATCAGAGTGGACAGTACCACATTCCGCTGCTGGTAGCGGTCGGGTTGATGTCAGTCGGACTTGCAATCAAGAGTGCACTGTTTCCGTTCCATTCCTGGCTGCCGGATGCTTACGGATATTCGACTGTATCCTCGGCAGCGATCCTTTCCTCACTTGTTTCGAAAGGATATATTTTCCTTCTGGTCAAGATTTTTTACCGTGTCATCGGGTTTGATGTGATCATGGAGAGTAAGGTTATCAATGTGTTGTTCGTGTTCGGCATTGCAGGTATGATCATGGGATCGGTCAGTGCGATCAAGGAGAGCAATATCCGCAGGATGATTGCATTCTCTTCTGTAGCGCAGATCGGGTATATTTATATGGGGTTTGGACTTGGTACTGAGGCAGGTGTGATCGCGAGCCTGTATCATATCTTTTCCCATGCCTCGGCAAAGTCGCTGCTGTTTCTGTCCGCCTCGGGCATCACGGATGCGTCCGGGGACAGTACGGATTTCTTTGACCTGACAGGTGCAGGATACCGCAATAAGCTGGCGGGCGTTGCGTTTACGGCCGGATCCCTGTCGATGGTCGGTTTCCCGATGTTTTCAGGCTTTATTTCCAAGATCCTGTTTGCACAGGCTGCAGTAGAGGATACGTGGCAGCTTCTTCCGACTATGATTGCGCTGGCGATCAGTACGATTCTGAATGCAGTGTACTTTTTGAAGACGGTGATCCGTCTGTACACGCCGGAAAAGCCGAAGGTACTGAAAAAGAAAAACTACAAAACAATTCATGCAGCGGACAACCCGGCGAAGTCGGTGGCTCTTGTTTGTCTGGTGGTTTTGAATCTTGTATTTGGTCTTTGCTCCGAACCGATCGTGAGGGCGATTCAGCAGGGACTTGATATGTTTGCATAAGGAGGGAAGACAATGAGTAGTTGGATTTTACTGCCGGTATTTCTGCCGGTTTTGTCCGGAATCTGTCTGCTGGCGGCTTCTTTCCGGATGCATCTGGCGCAGGTAAGAGGTGAGACGGGAAGCGGATTCCTGATGTGGGCGCTGGATCGTAAAAAACTGCACACATTTGTGATGGCGATACTCGGAATAACGGCTGTGCTGGCACTTGCGGCAGCATGGACGGGAGAACACAGTGTGACACTGTTCTATTTGATGAAGGATGTCCCTGTTTATTTCCATATTGATGGCATTGGCAGACTGTTTGTGAGTATTGTGACGCTTGTATGGGTGCTTGCAGGGCTTTATTCTCTGGCTTATATGGAGCATGAGGGAGAGGAGACCGGGTATTTTGGTTTCTATCTGATCGTTTATGGAGTATTGGTTGCACTTGATTTTTCGGGAAATCTTGTGACCATGTATTTCTTCTATGAGCTGATGACGATTTGTTCCGTGCCGCTGGTGCTGCACAATGGCTCAAGAGAAGCAAGGATGGCTGCACTGAAGTATCTGTTCTATTCGATGTGTGGTGCTTACCTGGGGCTGTTTGGGATTTTCTTCTTGTACAAATACTGCGGAACGCTTGCTTTTACTGCGGGAGGCTCTCTCAACCTGTCACTGATGCAGGGGAATGAAGGAATCCTTTTGATTGCGGTATTTTGTATGCTGATCGGTTTCGGGGCAAAGGCGGGCATGTTCCCGCTCCATGCGTGGCTTCCGGCGGCGCATCCCGTAGCACCGTCTCCGGCCTCCGCAGTACTCTCCGGTATTATCGTAAAATCCGGTGTGCTTGCGGTCGTGCGTGTCGTTTATTATATCGTCGGTGCGGAATTTCTGCGGGGTACCTGGGTGCAGAATGCATGGCTGGTGCTGACGTTGCTTACGGTGTTTATGGGATCGATGATGGCATACAGGGAGCCGGTTATGAAAAAAAGACTGGCATACTCCACCGTCAGTCAGGTATCGTATATCATGTTTGGTCTGGCGTTGCTGTCACCGGACGGCATGACAGGAGCATTGCTGCACACAGTATTTCATGCTGTGATCAAATCCGCTCTGTTCCTGACTGCCGGCGTGTTCCTGTATATGGGAGGACGCACCCGTGTGGACCAGCTTCGCGGAATCGGCAAAGAGATGCCTGTAACGATCTGGTGCTATACGATTGTATCGCTTGGATTGATCGGTATTCCGCCGATGAGCGGATTTATCAGTAAATGGTATCTGGCATCCGGAGCATTGAATTCCGGTACGGGCGTGTTTGAATGGTTCGGACCGGCTGTTCTGCTTGTCTCAGCGCTGCTGACAGCGGGATATCTTCTTCCGGTGACACTGAACGGATTTTTCCCGGGTGAGGATTTTGATGTTGCGGAAGTTGTGAAGAAGGAGCCGCCGCGTGTGATGCTGGTTCCGTTAGTGATTTTTGCAGCACTGACTGTGATACTCGGAGTGATGCCGAACGGGCTGATCGGTTATATCGGGCAGATCGTTTCGGCTCTGGTTTAAGGAGGAGGGAATGCGATGAATACGACAATTCTAATGGTTGCTGCAGTCCTGCTTCCGATTTTTGGCGGAGCGCTGGTTCCGTTGATTCCGTTTAAGAACAGGATGAGGATGGCCATTTATGTGGAGACGATTGTGCTGATGACATCCGCCGTGGTAGCGTGGCTGCTGTTCCACAGAACGGATGATATCTTTACGCTGTTCCGTTTTACCGGAAATCTAAGCATCAGTTTTCGTGTGGATGGGCTTGGTACGGTATTTGCCGGATTGGTTGCAGCACTCTGGCCGCTTGCAACACTGTATTCTTTCGAATATATGAAGCATGAAGGCCATGAGAAATATTTCTTTATGTTTTATACGATTACGTATGGCGTGACACTTGGCATTGCTCTGGCAGAAAATATCGTGACGATGTACTGCTTCTATGAGATGCTGACGATGGTGACGGTTCCGCTCGTTATGCATACACTGTCGCGTGAGGCGATACTGGCAAGCCGTACTTATATGTATTATTCGATCGGTGGAGCGGCATTTGCGTTCATCGGTATGGTATTTATTCTCGTAGCGGGTACCACCTCCGAATTTGTACCGGGTGGTGTACTCGACCCGGAAAAGGCGGCGAACTGGAGAAATCTGCTCCTGCTCGTATATGTGCTTTGTTTCATGGGCTTCAGTGTGAAGGCGGCGATGTGGCCGTTTTCCGGATGGCTTCCGAAAGCCGGCGTGGCGCCGACTCCGGTAACGGCGCTTCTCCATGCGGTCGCAGTCGTGAAGGCGGGGGCTTTTACGATCATCCGTGTGACGTACTATAGCTTCGGAACTGAGTTCCTGCGCGGGACCTGGGCGCAGGCCGTCGTATTGATTTTTACGATCATTACGATTATCTACGGATGCAGCCGCGCACTGAAGGAGACACATATCAAGCGCCGTCTGGCATGGTCTACGGTCAGCAATCTGTCCTATATCCTGTTCGGGGCGGCACTCATGACGCCACTTGGTCTGGTGGGAGCGCTGAGCCACATGGTATTCCATGCGGTCATGAAAATCTGTGCGTTCTTCTGCGCCGGAGCCATTATCTACAAGACGGGAAGAGAGTATATCCATCAGCTTGACGGATTCGGAAGAAGGATGCCGAAGGTGTTTATCATCTTTACAATCTCTGGTCTGGCACTGATGGGCGTACCGGGACTGTGCGGATTTATCAGTAAATGGAATCTGGCAAAGGCAGCTGTAGAGAGTCAGAATCCTCTGGCTTATCTCGGAATTGCTGCGCTTCTGGCATCTGCGCTGCTGACGGCAGTCTATATGATGACCATTGTGATACGTGCGTTTTTCCCGGGACGTGATTTTGACTATAGTAAGATACAGGATGTGGAGGATCCGAACTGGATGATGATCCTTCCGCTGGTGCTTTTTGCGGTGGCGATGTTCTGGTTTGGCCTGCATTCATCGACGGTTGTCTCCGGTCTGGAGCAGATCGCATCGGTAGTGAAGTAGAAGGAGGGGCGTAGAATGAGTGGAAGTTTATTACCTGTAATCCTGGTAGGTTATCCATTTGCGGGCGCGCTTCTGGTGTATCTGCTTGGAAGGAAAAATACGGTCCTGAGAGATTATCTGGCTGATTTTGTGACTGTAAGTGAGTTTGTACTGATGGCCGTTCTGCTGGTGACATTTGCAGGGCGGACGGATGCATGGAAACAGATCTTCGCCGGAAGCCGTGTGGAAGGCTTCTGCGGGATGGGGATTTCATTTGAACTGGATGGGTTCCGGTTGGTGTATGGAACGATCGCGTGCCTGATGTGGATGATGACGACGATCCTGTCGAGAGAATATTTTAAACATCATGAAAATGTCAGCCGTTTTTATCTGTTTCTGCTGCTGACATTCGGGGCGACAATGGGCGTATTCCTGTCGGCCGACCTGTATACTACTTTTATTTTCTTTGAGATTATGTCATTTACCTCCTATGTCTGGGTGGCACAGGAGGAGAATGCAGCGTCCTTGCGTGCAGCTTCTACGTATCTGGCAGTTGCTATCATCGGAGGACTTGTGATGCTGATGGGACTGTTCCTCGTATATCATGTACTCGGTACACTGACCATCCGGGAGCTGCTTGGGGCAGCACAGGCATATGAGGATAAGACGCTGCTGTATGTGGCAGGCGTCTGCATGCTGACTGGATTTGGGGCAAAGGCAGGTGCTTTCCCGCTGCATATCTGGCTGCCGAAGGCACATCCGGTGGCGCCTGCTCCGGCATCTGCGCTGCTTTCCGGTATCCTGACGAAAACGGGTATCTTCGGAATCCTGATTATCAGCAGTGAACTGTTCCTGCATGATGCGAGATGGGGAAAGCTGATCCTGTTTCTCGGAGTCTGCACAATGGCGGGAGGAGCGCTGTTAGCGGTCTTTTCCATTGATCTGAAGAGGACACTTGCGTGTTCTTCCATGTCGCAGATCGGCTTTATTATGGTCGGCATCGGAATGCAGGGACTGCTCGGAGAAGAGAATGCACTCGCAGTACACGGTGCGATGCTGCATATGGTGAACCATTCCATGATTAAGCTGGTGCTGTTTATGGCAGCAGGCGTGATCTTCATGAATACCCATGCGCTGGATCTCAATGAGATCCGCGGCTTCGGCAGAAAGAAACCGCTGCTGAAAGTGATCTTTCTGGTGGGGGCACTCGCGATCGGCGGTATTCCGCTCTTCGGCGGTTATATCAGCAAAACATTGATTCATGAGAGCATCGTAGAGTATTCTTCTGTCTGGAGCTTTAAAGTAATCGAGTGGATTTTCCTCGCAAGCGGCGGCTTGACCGTGGCATATATGACAAAGCTGTTTGTGGCAGTCTTCGTGGAGGAAAATGAAAACAGAGAGGTACAGCGGAAGTTTGACCAGATGAAACGGTATATGAATGCGGAGAGTACATTTGCACTCGCGGGGAGTGCCGTGCTGCTGTTCCTTTGGGGACTGTTCCCACACGATTTGATGGACCGTGTGGCAGTGCTGGGCCAGAATCTGATGCATCTTGAGGAAGCCGGAGAAGCTGTTTCTTATTTCAGTATGAAGAATCTGTCAGGAGGCCTGATTTCCATCGCGATCGGAGCGCTTGTGTACGTATTCTTCATTCGTCGGATCTTGATGGAAGAAGGAAAAAAAGGAACGAAGCGGTATATCAATGCATGGCCAGCCTGGTTTGATCTGGAGGATGCTATTTACCGTCCGGTGCTTTTGACGATTCTTCCGCTTGTGTGCAGAACTGTATGCAGGGTGTTTGACAGTCTGGTCGATACGGCGGTGGTAGTGCTCCGCAAGACCATTTACCGTGACAGTCCGATTCCGCATGAACTTCCGGAGGGAACTGTCTTTACGCAGGCAGCAGGAAATGTGATGAACTTCTTCCGCAATCTGGCGAATGGAACATGGCGTAAAAAGGTACCTGTAGAGACGGATTACCGTCATAAGATGGCGATGCTGCATGATGAGCTGAAGGAGACGAATACAGTTATCGGACGAAGCCTGTCGTTTGGCCTGATGCTGGTGTGTATCGGATTCTGTGTAACTTTGATCTATATTATCTGGTGGTAGGATTTACTGAAACAGTATAAGGAAAAAAGAAATGACTGTCTGGACTGACGTGGGTTTTGGGAGATGCGGCGGGCCAGGCAGTTATTTTGCAGTTTGATAAGGTTGTGCTAACTACGAACGGACGCCGGGAATCTGGCGCTTGGCTGCTCTGTAGGGATACAAAAGGTATCGGAGGGCAGCAGGAGGCGATTCATTCACGGAAACCTACTAAGATGGTGGTCTCCCCCTGCATCCAGACGTTCGCTGGCCTGTGTTTCAGCTATCGAAACTCAAAGATATATATATTCAAGTTTTCGAAAATATTGTTATCTTGAGATTAAATGTTTACAGGGATCGGGGGATAGTGGTAATATAAATGTATCTGGCTGATTTGGATTTTGAAAGGAGAGAGAGTATGAAAAAGAGGTTTAAGAGTTTTATCATGAGCTGCTTCCTGCTGGTATTTGCATTTTTGCTGATGCCTGTTGTGAAAGCCGATGCGGCAGCAGTTCAGACGAAGGCAACGACGAGTTCTATTACAGTGAAATGGGATGCCAAAGAGGATGCATTGAATTATAAGGTGTATGTGGGGAAGGATTACAGTAGTTTGAAATTGTATAAGACTCTGGAGCCTTCTGTTACCAGCGTGACGATTAAAAAGCTTCCGGCAGGCTGTGAGCGGTATGTGAAGATTGCATACGAATATAGCCATAGTTACAATCCATCGAAAAAATTTGAGGGTTTTGTAAGTAGTGTATTTGCCAAGACGATTCCGGGGAAAGTAACTGGTGTAAAGCAGGAGAGATGGTATTATTATGCCAAGAGCTTTAACGCCACATGGAAGAAGTTTGAGGGAGCGGACGGCTACCAGTATATTGTAAAGACGAGTAACGGAAAAAAGAAAGCTTCCGGTATTGTGAAATACAATGGGAACTCTCTTTCTGTGGATAAGATTTCCAATTCGATGGTATATACGGTACAGGTACGTGCATATGTTGAGATAAATGGAAAGAAACAATATGGTGCATGGTCTGCTCCGGGCTATTTCTTTACACAGCCGCAGATTACAAAAGCACAGGTTTCCAAAAATAAGCTGACAGTGAAATGGGATAAAGTGACTGGTGCAACGGGATATGACATATATGTTTCAACGAAGAAGGAAAGTGGATACAAGAAGGTGAAATCAGTCGGCAAGAGTACCTCCTCCGTGACAATTACCAAGATGTCTGGCAAGAGCATCTCTGATAAGAAACAGTATTATGTTTATGTGATTTCCAAGAAAAAGGTTGGAAAAACCACTTATACCAGCGGAAAACTTTACTACTGGATCGCGCGGAAATGATGACTGCGCGGAAAGCGTGAAGGGTTTCCAGGAAATAAAATACCGAAATCTCCTGCAAAGGTTTCAGAAAGAGACTTCTGCAGGAGGTTTTTTATTCCTGCGGGGAGTGAGCCAAGTGGCTGTGCTTGTACGAACATTTGACTGCAGATACAGTTTGTTGCTGTTCGCGGGGAGCTGTCCCGCAAGGTGTTCAGGTGTAGATTTGTATCTGAATTCCGGGTTTTACTTTCATTATAAAAAGTCCTTGACAAATTAGTGAATGAATAATATTATATGAAATATAATATTGATAAATAAATAATATTAAAAATTTAATAGTATTATTTGGTGCATGGTTTGAAAACTGGCATGTATCAAAGATACGTACCTTGGCCAGTGGGAGACAGCAGGCATTCTGAGTGAACTGATGCTGGTATTTCCCGGGCTGAATGAAATGGAGGAGACACTATGGTTTTTAACACAGGTGCCGCACTGCTGGATGCGATTGTCCTGTCAGTAGTATCTTCGGATGCGGAGGGGACTTATGGATACCGGATTACTCAGGAAGTAAGGGCAGTTCTTGAGGTATCTGAATCAACGCTGTATCCGGTGCTCCGCAGATTACAGAAGGATAATTGCCTGACTGTCTACGACCGGGAATATGCCGGGAGGAACCGAAGATATTATAAGGTAACGGAGCAGGGGATTGCCCAGTTGAATATGTACCGTGCAGAGTGGCAGAGTTATTCAGAAAAAATATCCGCAATACTTTTTGCGGAGAGGAGTGGAGAATGAGGAAAGAAGAATTTTTGGGAAAATTGGAGTATCTGCTTTCCGGTGTGAATGAAGAGGAACGGGAAGAAGCGCTTGAATATTACAGAGATTATTTTGAGGAAGCAGGCCCAGAGCATGAAGAGGAGATCGCGGCACATTTCGGAAGTCCGGAAAAGGTGGCAGCAGAGATTCGGAGCGGGCTTCAGGGGGATATGAACGGCGGTGAGTTTACGGAGCGAGGGTATACGGATGAAAGGTTCAGGGAAGATTATCATGTACCGGATCAGTATGCAGAGATAGTGACCGCATCGAAGAAGGATGATCAGGATACCAGAGAGCAGAAGGAGGCGCAAGCGAATACATCGGGACTGTTCGGGGATGAAGATGAACGGGAAGAACATCAGGGGCGAAGCTACCAACAGGAATGGAGCCGCTGGAGACAGGAATGGGAGCAGCGCTATGAGCGGGATCATCGGAGTCGGAGATATCAGGAGGAGAGAAGCAGCCGGGACCAGTCCGGGCAGAGTGAACCGCGGTGGTGGGAATATAAGTATAAGGACGGGCGTCAGAAAAGAAACGGTGCAGAGCGCGGAGAAGAGTTCACTTACGGCCAGGAGTACGGCAGGAATGGGCGAAGAGGGAGATCTGTTCTGTGGATTTTTCTGCTGATCATTTTCTTTGGGCTTCCGACTGCAAGTGCAATTGTCAGAGCAGGATTTTCCATCATCGGCGGAATTTTTGGCGGAAGTTTTGGAATATTTGCAGGTCTTTTTGGTCTTGTGTTCGGATTTTTTGGTGCGGCAATCGGATTGATTGTTGGCGGAATCGGTACAATTTTTGCCGGAATAGCTCATCTGGCATCGCCGGCCGTGGGAACGATGATGATTGGCGGCGGTTTTCTGATGATTGCAGCTTCTATGCTGGTTTTGATTCTCGCAAAATGGGGATGCACGACGATTATACCGGGAGTATTCCGGTGGGTAATCGGATGGGTGCGCAGCTTTTTCAGATGGATTGGCGGACTCTTCGGAAGGCATCATGAGAGAGGAGGAGAACAGGAATGAAGAGGCATTCAAAAATGACAAAGCTTTTGCTGATGGCAGCTCTGTGTTTTGCGGTGATAGGTTTTGCATTCTGCACTGCGAGCCTTTGTTTCGGATTCAGTACCGGGGAATTCCGGCAGATCATTCAGACCGGGAAGGGATATCTGGAGGAAGCCGGAGACTGGATGGAGCATCATGAGAAAAGTATATCTGAGATGACAGATGAGGATATGGATTTTTCAAAATCCTATACCGGGGTGCAGAAGCTGAAATTGGATATCGATGTAGCGGAGTGCCGTCTGATTCCGTATGAAGGGAAAGTATGGCAGGTGACCGGCTATGATTTGCCATCAGGCTTTCGCTGTACGCAAAACGGCAATACACTGGAAATTGAAGAAAAGGGGGCTGGCATCAAATTCTGGAGATGGAATCAGAACGGAGCCTATCTTGAGATTTATATTCCTGAATCACAGATTATTGATCAGCTGGATCTGGAATGCGGAGTCGGCGAAATTATGATGGAAACGGAGGACGGTGTCCTGATCTGCAAAGAACTGGATCTGGACTGTGGAGTTGGTTCCTGCATTTTGAATCTGGATATTCGAAAGAAAATGCAGATTGACTGCGGCGTCGGAGATGTGGAAGTGAATCTGACAGGCAGTGCCAATGATTTTGACTATAAGCTGGAATGCGGTGTCGGAGATATTGAAGTGGATGGTGAGTCGTACGCCGGATTTGGAGCAGAACAGAAAATCAATCACGGTGCTGATCGGGAGATAGATATTGAGTGTGGAGTGGGATCTGTGATCATATGC
>JAUNGL010000102.1 GCA_030524665.1 Lachnospiraceae bacterium | reverse complement strand
CGATTCTGACGCAGTACTGCGACGGGGAGCGTGTCCAGTGTCCACAGTGGATGACTCAATGGGGGTCCAAGGCACTCGGCGATCAGGGATATCAGGCAATTGAAATCCTGCGGTATTTCTACGGAGACTCCATGTATATCAATTTTGCCGAGGAAGTCGCCGGGGTTCCGTCCTCTTATCCCGGTTATGCACTGCGCATCGGTTCTACGGGTGACAATGTCAGAAAGATTCAGGAACAGCTCAATGCGATCTCAAATAATTATCCGCTGATCCCAAAACTCACGGTAGACGGCATTTTCGGTGAACGTACACAGGATGCGGTAAAAACGTTCCAGTCTGTGTTCGGACTGACACAGGATGGTATTGTCGGCAGCCGCACCTGGTACCGGATTCAGGATATCTATGTCGCAGTGACGCGAATGGCAGAAGGAACGCCACGCTAAGTGAAGTTTTTCACATCCAGTCTAATACCGGAGGGAACATAGGAATTCCCTCCGGTATTCTTTTTGTTGTTTGTTCATCAGTACCCTATATGGCTGCCCAAATAACACTTACCTGCAAGCTTCGGTGAACGTCTGTCCGCTTCTACATCAAAAACCGCAGCCAGTTCAACAGCATCACCCCATAAAGTTTCAGCTTCTTCGCTCCGCCCATCTCCTGTCTCGTAACCCCTGCCGGTATCTCGCAGTTTTCCTTATCTATTACCTTCACAGATTCTTTTTCATAAGTTTCCATATAGCCCCGAAGCTGCTGCGCCACTTCTTTGCTGTGGATCACCAGCATCAGTTCTGTATCCAGGTATACACTTCTCATATCCATATTGAAGGAACCGACGATTGCCAGTTCATCACCGATCGTAATACTTTTCCCATGATAAGAGACGCCGCCCTCATACTCATAAATCGTCAGTCCTGTATCCAGCAGCTTTCCTTTATTCAGGGTATAATCTGACGCACCGAACGGGTTCCCATTATTGGCTGCAGAATTCGTCATCAGACTTACATGCTGATTCCCGTCACAAATTTCTGTTAGTTCTTCGTACATCCAGTCGTTACAGATGATATACGGCGTATGAATCGTGCTCTCTTTCTCCGTATCCTTCATAAGCTGCATCAGCGCATAAAATACAGTCGGCTCTTTTGCATAGACATGGATCGGATTGGACAGGAGCGTAATCCGATTGACCGCAAATGTCATCTGCTTATAGTCAGGTGCTTTGTCCAGCTCATACCTCTCCTGCAGCACCAGATAACGTTCCTCCAATTCTTCCCTCGCTTCTATGATTTGCGTCCGCGAGGCATTTGCCGGATTATCATAAAAATATCTGCAAGCTGACGATTCCCATACGGATTCAAAATAAGCTTCCAGCTGGTGAATGGAGCTTTCCTCATTTTCCGGCTCCATACTGTAAACCAGCACATCCCTGTCATAATTTTTGTATCCATTGTCTCCCAGAAAGTAATCATACGTGTTTCGCCCACCCAGCAGATATAGATAATCATCCACAATTACATACTTATCATGGAGCCGCCCCATACTCTTCCACGGCATCAGCAGATTCACCTGATTATACAGCTTGATCTCTGCCTGTTTCATAGTAGACAATGCCTGAAAATACGTATTCCCCTTCATCTGCAGCAAGGCAGGAAACCCGTCTGCGAGAACCTTTACCTCCACACCGCGTTCTGCAGCATGAATCAGGGCGGCCAGTACATCCTTCCCGCTCTCATCCGCCCGGAATTCAAAAGTGGACAGGATAATACGTTCTTCTGCCTGCTCTATCATCCTGATCCGTTCTGCCAACGCTTCTGAATTATCTTCAATGATATATGCACGGTCACACGATCCTGCATCTGAATAACAAGCTCCGGGATCAAATGCTTCCTGATATTCCCGGCTTACCTCAGGCTGTCTGATATATACGAAAACTACGCTCAAAACGAGATACAAAACAAATAATCCTGCTGCAGTAAGAGTATATTTTCTGATTTTTTTCATGTCTCCCCGTGCTTTCTTCCGGGCAGCGCAGGTATTTCTATTTCACACAGAAATCCTGGAAACCAGCCACGGCAGCTCCCGCACGGAATCTGCAATGGCATCGGAGCCCTCCAGCTCTCCGTCTCTTCCAAAACCGTAACGGCAGCCGATAAACGGACTATTCCATGCCAGGGCGCACTCCAGATCTCCGCGTCTGTCTCCGATAAAAAGATACGGTGCGTCAAACCTTTTCTGCACTTCCCGGATGATTTCTGTTTTCGGTGCGAACTCAAAAGATTCGCAATCAAAAAACGCTGCAAACCACCGTTCCATCGAAAACGCTCTCCAGTTGGCTTCATGATACACTATTTTGCAGTTGCTTACAACCACCATTGTATAACCATCCGCCTTCAACTGATCCAACGTCTCTTCCGCTCCCGGATACCAGACTGCCCGGCGCGCCCGTATCTGCTCTGCCATAGCATTTCCTACACGGCAGCTCGCCTCATCCCTGACCTGCTCCGGCAGCTCCGGAAGAAAAGAATTCCACATATCCCTGCTGTTCACTCCCAGCCATCCGGCAATCTGTTCCTCCGGTACCTCCTGCTTTGGTGCATACCACCCTCTTTCTCGATTTGCTGCATCGCCTGCTGAAGCTGGTCGCCGCAATCACAACGTTTCGAACCGAACACATCTCCGGTCAGGCATTCAGAATGCACTCTGCAGAGAATGTTCTCTCCGTCACCGATATCCCCTTTTACCAGAGCTACGTGATGCTCACCATTGATGTCATTTACATAACCATAAATCCGGAACTCTCCATATTTCGTCGGCATCTTTGCGGATGCTTCCTGTACTACGTGTTTCTCGTTAATCCTGCAGTAATCCTGCAGATCCCTGATCGTAATAAATTTCAATCCGTATCTTTCTGCAAGCTTCCAGAGATTTGGTGTCCGCATCATGGTACCATCCTCCTCCATGACCTCACAGCAAACACCGCATTCTTTCAATCCAGCCAGACGCATCAGGTCCACCGTCGCTTCCGTATGCCCGTTCCGCACAAGGACTCCGCCTTTTCTGGAAACCAGCGGAAATACGTGGCCCGGCCGCCGCAGGTCCTCGGGTTTGGTTTCCTCCTCGGTACATTTCATGATCGTATAAGAACGCTCCGCTGCGGAAATTCCGGTCGACGTATCTGCATGATCAATGGATACCGTAAATGCAGTGCAGTGGTTGTCTGTATTTTCCACGACCATCTGCGGCAGTTCCAGTCTGCCCGCCACAGTCTCACTCATCGGTGTACAGATCAGCCCTTTGGCATAACACGCCATAAAATTGATATTTTCCTGTGTGGCAAATTCCGCAGGGCAGATCATGTCCCCTTCATTCTCCCGGTCCGGGTCATCAGTAACCAGAATAATTTTCCCCGCACGCAGGTCTGTCAGTGCTTGCCGCCTTCGGATTCGGATCTCTGGAGCCTATCACGACCCTCGAAATTCCCTGTTCCAGAATCGCATCCGTACAGGGCGGTGTCTTTCCGTGATGGCAGCATGGCTCCAGTGTCACATAAATAGTTGCGCCCTTCGCCGATTCCTTCAGCGAAGCAATCGCATTCCGCTCTGCATGGTATTCCCCACATTTCGCATGGTATCCCTCTCCTATGATCCTGCCGTCTTTTACGATGACCGCACCTACGATCGGATTGGGATTCGTCCATCCAATTCCCTTTCTGGCCAGTTCAATTGCACGGCTCATATAAAACCTGTCTGTCACAGTTTCCCCCTTTCCAACAGCATTACTGATCATCAAAGCGTCCCACTTATACTCCTCCTGCAATCAGGCAATTTCCAGCTTTACATAAAAACACCCCGCAGAATATTATTCCGCAGGGCACAGTAAAAACAAAAAACTCTGAAATGGTCTTCCCATCTCAGAGCAACTGATACATTTTCAAATGACGTTCTATCACGAATCCTATCCGTACTATATAAAATAAATACACAATAGAATTACGAACAAATTCTGTCATCCATTTCTCTTCTCTCATCCAGACTATACTGTCGGCTCCGGAATCCATGCTTAAGGAACTGCTGAAATTCAATAAACTTCACCGGATCATGCCTCTCGGCTCGCGGGCTATACCGCCGGTAGGGACTTGCACCCTGCCCTGAAGATTCTTATGCTGTTTGCATGTCATTATAAGCCTATATAAGTCGTTATGCAAGTACTTTTTATAAATTGACATTCCTGTTTTATCCCCTCATGGCTGACTGCCAACCAAACCTGTATCTCCGGTTTCATTTTGATTCTCCCAGAAGAGCAGCCGGCGCTTCCGGAGTATATAATACAGCAGTCCTGCCGCATCCGCCAGAAACCATCCGATCGGTACAGACCACCAGATCCCAACCACGCCGATCGACGGAATGGCTGACAGCACATAGGCCAGCAATACCCGGGTGCCAAGCGATATCACAGTCAGAACTACAGACATTCCCGGCTTTCCCAGTGCCCGGTACAGACCATACAGAAGGAACAGGCATCCGATTCCACAGTAAAACGCACCTTCTATGTGCAGATAGCGGACGCCCTCCGTGATGATTTCAGTTTCTTCCGCATCCACAAATAATGTCATCAGCGGACGTGCAAATACCCAGACCGCGGCAGAAACCGCAATACTGAAAACCATTGCTGCAGAAACCGCCCCCTTCAGTCCCGCGCGGATACGCGCTTCCTGCTTCGCGCCGTAATTCTGGGCTATAAAGGTAGAAAAAGCATTGCCGAAATCCTGCACCGGCATATAGGCAAATGCATCAATTTTGACTGCGGCAGCAAATGCTGCCATGATGGTTGCTCCAAAACTGTTTACCAATCCCTGTACCATTAAGATACCGAGATTCATCACAGACTGCTGGATACAGGTCAAAACAGAAAATCCGGCAATTTCCCGGATACATTCCAGACGGATCCGGCAGCGTTTTCTGGTGGGACGGATTCTGGGATACTTTGCCAGTGTATACACTGCGATTCCCATGCCTGAAATATACTGAGCAATCACCGTTGCCTCTGCGGTTCCGCTCACCCCCCGTTCCAACACAAGCACAAACCACAGATCTAATACGATATTCAGCACGGTAGAAACCGCCAGAAACAGCAGCGGCACAACGGAATTCCCCACCGCCCGCAGGAATGAAGCAAAATAATTATACAGAAAGGTCGCAGCGATCCCGCAGAAAATAACAGCAAGATATTCCCGCATGAACGTCCATACTTCCGCCGGAACCCTGAGGAAAATCCGAATCCCTTCCAGACAGGCGAAAGCAATTCCGTTCAGAAGAAGCGTCAGCACTGCAATCAAAACAAAGGACGCATACACGCCTTCTCTTAGGCCTTCCTCATCCTTCTGACCAAACCGGATCGAAAATACGGCCCCGCTGCCCATACACAACCCCAACAAAATCGAAGTCAAAAAAGTCATCAATGTAAATGCTGAACCGACAGCGGCCAAAGCATTTTTCCCAAGAAACTGTCCGACAATCAGGGTATCTGCCACATTGTAGCATTGCTGCAGCAGATTACCCATAATCATTGGAACTGCGAAGCACAGCATAGAGCGCATGACCGGTCCCTGAGTCAAATCTCTTTTCATCTTTTCACCTACTTATTAAAATTGATCGTTATATTGCGGAACTATTATAGCAATGCGCCGGGCAATCGTCAATCAACGCGATCTCCTTTCCATTCCTTCACATTTTTTATGAAATATGGGGCTTTATGTCTCTATATATGGTATACTATGAGAAGAAACTCGCTATTGCTTTATGAATTCACCAAAAGGAGAACGAAATGAAACGAAAAAAACTACTGGTATGTACCTTATGTCTGTCTATTCTGGGCTTCGGCATTCCTGTCAGAATCAGTTCCGCAGAAGAAAATACTGAGTCCTCTTCTCAGATATCCTATTCCCCTGTTGATCTCGGGATTGTGTGGCAGGATTCTTTTACATTTGGATATCTCGGTCTTGACCTGCAGCTATCTGATACCCTGAAACCATTGATAGATAGCCAGAATGTAATAGTAACTCCACGGGAATTATCCGCCGACAGCGGTACTTCCATCGGATATGCCGCTCTGGTTCTGGACTATGTCACAGACGAGCAGAAAGCGGCAGAGCTTACAGATTTTGACGAATCACTCTATACGTGGCTCGATGACCTGCAGCGAATCGGCGCAATCGGCGTTTATCAGAAGGATCTGACCGAATATCTGGATGAAATTACAAAATGCAGCAAGCATACAGAATTAGGAAAGAGTGAAGACGGCAGCTATGTTTATTATCTCAGTATCAATTCCTCTGCAGAGGCAGAACTGACTGAGTCACTGGAAAAAAGTGATATCTCGATCACAGACATGGCGCCATATCAGGCAGGAGCCTCCGCTTTCGATACCCCAAGAGTCTCTGTCTCCAGTGTTGGCGCCTTCCAGACAACCGACATCAACGGAACTGCATACGATGAGAGCCTGTTTCAGGAGTACGATCTGACTCTTGTCAATATCTTTGCTACCTGGTGCAGCCCCTGCGTCAATGAACTGCCGGAATTAGAAGAGATCTATCAGAAGCTCGGTGAAGAATACAACATCGGCGTGACCGGTTTCGTCATGGACACCGTAGATGCCAACTTTCTTCCAGCCTCCGATCAGGACGATGTACTCGCCAAGGCAAAACTCCTGTCTGAGAAAACGGGAGCGACCTTCCCATTCCTGATACCGGACGAGACTGCGCTGAACGGCAGACTGATCGGGATCGACGCGGTTCCTGAAACCTTCTTTGTAGGCAGAGATGGCAACATCGTCGGAGAAACGTACACCGGAGCGAGAAGCTATGAAGATTGGGAAGCTATCATCAAAACGGAGCTGGCAAATCTGAAGTGCGGGAGCGGATCATGAGCCTCATATTCCTGATCTATCTGTGAGATTACGGGATTATCAGCCGTACTTCTCCCGCTCCAGCATCTCGTACGTCACCCCATACTTCTCTGCGATATCACGCGCGTAGGACAATCCGTTCGGCGGTGCCACGCGTACCCGATAAGAACGCTGCCCGTCCTCTGTCTCGGCCACAAGACTTGCGATCTGACCATTTCCTCCTGGCTCCTGGTTCAGCGTCTCAAGCTCCATAGCCAGCTTGTGCATATGTGTGTTGTAGATGGTACGTACTCCAAGCTTCCTTAGAATCCGCACCACATCCCTTGCAATATAAAAGCCCTCCTCGAACGAAGTCGTAGAAAAAGACTCATTCAACAGCAGCAGGCTTCGGGATGTGGATGCCATGAAGATATCGCGGAACCGTTTCGACTCCTCACCCAGCCGTCCCAGATCCATCGTCCGATTTTCATCAGCCGGATAATGTGTAAAGAGATTGTCTGCCGGGCTGAACAGAAACGAATCCGCCGGAACGAAGATTCCTCCCTGCGCCATCAGGAATGCAATTCCGACTGCCTGTGTAATCGTAGTCTTTCCTCCGCGATTGGCTCCGGTCAGGATATAGATCCGGTGCCGCGCGTCAAAATCCAGATCATTTTTCACGATTGCCCTTAATTCATCTTCCAATCCATCTCCATGCTTTTCAAGAACAGCATTTGCCAGCTTCAGGTTGTAGATTCCCCGTGCCTGCATCTCCCGTTTTTCCGGCTCCAGAAGCTGCGGCTTGCACATCACAAACCCGAGGGCCTGAAGCTTCTCAATATATTCTGCCCAACGGATGTAGTAGAGGAATTCCGGGATCAGCCCTGATATCACATGGGTACTGACAGATACATGGCGCGACAGAATACTCTTCAGCTTCTTCACAATCCCTGACAGCATCGAGCTGATTGCACGGTCCAGCGTACGGATCACATCACCGCCGCGGCTGTCAGCTGCCACACCTGCGACTCCCGGAAGCAGAGAAAATCCTTTCGTCGCAACTACCATCGCAGCCTGCTCCATTTTTCCTGCGTCCCCCAGTTCATTTCCAGCCGTCCGGAATGTATAATTCTTTTTCCAGACGTTATCTTCCTTAATCTCATCACTCCGGTTCAGGAAATCACAGAAATTAGACAGAATTCCCGACTTGGTAAAATATTTGCTGTTTATCGAAACAATCCCGACCCCATTTGGCTCAAACCGGTCGTTCAGATTGACTCCCAACGTCACACTTTTTATCTTGGAGGTTTCTGTTTTCAGCGCATTAATATCTTTTTTCAGTTCTGCGAACCCATGATCCTCGTACAGCTTCCGGACGTATTCTTTCAGTGTGAGAAGTCCCTCTGACCGGATCTCATTTTCATTCAGACACGTATAGATTGCCTGCACACACTCAATATACTCGTCCATCTCATCCAGACGATGAACCAGCTCCCACACCCCGGCCGCGTCTGAATCCTTCCCGAAACTTCCATACGTTTTCAGGAAATCCACCCGGTCCAGCAGCTTCTGCATCCGTTCCCGCAGCAAAGGAAAACGGAGAATATCTTCAAATACATCACAACGGTATCGGATCACCTCCGGGTCTCCGGAAATCTGCATCATAATCCTCCTGATCAGATTCTGTTCCGATTCCATCTTCGACAGGTAAGCACATATCGTATCCAGAGACAAATCATGGGCTGTCTCTTCCGGCAGGACATGATACTCCGGCATTTGCTCACCCGGGTATAACAAACTCAGTTGTTCCATCTATCCACCTCTTCTTTCCCTGAAATCTGTAAATAACAACTGCTGAATACTTAAGTATGCGTTCATCGCATCCTGACGGTTCTGTCGCTGTCTGCGTATATTTTTCTCCATTCTGCTCATACTTACTTTATCATGATAATAATGAAAAATAATACCGGAAAATCAGGAAAGGAAAGAATCTCATGAACGCAAACACCGAACTTTTGAATTACATCTATCAGAATTCCCAGATGGGCTGCGACACACTGGAACAGATTATGGAAAACAGCGATGATCCTGCCTTTAAAGACTGCCTGAAAAAACAGCAGGAAGGCTACCAGAAATTCCATACCAATGCCCGCGATATGCTGCAGGCACAGGGTGAGACAGAAAAAGGCCTTTCCACCTTTGAGAAAGCCCGCACCTCACTGATGATCGATTTCCAGACAATGACTGACCGAAGCACGTCACATCTCGCTGAAATGCTGATCCAGGGAAGCAGCATGGGAATTACTAATGCCGTGAAAAAAGTCAACGAATACGAAGCTGACGCCGAAAAGGATATCGTGCACATGATGCATGATCTCCAGCATTTCGAAGAACGCAATGTTGAACAATTGAAGGAATATCTCTGAATCCCTTTCAACCTGGCTGCTGATCTCCCCCGTCAGGTGATTCCTGTCTCCTCAGATATGCTTTCAGCCCCTCATAAATCTGTCCCTCGGTCGGCGGACATCCTTTGATACAGTATGCAAACCCGGATGTACACTGCCCGACACCAAGCTTCCCGGTTTTCCCGCGGTACCCCTGACCGATACAGATTTTCTCTTCCAGCTGGTCAAGCAATCCTTCATCCCTGAGCTGATCCAGTGCCGGCAAAAGATAGCCATAGCAGGCGCTGCAGGACTCTACCTCCTCAACCGCGTCTCTCAGCTCCACCACTTTTGTCGCATAGGGAAGCTCCTGATCCATCTCTTCCTTTCCAGCTCCACAGACCCGAATCTCAGCCTGTGATACATCTGCACAACCGCTTCCGAGCGTTTCTGCCAGTCCTATATACGGAACCTCCTCCACCTGATAGTGCAGAAGCCGACAGACGTACGCATCCATCAGAACAGGATCTCTGGCTGCCATCACACAATTCCGTACGACTGGATTTCCTCCGTCTTCAAAATCCAGATCCCCACAAATGTGATCCACAACAATAAAATCCTGCGGAATCCCAATGCTCAGATGTGCAATCGGGCGGTGCAGCCCCATCGCATGAAAATGACGCTTTTCTTTGTTCGGAATTAGCCCCTTCATATTTTTCAGAGCACACGTGACTTTTGTCTGGCAGTGTCCCTTCAATACCGGAACATTAATCATAAAATCAATTGTTTTCGCACTGTCACAGATAGCCAGTTCGAGTCCGGCACAATCCTGTGTATGGTAACTGTCTTTCTGCGTATCGATCAGCTCCACTCCATACTTTTCCGCCAGCCTGTCATAACCGCAGACCCGAATCGCTTCTGAAGTGACATCACCCACCCAGGAGCCTTCCAGGATCACGATCTGCGTGCAGCCGTGCGCCTGCAGGTATTCTATGATACCCGCTGCGACCTCCGGGTGTGTGGTAGCTCCCCAGGAAGCCTCTGATGGTGAGACCAGATTCGGCTTAATCCCAATCCTGCAGTTTTTATCCCGTATCAAACTGATCAGTTCAGATTCTTCCAGAATTCTTTTTGTCATTTGCAGATAGTCAGTTCCGTATATTTTTAAAATCTGATTTTTTTCCACTATCCATTCTCCCATTCTGTTGGTTACTATTCGCGATCCTGTGAGCTGAGAGCAGTAACTTCTGTTGTACCCGGCAGGATCAGAGCTTCTCCTGATTCTCTGAAAACCATTCCCAATCGGAAAGGGACAGGATATGCACTCCTCACACATCCTGTCCCCTCACTTTATTCACTCAGTATATCGTATCCGTCTGTACGGAATTATACTACCTGATGTTTCGCAACGAATACCGGGAAGGTATCTGTTCCCTTAACTTCTTTGCCTTCGGTCACTCTTACCTTCTTATCAGAAATTACATACTCAACGTTTGCATTTTCTTCGATTACGGTATCCTGCATCAGAATACAGTTCTTAACCTTTGCTCCCTTGGCAACCTTTACACCACGGAACAGGATACTGTTCTCAACTTCACCTTCGATCACACAACCGTCGGCTACCATGACGTTCTTTGCTACTGCACCATCAATGTATCTGGTTGGATTGTCATCACGGATCTTGGTATAGATCGGATTTCCTGAGAAAAGTGCATCCAGATTTGCATCATCCAGAAGCTTCATATTCTCATCAAAGTAGCTCTTCATATCACTGATACGAGCTACATATCCATCATATTTGAACGCCTGTACATTCAGCTTTTCAAGCTGCGGAGCCAGAATGTCACGCTCAAAGTATGTATATCCGCGGACAAAACCGGTGTTGATCATATCAATCAGAAGCTCTCTCTCGATCACATAAATGTTCATGGAGAAGTTCTGAACACCCTGAGCCTGTGAGTTGATATAGATTTTCTTCACACGGCCATCTTCCAGAGTCAAAGTGTAGTACAGCCCCTTATTCGGAGCAGAATTATTTACCAGACATTCCGGCAGCTCTTCTTCTCTGTATGCTACTGTCACATCTGCACCGCTTGCAATATGAGCGTCAATCAGTGCATTAAAGTCAAAATTGGTTGCAATATTTGCGTCTGACATTACAACGTACTTTTCCTTCTGACCTTTCAGGAAATTCAGAATGCTTGCCAGAGCTTCTACTCGTCCATTATAAACCTTGATTGTCTTCTCAGCAAACGGAGGAACGATATTCAGACCGCCGTTCTTACGTGTCAGGTCCCACTCACGTCCTGATCCGAGATGATCCATCAGGGAATAATAATTCTGACGTACCAGAATAGATACATTGTCAATTCCGCAGTTAACCATACTCGACAGAATGAAGTCTACCAAACGATAACGGCTTGCGAACGGAATGGAGGCCATCAGACGCTCGCTTACCAGTTCCGGAACCATCTTATCATAACTGTTCGGGAAAATAATACCCAAAGCATTTGCGTTAGAGTTTACCATTGTTCTTCACCGCCTTTTACATTATTCTTTACCATTGCATTCGGGCCAATCTTTGCATTGTCACCGACATAAACCCCTGAACCTACGGTTGCTACGCCCTTCTCAGTCTCGGTCGGCATAGCTCCAACAACTGCATTCTCCCCGATCACAACGTTCTCAGCGATGATACAGTGCTTTACAACAGCACCTGCCTTGATCGTGGTGCCGCCCATCACTACGGCATCCTCAACCTCTGCACCTGCTTCTACATTGACACCTGCAAACAGGATCGAGTGTTTTACATGACCATTGATACGGCATCCATCCGTGATCATGGAATTCTCTACGACACCTTCCTCACCAATCTTATGACCGGTCATACCGCTGTTGCGGCTGTAAATCTTCCAGTCGTCATCGAAGAGGTTGATACCGCTGTGCGCCGGATCAAGTACTTCCATATTTGCTTCCCACAGAGAAGAAATCGTTCCTACATCCTTCCAGTATCCGCTGAAGTGATAAGCATACATCTTACGGTTGTCGCGGAGCAGGTTCGGGATGATATTATTTCCAAAGTCATTTTCAGAATTCGGATCTGCCTCGTCCTCAGTCAGATACTTCTTCAGGATATCCCAGTTAAAGATATAGATACCCATGGAAGCCAGATTGGACTTCGGATTCTTCGGCTTCTCCTGGAACTCCGTGATCTTGTCATTCTCATCTGCTACCATGAGACCGAAACGCGGAGCCTCTTCCCACGGTACTTCCATAACGGCTACGCTGAACTCAGCTCCCTTTTCCTTGTGGAATCTCAGGAAGTCACTGTAGTCCTGCTTGCAGATCTGGTCACCGGAAAGGATGATGACATACTGCGGATTGTAGCGCTCGATGAATGAAATATTCTGGTAAATCGCATTCGCGGTTCCCTTGTACCAGTCAGACCCGGATGCCTGCTGATACGGCGGAAGCACATGCACACCACCATAAAGACGATCCAGATCCCACGGCTGGCCGTTTCCGATGTATTCATTAAGTACCAACGGCTGATACTGGGTCAGAACACCGACTGTATCAATACCGGAATTTACACAGTTCGACAGCGGGAAGTCGATAATACGGTACTTTCCACCAAACGGAACTGCAGGTTTTGCCAGATTCTGTGTCAGAGCATACAAACGTGAACCCTGACCGCCGGCAAGAAGCATTGCAATCATTTCTTTTGCCATTTTAGTTCCCCCTGATATATCATATTGA
>JAUNGL010000101.1 GCA_030524665.1 Lachnospiraceae bacterium | reverse complement strand
TAAAAATTCTTGGCGCATATGAAAATGAAAAATTACTGGGAGTTATCAGAGTTGTTGGCGATGGTTGCTCTATCGTTTTCATTCAGGATATTCTCGTCTTACCGGAATATCAGCATCAGGGAATTGGAACTGCATTGCTTAAAAGAATTCTTGAAATATATCAAAATGTTTATCAAAAAACATTGCTTACTGATAATACGGAAAAAACAATTCGATTTTATCAATCAGCAGGTTTTAAAATGGATACCGATATTGAATGCAGAGCTTTTACTAAAATGTATTAGTATTCATGTAGCATATAGAGAACGGATATATCAGAGGAGGGATTCTTCATGGCTGACTTTCTGGCTGACTTTTTAGGCGGTATCATAGAACTTATCATAGAACTGTTTCTTGAGCCGTGGATAAGTCAAATACCCCGCAGCAAGCTACGGGGCATCAAATTTGCAGCGCAGCAGAGCTGCGGGGTATTTGACCCTCGCGGCATTCGCCAAATATCCGTGCAAGCACGGCTACTTGGCTCATTGCTTCGCGGGAATAAAGCTGCTGCAAAACTGAAGTATAGAAAAAGAAAATAATGTTTCTATTGACCGGGCGGCCGCTGCCACGCAGCCGCCCTTGTCTTTTTCTGCCTGTTCCGGCAAAAGAATTCACACATCCAAATCAACATAACTGCCCTCAATCGGTGCATGTCTCTCCCAAAGCTTTCTGAGATACCTCACCACACACAGGTTTTCCAACCCTTCCAGCACCAGCGCAGCCCCCAGAAGAATCGTCAGCGTTTTCGCTCCGGTAAACGGGTTTAGAGCCAGAAAAAGCCCTGCTGCGATTCCGAGAATTCCCAGAATCAGCAGATAAATCCAGTTTCCGAGCCCGATACTTTTCATCTGAACTGCGATATGTACTACAAATACACTGTTTATCAGGATAAGAATCCCCAGCACAATCGGAAGTATCAGGATAGCATCCTCTGGATGAATCAGCAGTATCAAACTGATAATGATATCCAGAATCCCCGATGACCGTTCCAAATAATTCGGGATTCCCCATCTGTTCCGGTAAAAATACAGAACAGTCTTTATGATACCCAGAATCATAAGAACGGCTGCGACAATCCTGCAAATTACGACCGTCGAGATGCCCGGCCATAAAATCAGGCAGATTCCCATTACAAGCATGGCGGCAGAAATGCCAACGATGACGTGTTTTAATTTTTTGACTGTACTGTTCATAGTCTTTCCCTCCTCAGAATCTTCCTGTTTCAAACTGTATGATATTTTTATCATAAAACAGAACTTCTGAAAGTAAATAGTCGAATCCGCCTGTTTGTATGTTTTTTAGACAGTTCTGCCTGTTTGCCGGGATTTCCGGTTACTATGAAAGTACCCTTTTCTGCGCAGCAGAAAACTGAGTTCAGGGATGCCAAATGCGCCTCGATACACTTTCATTCATGGTGGTGCTCCATTGCGGCGCATGCTGGTTTGCTATCCACGACCCTTTGGACTATGAACAGTAACACAGTTCAGGTTCCGGGGAATCCACCAGACTGTGTCTGACTGTTCCTGTGAAGGGCTGTACAGATAAACAGCTCAAAATTCAGGATCGTCTGACATAACGTCTCGTCCGCTCATCCTCAATCTGTCCGCTCCAGTTCAATCCGAATCCGAAATCATAGACGTTTCCTTCTGAATCCTGATACGGCTTCAGATCAAATGGCTGGTCCTCACAGTGACGTTCTACCGTCTCCATATTCTCCGGCATCTGAACGGGCAGCAGCCCGGACGGTTCACTTTCTCCGCTGACCAGCTTCAAGATTGCCTCCGTCTGCACCCCGAAATCCACCAGAATCGCATCCGCATACGGCTCCAGTTCCCCGAATACCATTGGATGGTGTGCACGGACGCAGACGATAACAGGTTTTTCTCCCATTCGCTGTCTCGCATCGAGTATCAGATCCAGGTCTGCCTCATTGGCGGCTGTGTTCTCTTTGCCATAGTAGCTGCGGTTAGCAGAAGCCTCCCGGAAATCGCCGCCGGCGATGCTCTGCCTGCGCGCCGTATCAGCCCGGTAAGGACGGTACTGAAGTGAGATCGGCAGATAACCGTTCCCCCCGTCCTCCCGGTCAGCCGCACGATAGCCATCGGATATTGGACTTTCAATAAAAACAAGTGCAAAATCAGCTTCCTCCGGAGTGTCCACCCAAGTGTAGTATTCAGACACGGCGGAACGTGAAGCACCCGGAAGTTTTGTCTCCGGTATCAGATTCCGGAAAAAGCCCTTTCGTTCCTGTATCGTCCGTTCCGGGACATAGACTTTCTTTTTCTTGTCAACAGGCAGTACTCCCGTATTTTTCAGCATCACAACGGAGCGCAGCTGCGCCTCAAAGCCCGCCAGACTGTGCGACTCGCGCCCTACGACAGCAGCACTTTCCTCCGGCTTCAGATATGGATTCTCAAATAAACCGCAGCGAAACATATTCGTCAGCAGGCGTACCGCCGACTGCTCCATCCTCTCCCGCATCCATGCTTCTCCGTGACGTTCGCATCCGATACGGTATGCCTCCAGAATCGGCTCTATTTCTGAATTTCCGCCAAACTGATCTACCCCGTTTTCAATAATTGCAAGATGCCTCTCCGCCTCTGACAGCTTCTCTGCTCCGTAGCATCTGCTGCCGAAGGAATCGATCTCCTGCTCCGGATCCTGTGTGATTCCCCAGTCGGTACAGACAACGCCTTCATATCCATACTTTTCACGGAGCAGATCATGAATCAGGTAATGGCTGTAGGAATTTCCCACATTCTTTCCGTCTTTTTCGTCCATATTCCAGGAGACCGTATAATACGGCATCACGGATGCCGCCGCTCCTGTCGGTCCATCCAGCCGGAAAGCACCTTCCACAAAAGGCTTCAGATGCTGCTCAAAACAGCCGCCCGGATATACCGCATACTTTCCAAACGGATAATGTGCATCGCGGCCGCCTTCACACGGTCCTCCGCCTGGCCAGTGCTTGACCATCGCACAGACGCTGCTTTCGCCCCAGCCATCCAGGCTTCCTTCCGTTGTCTGCAATCCATCACAGTAAGCCTTCCCCATATCCGTCACAAGTTCCGGGCTGCAGCCGAAAGTATCCTCAATACGCATCCATCTTGGCTCCGTCCCCAGATCAATCTGAGGAAACAGCGCCGTCGTAATCCCAAGTGCGCGGCATTCCTCTGCCACAGTCTGTCCATACTCCCTGCACAATTCCGGCGAAAAAGTGGCCGCCATTGCAAGTCCGTCCGGCCATTTTGACACCTGACCGGACTCACTTTTATACTCTGCGTCAGCTGCACCTGCCCCATGCCGCGGGTCACTCGAAAAATTCACCGAAATTCCGTGTTCCAGTGTTTCCGCGTACCGCTGCATCTCATTGTTCCAGCGCGCTGCTACTTCCGCATTTTCCACATGCATCACAAGGACATGACGCAGGCTGTCTTCCTTCAGAAACTTTTTCTGCTGGTCGGACAGTTCCCACGGCATTTTGCCGCTCTCAGGAAATGTCCTGCCGTCGTAAGTCGCCTGAAACGGACCGCCGGGCAGGCAGGGTACCATCTGATGCGGCGAATACATCATCAATCCGGCAATTTCCCGGATACTGAGACGTCCGGCAAGATCTCTCGCCCTCACAGATGCTTCCAGCCGCCAGTCCTCATACGGAAGGAGTTTTTCAGTCCGTTCAAAATTCTTGAATATGAAACCGTCCACCTCAATCACCGGCAAATCGGCAGTTCCAATCGCAGGACCATTCTCATTATGGTAAAGTGTATATGCCCCGCATTTCTCAATTCTGTACTTTTTATCCAGCTTCATTTCCATACATAGATCCTCCTGATTTTCCTACCTCACAAAATCAGTAAGAACTTTTTCATTTACCGGATGTTCCAGTCCGTTTTGCTTTCCAAGCTCGATGCATTTCAGCATCCATGCCATATTTTTACCTAAATTGTACATGGTCATCAGGCCTTCTTTATCCTGCTGTACCTCCTCCGCCTCTCTTCCGTACACATGATTCCAGTAGGTCGATGATACAACCGGCATGGAGTTGATCGTAAAATACTTGTTGATGACATCGAAGGAAGCCGTTGTCCCCGCCCTTCGGGCGCTGAGAACTGCTGCCGCCGGCTTATATGCAAAGTGGCGCCCGCCGGAGTAAAAGGCGCGGTCCATAACCGTCAGAAGCCTTGCACTCGGATGTGCATAATAAACCGGGGAACCGAATACAAAGCCGTCACATTCTTTCGCCTTCTCCGCAATCTCATTTGCAATATCATGGAACACGCATTCCCCCGTCTCCCGGCACTTTCGACAGGCGATACAGTCCGGCAGCGGCTTGTTTCCAATAAAAACAGTCTCTGTCTCAATTCCTTCCTCCTGTAGCGCTCTTGCCACCTCATCCAGCGCCGTTCCGGTGCAGCCATTACTTCTGGAACTTCCATTTACCAATAATACTTTCATAAGTAACCTCCTGTCTGCAAATATGATATTTATAAATATATACAACAGAAAGCAAAAAATCAACAGAATCTCTGTTGATTTTCGCCAGTCAATCACACGCTTTGATTTCTTCAATCAGGAATTCCCGCAGCCCATTCAGATCTTCTGCCCTACATTCCCGAAATTCATCCTTTTCATACCATGCATTCAGTGCGTTCTCAATGATATACCGGTATTGTTCCGGCACGTGCGCAAGTGTCCACAGCCCGCCTTCATATTTTGACAGAATACGGCCTTCCTTCTTATAAGATAAAATACGGCCAAGTATCAGAATATTACTTGCAAAATATTCCGGCTTATATGCGTTGAAATCATAATGGTCTATGTCAGTACTGATGGACTGCCAGAAATCTGATTCCGGGACTTCTGGAAACACCTCATCGATCTCCTTCCCGCACACCCTGATCCCGCACTGCCTGGTCAGTTTTACATGACAGGCGATATCTGCATCCTCAAAATCATGATCCACGATGAAACATTCCCCGGTCTCATCTTGCATAAGCGCACGGTAACGCTCCGTCCAGTAAGCACTGTAATGGAACTGACAGCTCGTGGGATGCTTCCACGGCCAAAGGTCATGGATCCAGATTGCAGACATCTCAAGCGGACATGGGTTCTGATCTGCTTCCAGAATATCTCCGGCAATCGCCAGCCTCTGCGTGCGTGTCAGCTTTCTCCCACTGAGGATCAGAATGTCAATATCGCTGACATCCTCCTGAAAATATCCAAGTGCCAGAGATCCATGAAGATATATTCCGATCAGATCCCCGCCTAAATGGCGGGACCATATTTCACGCACCCGCTCGATCTGATTTTTGACATTCTCCGAAATCGTATCATAGTTTTTAAAAGTCATCCCAGTTCCTCCTTCCACTCAACATGGACCTCCTCTCACTTCTCACGAAATCACCTGCTGCTTCCTCAGTAGAATCCATGCCCCTCCAAGTCCCAGCAGTGAAACCACTCCCACAATGCATATCCACATATTTCCCGGGACCATACGTATCAAATTGATGAGCACACTTCCGATCTTTCCAAATACAGAATCCGGCGCTTCGGACACGGCCTCCGTGATTCTTGGAAGCCCGATGCATCCAAACATCCAAAGCGCCCAGAGGATCCATCCTGCTCTCTTACCGTAACGCATCAGCAGTGCTCCCAAAAATCCGGATATCATCGGAATGACAGCTGCTGCCAGAATTCCCCATCTCAACAGATACGGTGTTAATTCAATTTCATTCATACAATCTGGATACATGACAGAGCAGAGAGCCTGATCTGCCAGACTGATCACCGTCAGCAGACATACTCCAATCAGATTGAAAATGAAGTTGACGATATAAAAGGATACGAAAAAGCGTGACCTCGTGCATCCCATAGATACCTCCAGATTAAAGTAAATCCGAATCTGTACCATGTTCATAATAAATGTATAAAATACCGTCATGATCATCCCGAACGTTGTCCCAAGCTGAACATAGCTTTCCGCTCCTCTGTCGAAATGCATGATTACCGTAAGTAAAATCGTTCCTGCCAGACTGCCTCCAACTGCGAAGCACATCAGTAAAATCCCATCCATGTACTGGATACGAAACTGCTTCTTCAATGCACTCAGCATATTCCTTCCCCCCTTACATCCGTACTTCCAGTTTTCTCATAGCTGCTGCTGCAAAAAATCCTGCAATCAGATACAGTACAATTCCCAATATCATAACCGGCTGAAAATTTCTTCCTGCAACACCGGACAGTGATAGAAACTGCATTTCCACTATGCTTCCATTGGCTGCAGCACCGAAACCAATGATTACAGCAATTACAATCGTGGCCAGCAGCATCAGCATCACGCCCCGCCTCCTCCATTTGCTCAACACAACATTAAATATAATGAAGTATGCGGTCATTCCAAAGAACAGCCCTGTAAATAGCGGAAGCAGCTTCCATCCAAGCTGTGCCGTCTCCCCCGGCGTCATTTTCCAGATCAATGCCGAGATCAACAGCAGTATGATTCCCATAACTGCTATACTCGCCAGAATTTCTCCAACGACGGATTTTCTCGTCGCATTCATCGACACCAGTATGGAAAAATAAGTCTGAAAATAAGAGAAACAAATGATCATCGTCAAACCGGCTCCCACCACAAGCAAATAGTATGGATAGAGTGCCATCAACTCCATAAACACTGCCTCTGTATCTCCGGAATATTCAGAAGAACCGACACCATTGATCAGATATACTGCCAGCGCCGCTCCTGCCGCCATCGCAATGCATTGCAGGCTGTTCTTCCCCCAGAATTTCACCTTTCTCATCTTTGTATTCATATCAGGACTCCTCCCCGCAAAGTGCCACAAATACCTTCTGCAGACTCAGCTTCTGGATACTCACATCGTACTGGTCCGGGAGGGACTGTCCCGGTGCGAGCAATACGGTCACTCCCTTGCTCCTCCCGAGATGCTCTTCATGATGAACTTCCAGAAAAGCGGTCGCCCGGTTCACCTCATCCTCATGACCGCTGATGTGATAGCTCCGTTCCAGCAGCTCCTGCGTATTTTCTTTCAGAAGAATCTTTCCTTTATCCACAATGATCACTTCCTCGAGCACGTCTGCTGCCTCCTCAATGATGTGCGTTGATATCACAAAGGTCCTTCCTGTCTCCGTAAATTCCTCCACCAGCAGCTCATAGAACATCTCTCTGGCTACCACATCCAGCCCGGCCACCGGCTCATCCAGAAATGTAAATTCTGCCTTGCTCGCCAGCGCCACAATAATCGTTACCATGGACAGCATCCCTTTTGAGAGCTTATCAATCCTCTTTTTCACATCCAGACCAAACTTCTGAATCAGGCGCTCCGCCGTCTTCTGATCCCAGTACGGAAAATAGGTCGCCGCAATATTCAAATATTCCTTCACTTTCATTGTGTTCGCATTGCCTCCGCTCAACTGGTTCAGTTCTCTCGAAAAGCAGAGGTGTTCCAGTACTGCCGGATTCTCCCACACTGGCTGTCCGTCAAGCGTCACAGTTCCTGCGGATGCCGGATTCTGTGAGGTCAGAATCGACAGCAGTGTCGTTTTCCCTGCGCCGTTTCTGCCGATCAGCCCATAAATCTTTCCTGATTCCAGTTCCAGATCCACCCCATGAAGCACATCTTTATTACCGTATGTCTTAACAATCCCCTTTGCCACCAATTTACTCATGACTTTCCCCTCCATCCTCTGACGCTTCAATCATCGCAATCAGTTCTCTCTTCGTAATTCCAAGGCTGACAGCCTCTGCCAGCAGGCGCTTTACATAATCATCATAAAAATGTTCTTTCCGTTTCTCCATAATTCTTCTTTTTGCTCCTCTGGCTACAAACATTCCGATTCCACGCTTCTTGTATAAAATTCCCTCGTCCACCAGCAAATTCACTCCCTTCGCCGCCGTGGCAGGATTAATCGTATAAAGCTTTGCCAGTTCATTGGTACTGGGAACCCGCTCCTCTTCCAGCAGGATATCCCGCAGAATATCATCCTCGATCATCTCCTTAATCTGGATGTAAATCGATTTTTCCTGTGTCAGGATTTCGTTCACTCTGTATCACTTCCCCTCTGCTTCTATGCTGCTTCTGATACTGCTTTATCGTTCTATAGCTCGCTGTTTTACTGCTCTGCGGATGAGTACTCTGTCATTTTACCGTCCACCGTTTCGTTTACGGTTCACATGACAATCATTCATCTCCTATGTTCCTGCTTTCAAATCTTCCCTTTCTCTTTTAGTTCTTCTGTTCTTCAGTTAATTACTTGTGTAATTAACCATATCACTATTCCACCCCTTTGTCAACAGTATTCCTGTTCATTTTCAGATTTTTGTTATAGTTCGTTACTGTTCACGGGGTAGCTGTCCCGCGAACAGTAACGTTGATTATTCTATTTTCCCACCACACAAGCCACAGACATACCGCGACAATTTTACATGGTATGACGAGTGCAAAAAAGCAGCCTCTTTTCTCGAAAGGACCGCTTTTCTTTGTTTTAAATATGCAGTTGCAGCACAAACAATATACAAATATCAAGTTTATATTTCACTTCAGACTATGCTTCGTTGCACAAATCATACAAGACTAACCTGCTGCTTGCCTGTATTGACAATGTAATGTATATCTCTGGGGACAGCAACAACTTTATTTTATCAGATACCCTCTCTTCTCAAGCTCCTGCCCAATCAGATCCAGAGTCTCTTCACTGTCTGCCTCCACCGTATGGTAGTGGACACCTGAGGTCAGGTTCTTCAACGGACTCGACTGTCCGCTCCGGATTCCTTCCATGAACTTCTGTACATGGCGCCTGCACTGCACAGAAAGATCTGCCTGGATCGAGCCGTACACTCCATGCTCTATAAAAACATCCAGTACTTTCCCTCCCATATCGACTATGGCATTCAGTTCATCCTCAATCTGACTGTCACTGTGCGAAACATGAAACACCCGCCGTACCGCAGCTTCCGTCATAACATCTGAACGGACCTGCATACTCTCCTGCTGTGTCCTGCCTGCGACACAATATCCCTTCGGCGTTGAATAAATCTCCGGATGCCTCACTCGCAGAAGTGCAATATCCTGCACAATAACCTGACGGCTCACCTGAAATTTACCGGCAAGTGCCGTACCTGATATCGGCCTTCCTGACTCCCTGATGGTTTTCAGCAGTTCGATTCTTCTTTCTTCGCCTGTCATAAAGCTGTCCTAACCTCCATATCATTCCATATCGCACATACACATTTATCTCCCGTCATATCCTGCAAACACTCCGGGGCTTATGCGTTTCATCCTGATGCCGCACCATCCGGTATCGCTGCTCTTTCCTTCGCGACCAGCAACCCGGTATCAATTTCCCTGACAGCACCCTGTCTCATACGGCACCCAAAAGGCGTCCGACAGCCTTCCAGATTTAGACAGCGTGCAGATTTTTCAATGAAACGTCCAGAATCGGTGCGGAATGGGTCAACGCTCCGCTTGATACGTAATCCACACCGATGTCGACAATCTTCGCTATATTTTCCTTTGTAATATTTCCGGAGCACTCTGTCTCGGCCCGGCCAGCTACCAATTCTACGGCCTGCTTCATCTCATCCGGAGACATATTGTCAAGCATGATAATATCGGCTCCTGCTTCCAGTGCCTCCTTCAGCATATCCAGATTTTCGACCTCAATTTCAATCTTGCGGACAAATGGCGCATACTCCTTCGCCATACGCACTGCATTCGCCACGCCGCCCGCTGCTCCGATATGATTGTCTTTGATCAGTACTCCATCGGAGAGATTGTAGCGGTGATTATATCCGCCGCCCACCTTCACTGCGTACTTCTCAAAAATACGCATATTCGGAGTTGTCTTCCGGGTATCCAGCAGTTTTGTTTTGCTGCCTTCCAGAAGGCGCGACACACTCTTCGTATAAGTAGCAATCCCACTCATCCTCTGCAGATAATTCAAAGCCGTGCGCTCACCTGAGAGAATCACGCGAATATCCCCTGTAATCTCTGCAAGAAGATCACCCTTTTTTACTTCGTCACCGTCTTTATAATACATCTTCACGGCCACTTTGTCATCCAAAAGTTCAAAAACTCTCTGGAAAACTCCCAGTCCGGCAATCACTCCGTCCTGCTTGCAGATCAGATCTGCCTTTCCCAGCTTCGCTTCTCTCATAATGGCATTTGTCGTGACATCTTCGCTGGAAATATCCTCCTTCAATGCCATCAAAATCAGATCATCTACATTTAACTTTGTTGTAATTGGATTCATGATGCAATTTCCTTTCTTATTTTCTTGTTCTCTGTGTCCCGTTTGATCTCATCCCAGACTCTGTGCCTGTTCTCTTCCTCATACGCAGCATAGTCCGTATAGGCAGAAAGCTCGAGTTGGTAAATTTCCGCCAGCTGTGCCAAATCTAAACCGCTGTATACATTCAGACGGTGCAGCCGTTTCTTACTTTCTGCGGCCTCCGTCAAACCTTCTTCCGATATCTCCGGAGACCCCTGCACCTTTTGAGCTACTTCTGCCATATGCAGCGCCGCACTTTTGGCAAACACAAGACTCTCAAGCAGAGAGTTGCTTGCAAGCCGATTGGCTCCGTGTACGCCGTTGCAGCATGTTTCCCCTGCCGCATACAGATGTTCCATCGAGGTATGACTGTTCTGATCTACATAAACGCCGCCCATAAAGTAGTGCTGTGCCGGCACAACCGGAATCCATTCTTTCGTCACATCATAGCCTTCCTCCAGACACTTCCGGTAAATATTCGGGAAACGTACAGTGACATCCAGATCCTGAATCGGAAGCATCGACAGCCATACATAATCCGTCTGATCCTTCGCCATCTGCTTCTCGATCTCCTGTGTCAGCAGATCACGCGGAAGCAGTTCATTCGTAAAACGTTTCCCGTTCTTATCGTACAGATGCGCCCCCTCTCCACGGACCGATTCCGAAATCAGGAAGCGGCGTTCCTTTTTTCTCGAATAAAGAGTCGTCGGATGAATCTGCACATAACTGACATCCTGCAAGCGGATTCCATGCTTCAGAGAAAGTGCCAGTGCATCTCCCGTCAGAAGAGGAAAATTTGTCGAATTCTCATATATTCCTCCGATACCTCCGCACGCCCACATGATATTCTCCGCAAAGGCAGGCTCAAGTCCCCCTTCTTTCGTCCTGATCAAAATCCCGTCACAGCAATTATCACGGCACAGGAGATCCACCATCATAGTATGCGTCATAATCGTCACATTTTTCAGCTGCTGCACCTGCGCAAGCAGTTTTGACGTTATTTCTTTTCCGGTAATATCCTCATGATACAGAATGCGGTTCGTAGAATGTGCGCCTTCCCTCGTATAGCGGAGTTCACCATTTTCCCGGGTAAAATCCACGCCCCGTAGAATCAGCTCATTGATCACTTCTCTGGAAGAACGAATCATCTGCTCTACGGATTCCGGTCGGTTCTCGTAATGGCCCGCGCGCATCGTATCTTCATAGAAGCTGTCGAAATCCCCTTCATCTTTCTGCACACAGATTCCTCCCTGTGCCAGAAACGAATCGCTCTCCTCCAGTTCTCCCTTCGTAATCATCAGGATTTCCTGATCCTGCGGCAGATGCAGTGCCGTAAAGCAGCCTGCCACGCCGCATCCGACAATGATTGTATCATATTTTCTTTTCATTTTCCTGTCCATCTTTCTATTTATAACGTGTTCAAATTCAGTTCGCCGCCAATTCCAGCATCCGAAGCATCGGTTTGTGTGCATTCTCCATCAGCTCCGCTTTCATGCACACTTCCGCTTCCTCATGTTCAAGTACATCAATCACCTTGTCCAGTGAAATCTTTTTCATGTTCGGACAAATCTGCATATTGCCTGCCGTGTAAAAACGCTTGTCCGGATTACGGCGCTTCAGCTCGTAGAGAACACCTATTTCCGTTGATACGATAAATTCCTTCGCATCACTTTCCGACGCATATTTGATGATACCTGAGGTACTTCCTACGTAATCCGCAAGAGCAGTCACCTCAGACTGACACTCCGGATGCACCAGCACAAGTGCCTCCGGACGCGCCTGCTTCGCAGCCTGAATCTGCGCCGCTGTGATGTAATGATGCACATGGCAGAAGCCATCATTGAAGATAAAGTGCTTTTCCGGAAGCTGCTCTGCAATATAATGCGCCAGATTCTGATCCGGAATAAAATAAATATTCCGATTCGGAAGAGCTTTCACGATCTTCAGTGCATTCGCCGAAGTGACGCAGACATCACTCGCTGCTTTCAGCTCCGCAGTAGAATTCACGTAACAGACAATCGCCACGTCCTTATACATATTCCGCACTTCCTCGATCCGCTCCACCGATGCCATATGTGCCATCGGACAGTCCGCATCCGCTGCCGGAAGAAGTACCTTCTTTTCCGGGTTCAGTATCTTCGCACTTTCCCCCATAAAGGCGACACCGCAAAGCACAATGATATCCGCATCAATTTTCGTCGCCATTTCACTCAAAAAATAAGAGTCACCGACGTAATCGGCAATCTCCTGAACCTCGTCCTTCACATAATAGTGTGCCATGATAACTGCACGCTTTTCCTTTTTAAGTTCCTGTATCTTCTGAATTTTCTGATCCATACATATTCTCCTGTTTATCCGCATGGGACCGGCCTCGGTATCCCTGAAAACCTGTTTTCCAAAGACCTTGGTTCCAGCTCCGTTTCGTTTATCCCGAAAAGTATAGCACTTTTCTTTACAGTTGACAAGACAAATGAATATCAATTGTAAACTTACAATGATAATTCTGCTATGTTCATGTTTAGTTGAGGACGAGGCATTTCATACGATGCCCCAGAGCGGGAGGAGCAGACGGGCAGAGGGTGGACTGGAAGCTGTGCTCCGGGCGCAAGAAGAACTAAGGTGCAGCCGACATCGACTCCGGGGCACCGCTCCAAGGCAGAGGAATCGCGCTGAAGCGCGAGCAGGTCAACGGTTTTCTGCGAAAACCCCTGA
>JAUNGL010000100.1 GCA_030524665.1 Lachnospiraceae bacterium | reverse complement strand
ATTAATTAATGATTAATACATTTTTTGGCAATTATTACCTGTAAAATCTTACGCTTTTTAAATTTATTTCCTGCGATTCGTGTATAGTTTCCAACTGCTCATCTTCGCTTTTGAACACTGTAGCCGAATTTTCCCAGAGCCTTACCCAGTCCAAAATATTCTCCATGAGAGTATACCATCAATCCAGCCTGATTCAGATGGAGTTTGCCGTTTTTGTCCAGATACTTTCCGTCCACATCCACACCCATCACCTCTGCAATAAACATATGATGGGAGCCCAGCTCCAGTACCTGCTGTACCCGGCACTCGATATTTACCGGACTCTCCGCGATTATCGGTGCATTTATATGCACTGCTTTCTCAGCAGTCAGGTGAAGCTGTGCAAACTTATCCACTTCCCTTCCGGAACGCACCCCGCAGAAATCTGCCGCATACGCCAGATTCTCCGTGGTCAGATTAATCACGAATTCTCCCGTCTCGCGCAATATCGCATAAGAATACCGGCTCGGCCGTACCGAAATCGATACCATTGCCGGGCTGCTGCAAATCGTTCCCGCCCATGCTACGGTGATAATATTCGGCTTCTCCCCCGGACGCCCGCAGCTCACCATCACAGCTGGCAGCGGATAAAGCATATTCCCGGCACGCCAGTGTTCGCGAAGCACTGGCGTATCCGTATTTTTTCCCACAGAAGTTCCCATGTTTCCTGTATTTTGCTTTTCTGCTGCTCTTGCTTTTCCCATACTTCGGCCTGCGGATGCTCTTGCCTTTCCTATGCTGTTCTTATCCGCAGATTTTCCTTTTCCGGACTGCTTTTCTGCCGAAGCCCTCATTTTTCCTGTATTATCTTTTTTCACAGTGTCTGTTTCTCCGTCTCAGCCATTTCTCACAATTTCTTTTCTGTCTGATCGTCTTTCCCGCTTCTGCCTCGTTTCTCCTGCAGCTTAAACCGGACTTTCTGTCTCTTATACCAGATTCATCCTGTTAATCGCATTCATAAATGACGGTACCAGCTGTTTCTTTCTCGATACTACGCCCGGCAGATACGCCACACGATCCTTCACCTGCGTATGGTACGCCTCTTTCACGATTGCATCTGCATCCTTCCCATAACAGAGCATATACGTAGATTCATTGATAATATCGGTCAGCATGAAGAAAATCATATCGACATCAATTCCACGCTCTCTGAATTTCTGATCCAGATACGGAATCAGACGGTCGCGGATCACCTCCAGCTCCTTGCCGCTCATCGAGGTAATCTGGCCTATACCGATATTCCAGTCGCCGAATTCAAATTTCTTGAAATCCTGATAAACGATTTCTTCCGGCGTCTTTGATTTCAGATCGCTTCCTGCGGCAAACATCTCCCTCGCATATACTTCACACTGGATCCCCGCAATCTCTGCAAGTGCTTTCGCTGCCTGAATGTCCATCCACGTACAAGTCGGAGAACGGAACATCAGCGTATCTGAAAGAATTGCACTGCACATCAGTCCCGCAATATGCTGCGGAATCTCGATATTTTTTTCATTGTATATCTGATAAATAATCGTTCCTGTACACCCAACCGGCTGGTTCCGGAAATAAACGGGTGCAATCGTCTCAAGCGAACCAAGTCTGTGGTGATCGATAATCTCCATGATCTCGGCATCCATAACATTGTCTACTGCCTGAGACACCTCATTATGATCTACGAGAATCAATCCCCTCTTACGCACACCCAACAGGTTTCGTCTGGAGATCATCCCTATGTAATGCCCGTGCCTGTCAAGAATCGGGAAGTCACGGTACCGCTTCTTGGACATGGTATCACGTATACTGTCAGTATAATCCGACAGATGGAAGGTCATCAGATTATCTTTCCTCATGAAGAACTCAACCGGCATACTCTGGTTGATCAGACGTGCAACTGCATACGTATCCAGCGGAGTCACAATGATCGTACAGTTCCTCTCCCGTGCCAGCCGCTGAATCGTCCTCGAAACCGGTGCCCCAAGGCAAACAACAATACATCCTGCTGACATCTCAATTGCACAGAGCTGTGATTCATAACGGTTGCCCAGAATGACCATGTCGTGCTCTTCTATATAATTCTCCATCACATCAGGATTAGCCGCTGCGATCACGACTTTACCCTTGTCAAAATACGTTTCCGGATCTCCAACAATCATCTCTGCATCTAAGGTTTCCAGAATGTTCCGGTACGGTGTCTTTGCAACAGAGACAATCGCACTGTCGTATTCTTCCATGTAGGACTTCGCGATATCATTAATCGTAATCAAACCCTTCAGATGATTATGTTGCGTCGTGATCGGCAGAGTGAATACGTTCTGCGTCGTCATCAGCGTCCATGCGTTTTTGAGAGAAATATCACTTCTGACACCCTCTACTTTCCTGATTTCCATGTCCTTGACACGTGTTCCGATATTATCCAGGAAAATCGGGGCCTCCACGCCAAATCTATCTAATACATACTGAGTCTCGGCACTGACCTGGCCGGCCCGTACCGGCACATAACGGAAATTGCCTTTCTCCTGATTCTTCAGGTAAGCGTATGCAATCGCCGAACAGATCGAATCTGTATCCGGATTCTTATGTCCTACCACACAGACTGTCCGTTTTGTGGTCTCCGGATTTCCAAGTCCAGCCTCATCCTTTTTATCTTCCAATTCCGAAATATTTTCCATCTCTGACATTATTTTTCTCTTATCCTTTTATTGAATTCTTTTTTCATCGGCACTCTCAGAGCCGGTGGCTGCCTGTCCTGCGTTCAGATTGCCGGGCCCGAAGCTCACCGGAAGAAGCTCTTCCAGCCGGTATAACATATAATCTTCTGCAGAACGTGCCAGAATGACTTCAAAAGTTTTCGGATCACAGAATTCCCGCATCACCTGCCGGCAGACGCCGCACGGCCCGCAGTAATCCCCCTTTTTCCCTTCCATATTCCCGACGATCGCAATCCTGTCAAATTCCATGACGCCCTCGGAAACTGCTTTGAAAAAAGCTGTCCGTTCTGCACAATTGGTCGGTGTATATGCTGCATTCTCAATATTACAGCCTAAAAATACCTGTCCGTTTTTCGCCAGCAGCGCCGCACCCACCTGAAAATGAGAATACGGTACATAAGCTTTTGCCTGCGCTTCGTACGCCAGCCTGATCAATTCTAAATTATCCATCGCCGCACGTTCCTTTCTGATCTGTCGGCTTAACGCATTCTTAATCGATCTGTTATTCAGCCGTCTCAAGTGCGATCTTTACCATATCGTTGAAGCTCGACTGACGTTCCTCCGCACTCGTTGCTTCTCCTGTAATAATGCTGTCTGAAATCGTACAGATCGCGAGGGCGTTCTTTCCGGTGCGGGCCGCATTCATATAGAGTGCTGCCGCTTCCATCTCAACAGCCAGTACCCCCATCTTTCGCCAGTTCACGTCCAGATTGCTGTCACTGTAGAATGTATCTGAAGAAAGCAGATTTCCAACCTTATAGTCAACATTGCCCATCGCTTCCACTGCAGCGGCAGCTCTCTGAAGCAGCCGGAACGATGCAATCGGGGCAAACGTACCGGGAAGCTGATACTGTGATGCAAAATTGGAGTTCGTACATGCACCCATACCGAGTACGACATCCCGAATCTTCAGATCCGCAGTCAATGCACCCGCTGTTCCGATACGAATGATATTATCCACATCGTAGAATTTAAATAATTCATAGGAATAAATTCCGATGGAAGGCATTCCCATACCACTTGCCATGACAGATACTCTCTTCCCCTGATACGTACCTGTATATCCATTTACTCCGCGTACATTATTCACAAGTACCGGATTCTCCAGAAATGTCTCCGCTACATATTTCGAACGAAGAGGATCTCCCGGCATCAGAACTGTCTTTGCAAAATCTCCCTGCTTTGCTGCTATATGTGGTGTAGGTATATTACTCATAATCATTCTCCTTTCCTGAATCCCTGATATTTCCCAGTTCAGCTTTGACGCCTTGCAGATATGCACAGTCTGCCTTTCTATTTTCTGCATAACTGAACTGATATATAAATTGTGGTTTTATTTTACTACAAAATCATTGCAAAAGAAACCAATAATTTCAATATATATTCACGAGATAATTTTCTTAGCTCTTTGATACGTATGTGCATTTTTCACAAGCCATCGGTTATTTTATTTTTATTTTATGTCATTTTTACCTATTATTCACATTTTGTTCATATTTTATTCATAAGTGGGTGTTATAGTATAATCAGTTCTTGAGAAGGGATTCTCGAATCTATGCTGTAATGACTTCATTACACATATTGATAAATTTTTTCATAATAGCCTCCGGTGTACCAGACGCCGGGGGCACTCCTCATTTCCGGGTATTTTTATTCTTCCAGCACCTGAATTTCCAGATAATCAAACTCGATCTCTTCAATAAAACTGTCCTGATAAAACCGGGCCTTGCTGTGACGCTTGAACTCTGAAATATTCGAGTCCAGCCAGATCGGTTTCCCCAGATCAAATTCATAACAGATCTGATCCAGAGCGCGGAAGATTTTGTGGGTTCTGGTATCCTCGCTCTCCTCCTCCGCTACCGTATCACGGATCATCCGGTTATCCTTCCATATTTTTCCCCATAATCGAAACATTCTCTGTTCCCTCCTCAGTAATCACGAATCTCCTGCTCCCAATTAATCTGACACCTCTTTCTGCCTGCCTCATATATCTTATTCTGCATTTAAATACCGATATACCGTAGAAGATATCGACTTGATCCTTGAAACCGCCTCATCCTTGCTGTTCCAGTCACTCGACAGCACCACCAGAATATAGTCGCAGTCCTCGCCGTAAATGACAGCCGCATCATTCTCTGTCGTATCCATCTCTCCTGTTTTATTTCCGCAGGCTACTCCCTCCGGCAGCCCGGCCGGAATCTTGTATCTTGTCTGCTGATTCATCATCATCTGCTCAATTTCGTTGCTGACATTCCGGCTTACCCATTCTCTCCGGTAAATTGCTTCCAACAGACGTCCGCAGTCTCTGGCGGATACTTGATTGTAGTTTCCGGTTCCCATGACCGTCGCCGGATCATTAAAACCATTGTACTCCACAGTCATACTGCTGAAATCATATTCCTGAATAAACGCATTTACCTTGGCGATCCCGCGTGCATAGTCCGAATGTCCCAGACGGTACAGAAGCTGGTTCGATGCTTCATTGTCACTGTAGGTAATCATTTCATTCATCAGCGTCATAATCTCATCGGTTCTGTCCAGTTCTCCATTCTCAAATGCTTTGTACACCGTTCCCATTATGAACAGCTTCATCACACTGGCTGATTTCATCGGCCTGTCATTGATCAGAAGCTCCTCTCCCGTTTCCAAATTTTTTACGTAAACCGACCAGTCGCCGTCATAGCCGGATATCTTTTCCTTCAGGATATCCTCCAGGTTCAGCTCTACAAATTTTCTTTCGTTCTTCTCCGGAATCAGCAGTTTATATTCATATAGTTCTCTCGTATCCTCCAATGTATGCCAGATCAGAATATCCTGTGTATCATTCTCCGGCATGTTTAAAACTGCCAGATTCTCTCTGCTTCCTGAAATATCTTCCTTTTCAAATAAATTTCCGTTCGCTTCTTTCGCTGTTTCCTGCGCTTCGTCCTCCGAATCTGTTTCTTCTTCCGAGTCTTCTATCAGTTCTGTCTTGCTGTCGCGATCCTCTCCGGACTCCTCCCAGGCTCCATCCTGATCGTTTTTCTTCCCTGTTCCATCCCGGCTTTCCTCAGTCGTTTCATCCTCATCGTTTTCGTTCACATCGCTTTCATCCGTATCACTTTCCTGCCCGTTCTCTTTTGGCATCACTCCGTCTTCACTCTGATCTTCCCGGCTTTCCTCTGTATTTTCTTCGGATTCCTGTGATCCGTTTTCTGTCTCGAAAGATACCGTTGAAGATACCGGGGTCTCTTCTGCGATGTCATGGATTCCAAACCCGATCGAAACAATGAACAAAACCAGCAGGAGCAGAAGCTCCAATTTCTGACCTTTATATTTTTCCAACAGCTCATTCCATATCTTTTTTAAATTCTCCATCATAGTTATCTTTTCTCCCTGCGGTATCTTTACGTTACGACTCTGATTGTTTCACATATACATCCATCTGCGGATACGGAATATGGATTCCCTCCCGATCGAATTCTACCTTGATCCGTTCATTCATGCGCCACAATACCGGAAAATACTGATCCGTCATGACCCAGCAGCGCATCCCGATAATCACACTGCTCTCTCCCAGCTCTGCGACAAATACCTGACGTTCCTCATCCGAGAGAATATCCGCATCCTGAATCATCAAACGTTCCATAATTCCTTTTGCTCTCTCGATACTGTCCTGATAAGAAATGCCCACCTTGATCTCCAACTTCCGCTTATCGGCAGCCGTCACATTCACAATTACATTGTTGGCCAGATTTCCGTTCGGCACGACGACCCTCCGGTTATCCATCGTCTGCAGTGTCGTGTACAGGATCTCAATCTTCTGTACAGAGCCTTCATATCCCTGTGAAATAATATAATCCCCTATCTGAAATGGCTGGAACAGCAGGATCAGGAAGCCTCCTGCCAGATTCGACAGACCGCCCTGCAGTGCCAGTCCGACGGCTACGCCTCCGGAGGCTACAATAGCTGCAACGGAAGATTCTTTCAGTCCGAACTGCATCGCAATCCCCAGAATCAGCGTTACATACAAAATAATCTTGACCATCGATATCGTAAAAGTAGCTGCCCCCGCCTGGATTCTCGTTCTTTGGAGCATCTTCCTTGCAGCCTGTTCCACCTGACTGATCAGCTTTTTCCCGATGATATAAGCGAAAATACATAGGATAATCTTCAATCCGAATGCTGCGATCTGCGGCAATTGTCCGCCAATATATTCTGCTGATTTTTGTATCATTTTTTCCATACAATACCTCTGTCTGACTACAGGATTTTCATTACACATTATAGTTCACGCTGTGCACGGAAGCTGGATGCTATCTGTGGACAGTAACAGTTTTACAATCAGGAAAACCTTAACTGTTATTATAATGTCGGCAGAGGGAAGCGTCAAGTGAAGGAATTGTTATTGATTGCCGTAGTCAAAATATGTATAATGTAGACACAAAGCATCTTCAGGCTGTGACAGATAAATGTTTACAAAATTCAGGAGGTATTAGCCATGGAAAAAAAACGCCCGACCGGGCTGATTCATATTTACTGCGGTGATGGGAAGGGAAAAACCACTACCGGGATGGGACTTTGCACACGTGCTGCCGGATGTGGATACCGTGTATTGATCTACCAGTTTATGAAGGATAATTCTACCAGTGAGAGAAATGTTCTGAAACTCTCGGAAAATATTACCATCATAGACGGACTTCCACAGGAAAAATTCAGTTTCCAGATGACTCCCGAAGAAAAAGCACAGAGGAAAGCATATTATGAAGAACAGTTCCGGGCAGTGACACGCAGGGCTGCCGAAGAAAACTACGATGTTCTTTTTCTGGACGAAACCATCTATACGATCCGCGCCGGGCTGCTGTCTGAAGAACTGGTGCTCGATTTTCTGAAATCAAAGCCACAACATCTCGAAGTTATCCTGACTGGTCAGGGGCCAAGCCAGGCGCTGATCGATGCGGCTGATTACGTTTCCGAAATTCGCAAGATCAAACATCCTTTTGATCAGGGGATCTGCGCCCGCAAAGGAATCGAGAAATAACTGACAGCTCTCTGTCTGCCGGAGTTCTGTTTTTACAGGACTCCCAGATGCTCCAGCAGAATTTTCAGTCCAAGCAATACCAGAATTGCTCCACCTGCAAATTCTGCTTTTGCTTTGTATTTCATTCCAAAGATATTTCCTGCCTTCACACCCACCGCAGAAAGGCAGAAAGTAACCGCTCCGATAAAGGAAACTGCCGCCACGATATTGGTCCCCTGCAGAAATGCAAAGGTAATCCCGACTGCCAGCGCATCAATGCTTGTCGCCACTGCCAGCAAAAACATGGTTTTGATATCGAGTGAATCATCCGCACATTCCTCTTCTTTTGAAAGAGATTCACGAATCATATTTCCGCCGATGATCGCAAGCAAAACAAATGCAATCCAATGATCAATCGCTGTAATGTAGTCGGCGAACCGCCGTCCAAGCAGATAACCAATCAAAGGCATCAATGCCTGGAATCCTCCGAACCAGACGCCGCATACCATTGCTTTTTTCATATCACACCTGGCCATCGCCAGGCCCTTACAGACAGACACGGCAAATGCATCCATCGACAATCCAACTGCCAGCACAAATAATTCCAATAATCCCATACGTTTCCTCCTGTTCGTTCATTCTTTTTCAGCAGCCGGCATTTCTGAGGCCTGCCACCAGCAGCTTTTCTCTACGCTGTGACGAAAAAAAGACAGGTACCTCAGTACCTGCCCAACTATTCCGATCAATCTGCGAGACACAGGTACAGCAATGCCATACACTTGAGTCTCATCAATTAAGGCAAACCAGACTTCCGCTTAACGCTTCTGTCAGTATGTTGGCTTGCCGCGCACAGCCACTCCAATCTCATTCTCCAAACAGCTGCTGCGCCGATTACTCCCTCAGACGTAATAGTATCTTATCAAACAGACCACATTCTGTCAATCGATTTTTCCTTATTACACTTCAATTGTATTACTATGGTTACTATCCACAGTCCTGCGGTACGTGAACAGTAATAGTTACAGTTCTTCGTGCAGCCATTCCAGATACCGCCGTATCTCCCGCTCATGCCCGTTTTCCGACGGGATATAGAATTCCGCATCCTTCCACTCATCCGGCAGATACTGCTGACGCGAGAAATGCTTTGGAAAGTCATGCGCATACTCATATCCGGCGCCGTGTCCGAGCTTCGCAGCTCCTTTATAATGCGCATCCTGCAGATGCACCGGAACAGAAGCCGGCTTTTCTTTTACCGCCTCCATTGCCTGAAAAATAGCATTGCACGCGGAATTACTCTTCGGAGCCGTCGCTACATACAACGCCGCCTGTGCCAGGACGAGCTGCGCTTCCGGCATCCCGATCCGCTCAACCGCCTGAGCTGCCGCCACCGCCACCTGTAAAGCCTGCGGGTCAGCATTCCCGACATCCTCAGATGCACAGATCATGATCCGCCTTGCTATAAATGTCACACTCTCCCCTGCATACAGCATACGTGCCAGATAATAGACCGCCGCATTGGGGTCCGAGCCGCGCATACTCTTGATAAACGCTGATATCGTATCATAGTGATTGTCTCCGGTCTTATCATAGCGAACCACCCGTTTCTGGATACACTCAGAAGCGACCTCCAGCGTAATCCTGATTATCCCGTCCGCACCCGGGGCTGTCGTCAGCACCCCCAGTTCCACTGCATTCAGCGCTGATCTGGCATCCCCACCTGCAATATCCGCCAGAAATTCTGCGGCATCCGGCTCAATCTCTGCATGGTAGGCTCCCATTCCACGCTCCACGTCGTGAACCGCTCTTTTGATGAGAGTGATAATATCCTCTTTTGCAAGCGGCTTCAATTCAAATACAACAGATCTGGACAGCAGGGCGCTGTTCACTTCAAAATAAGGATTTTCTGTCGTAGCACCAATCAAAATCAGGGTTCCATCCTCAACAAACGGAAGCAGATAATCCTGCTGTCCTTTATTGAAGCGATGAATCTCATCTACGAATAAAATCGTCTTCTTTCCATACATCCCAAGATTGTCCTTTGCGGTCCGGACAACATCTTCCATATCCTTTTTTCCTGCCACAGTTGCATTGATCTGCTGAAACTCTGCACTCGTCGTATTCGCGATCACTTTTGCAAGTGTCGTCTTCCCCGTTCCCGGCGGTCCGTAAAAAATCAGTGAGCTCAGCTTATCCGCCCGGATTGCACGGTACAGCAGCTTATCCTTCCCGATGATATGCTGCTGTCCGACTACTTCATCCAGTGTCCTCGGACGGATGCGGGAAACAAGCGGGGCCTCACTTTTCATTGTTTTCGTTCTTGCGTACTCAAATAAATCCATGGTATTCTCAGTCCTTCTCAATCCAGAATAAGCTCATCCACAGTTACAAATTCATAACCATCCTTCTGCAAAATATCTACAATCTGCAATGCCGCCTGCACCGAGGACTCATAATAATCATGTAGTAAAATAATATCCTGATCCTCTGTCTCCTTCACCACCCGCTGTACAACCAGACTGGTATTTGATGTCGTCCAGTCGAGTGGATCTACGTCCCACAGCACCGGAATCATCACAAAGCTGCATTCCATATTTTTCTTCCACTCACCGAATGGAGGCCTTACAAATTCTGTATCATGTCCTGTAATCTCCTTCACCAGAGCACTCGTCCGTTCCACCTGGCTGCAGGCATCTGCTTCATTCATGTCACAGATTTTTACATGATCATACGTATGATTTCCAATCAGGTGTCCCTCAGCCTCCATACGTGCAATCAGATCCTCATTTCCGGGGATATTTTTGCCTACCACAAAAAATGTTGCACAGACTCCCCGTTCCTTCAACCCGTCCAGAAGCTCCTCCGTATATACGGGATGTGGCCCGTCATCAAAAGTAAGAGCCGCTCTTTTCTGCTCCACAGCCGTCGGAGGTTTTTCTGCCGTATCACTTCCGGCATCCTCCTGCAGCTTTTGCTGTTCATAAACCAGCCCGTCTGCCCCGGTATTCTGATTTTCCCATATCTGTTCTCCGGTTCCGGCATCCTGCTCCTTATACCCCTGCACTCCCGCCGCGGCATCCTGACGATCCGGCATCTGCTTTTCTCCCAGAACCTCCTGCTGCGATGCGGCTGCCATTTCGTCCTCCCGATCCTGCGGCAGGAGAGATTCCATCATTTCCCCCGATTTCAAAACTGCGCCCCCCATCAGTGTAGCTACCCCGCCGCAGACACCGGCTGCTACGAAGATGCCATAACACCAGAACAGCACGGTATTTGAAACCTTTCTTCTTTTATTCGGTTTTTCTGGTATCCGACTGCCCAATTTACCACCTGCAAACTGATCTCTCCACATTATATGCAGAAATCCCGTTCTTTTTCATAGGACTGCGCATACTTTTTCCTGCCGTGTCAGGCAGGCTGTTGCTGTTTACTTCATACCATGCAGCACACTTCGTGGATGCAGCCGCAGCAGATCCCGCAGACGGCCTGCCGGATCCGGTTAAAATAGTAATACGCCGCAGAATCCCAAATATCGATTCTGCGGCATAATCACCCTGTCCTTTACGCCAGTGTCACCTTGCGGAAATTTTTCTTTCCCCTCTTCAATACAATTCCATCTCCGGTGAGACGTTCCTTTGCAATCACAGCTTTGAAGTCTGTCACTTTCTCACCATCGATACTTACACCGCCCTGCTCTACTGCACGGCGGCCTTCAGAACGTGTCGGTACAAGTCCTGACTTCATGAGAAGTGTGATAATATCGATTCCACCTTCGTTCATGTCCTCTTCCGCAACCGTTGCGGACGGCATATTGGCTGAATTACCGCTGGAAAACAGTGCACGGGCAGCTTCCTGCGCCTTCTTCGCTTCTTCCTCTCCATGTACGAGGCTGGTCAGTTGATAAGCCAGAATCTCTTTTGCCTGGTTGAGCTGGCTTCCCTCCCAGTGATCCATCTCATCAATCTGCTCCAGCGGCAGGAAGGTAAGCATCCGCAGACATTTCAGTACGTCTGCATCCGCCACATTTCTCCAGTACTGGTAGAAATCAAACGGAGATGTCTTATTCGGATCAAGCCAGACTGCGCCGCTCTGTGTCTTACCCATCTTCTTTCCTTCGGAATTCAGCAGCAGCGTGATCGTCATCGCATACGCATCCTTACCCAGCTTTCTGCGGATCAGCTCCGTACCACCGAGCATGTTGCTCCACTGGTCATCTCCGCCGAACTGCATGTTGCAACCGTATTTCTGGAACAGTGCGTAAAAATCGTAGCTCTGCATGATCATGTAATTGAACTCCAGAAAGCTCAGGCCGCGCTCCATTCTCTGCTTGTAGCACTCTGCGGCCAGCATACGGTTGACAGAAAAATGTGCTCCCACCTCACGCAGCAGTTCTACATAATTCAGTTCCATCAGCCACTCCGCGTTATTCACCATCAGTGCCTTTCCATCGGAAAAATCAATAAATCGGCTCATCTGCTTCTTGAAGCACTCACAGTTGTGCTCAATCTGTTCCTTTGTCATCATCTGGCGCATATCGGAACGTCCGGACGGATCCCCGATCATACCTGTTCCTCCGCCGATCAGCGCTATCGGCTTATTGCCCGCCATCTGCAGACGCTTCATCAGGCAGAGCGCCATAAAATGACCGACATGGAGGCTGTCTGCCGTCGGGTCAAATCCGATATAAAATACAGCCTTTCCGTTATTTACCAGTTCCCTGATTTCCTTCTCATCTGTCACCTGGGCAATCAATCCTCTTGCAACCAGTTCATCATAAATCTGCATGTTCGTTCTCCTCACTTTCTTTTCTGACGGAAGCTGTTTCCAGAACCGGGAAAATATATTTGCAATCCTCTTTTTCCCGTCCCACAAAAAAACTCCCGCCTTATAAAATTTATAAGGACGAGAGCAATATCCCGTGTTACCACCTTATTTCACAGACGACTCACATCGTCTGCCTCGCTGAGTACCTGCATACTCTGATGTCATAACGGTCATCCTGCCGCCGCAGCCTACTTGAATATACGGTATCTTCGGAACATAACTCCGATCGATGTCCGATCCATTCGTTCTGTGCGAAGCTCCGGGAGGTATTCAAAATCAGTTTCCGTGTGCACCTCTCATCAACCGGTTACTTTCTGTACCTTTCGCTGATTCCTACTTGTTCCCTTCATTGCTTTTTACCAGTATATAAACTGAATTCCGGTTTGTCAACTTCTTTTTGTATTCTTAGTTAAACCTTCGCTACAGTTCAGCTAAATTCGTGTTTAGTTGATTACGAACGGAACATTTCATACGATGCCCCAGAGCGGG
>JAUNGL010000099.1 GCA_030524665.1 Lachnospiraceae bacterium | reverse complement strand
AAATACAAAATACTCCAGAGATTGCTTTCCGAAGAATGCAGAACATCATATGTCAAATCCTCACAGATCTTCTCCCGAATACATCCGCCTTCTATAAGCCGTTCGAACTTTTCATTCACCGACAAATCGATTCGGTTGATAAAGCTTCGGATAATACTATTATGACTGGTATTTTTCCAGTAATTCTTAGGTTTCACATCCGGCTGCTCCTGCACCTCATTCACATAATTCAGCACATCCCACGGACAATATACCTCCTGATTTCCAAAACAATAGCCATCATACCATTTCTTCATCTGAGCAGCACGGTTCTGGCACTCTTTCGCTTTTAACAGTTCTAATACTTCCTGCTCTGTAAACCCAAAGGCTTCCTGAAAACGAGAATCTAATATTGAACTGGAAACAAAGTTATTGGTTCCTGTAAAAATACTCTCCTTCGCAATCCTTAAACACCCGGTAATTACGGCAAATTTCAGAAAACGGTTGGTTTTCAGCACGATTCCCAACATACTTCTGATAATATCAAGCATCTGAGGATAATAACCGTTTTCACTTGCCCTGGCCAGAGGTACATCATATTCATCGACCAGAAGAATCACCGGTCTGCCGAAATGAGCATGCATCATACGAATCAGTGTACCCAATGAGCTTTTTACTTCTGCCGCATCACCATTTCCGGCTTTCAGACGTAAAAAACTGTTCCTGTCATCGGAATCCACAACTTCACTGTCCGCTAAATATACATGATCTTTGCAGAGATCCGCTATGATTTTTTTCAGCAGACCATAAGCGCCTTCAAATTCCAACCCCTCTGCATTCTTCAATGAAAGAAACAACACTGGCCATTTGTTCATCCAGGCTAAACACAGTTCTCTGCTCTGCGAAACTGCCAACCCGGAAAATACTTCCCTGCTATCCTTCTGAATATCCAGAAAGTCAGCGAGCATACTCATCGTCAGTGTTTTCCCAAAACGACGAGGACGTGTAATCAGATTTACCTTGAATGGTTTTTGCAGTAATTCCGAAATAAATTTCGTTTTATCGATATAATAGTATCCTTCTGTCCGAAGTTCCGTAAAATCTTCAATGCCAATCGGCAACACTCTGGAATTCACAATATCACCATCTCTTTTCTCGCAGGCTATCCGCTACTAACACAGTTCCTGTCCGTGACTGAATTTAACCATGCTGTTTAATTTTTAAAGCTGTGGATCGGCGCCGGAATCCTGCCGCGGCGGTTCACAAACGCATCGCAGGAGAATTGATTTACCGGCATGATCGGCGCATAGCCGAGCAGTCCACCGAATTCAACCATCTCTCCGACTCCCTTTCCGATGACCGGAATCACACGCACAGCGGTAGTTTTCTGATTGACCATACCGATTGCCATCTCGTCCGCAATGATACCGGAGATTGTCGTTGCTTTCGTATCACCCGGAATCGCTATCATATCCAGACCCACAGAGCACACACAGGTCATGGCCTCCAGCTTCTCAAGCGTAAGAGCTCCCGCCTGTACCGCATCAATCATACCCTGATCCTCACTGACCGGAATAAATGCGCCGCTTAATCCCCCGACATAGGAGGAAGCCATGACACCGCCCTTTTTCACCTGATCATTGAGCAAAGCAAGCGCTGCTGTTGTCCCCGGCGCTCCTGCATATTCCAGACCAATCTCGCAGAGAATATCCGCCACGCTGTCACCGATCGCCGGCGTCGGAGCCAGAGAAAGATCTATGATACCAAACGGAATCCCCAGCCGTTTCGATGCCTCCTGCGCCACAAGCTGACCGACACGCGTCACCTTGAAAGCAGTCTTTTTAATCGTCTCACAGAGCGTCTCAAAATCAGCCCCACGCACATAAGAAAGTGCATGCTTCACTACTCCCGGACCGCTGACACCGACATTAATAATGGCATCCGCCTCCGTCACCCCATGGAATGCGCCCGCCATAAACGGATTATCATCCGGTGCATTGCAGAATACAACCAGCTTGGCGCATCCCAGAGAGTCCTGCTCCTTCGTAAGCTCCGCCGTCCGAAGAATAATATCGCCGAGAAGCCGTACTGCGTCCATATCAATCCCTGTCTTAGTCGAGCCGACATTGACCGAGCTGCATACACACTCCGTTGATGCCAATGCCTCCGGGATCGAACGGATGAGGTTCTCATCTGCCTGCGTCATTCCCTTCGATACAAGCGCAGAATAGCCTCCAAGAAAATTCACACCGACCTCATGCGCTGCACGGTCGAGCGTCTTTGCAATCGTCACGAAATCTTCCGGAGACTTGCAGGCGCTTCCGCCTACCAGCGCAATCGGAGTCACCGAGATACGTTTATTTACAATCGGAATCCCGAATTCCTTCTCAATCTCTCTTCCGGTCGCAACAAGGTTCTTCGCTGTCTCCGTAATTTTCCGGTAAATCTTCTCATTCAATGCATCCAGATCACTGTCAATACAGTCAAGCAGGCTGATACCAAGCGTGATCGTCCGCACATCCAGATTTTCTTGGGTAATCATCTTATTTGTTTCATTTACTTCAAAAATATTTATCATGCTGTCTCCTTCGCATTCTAAAATGAAAATACGGACCCTGCATTGCCACCGCTGCACAATCCGGCTCCCACTTCTCAGTATGGCTGAACTCTAACATTTCAGATCCTGTGCATCATATTGAATATATCTTCATGCTGGCAACGGATCACCACACCGATCTCTTTTCCGAGTACTTCCAGTTCCTCTGCGATCTGTCCGCCACTCTTTGGACTCTGTGTTGCATCCGCTACCATCATCATATTGAAAAAGCCCTGGACGATCGTCTGTGAAATATCCAGAATATTGACATTATTCTCTGCCAGATACGTACATACCTTTGCAATGATACCTACCGTATCCTTCCCTACTACCGTAATAATTGTTTTTTTCATACTGTCTCCTTCCCCTTCTCGACCGCATCTCAAAACAGATGTTATAATTCAAACCGCTATCATCTGTGACGGCACATCCCGTCTGGCAATTGCAATCGGGAAATCTTCTGCCCGGTACGGATTATCTCCCATCGTGATCTCCGCACACACCGTTGCAAACGCCAGCGCCTCATAATTATTTTCCTTGCTCAGATGCCCCAGCATCACGGCCTTCAGACCGTCATGCAGAATCTCTCCGATCAGCCTTCCCGCATTCTCATTCGACAAATGACCCCTGCTGCCAAGAATCCTCTGCTTGAGATAATAAGGATATGTACCCACCTGAAGCATGTTGATATCATGGTTCGATTCGATCAGGACCGCATCGAGTCCCTTCAGGTGCTCCACCGTATACTCATCATAATATCCCAGATCCGTAGCAACCGCAACTGATTTCTCCTGACAGTTCACGCGGTAAGCCACCGGCTCTGCTGCGTCATGTGATACACGGAACGGCTGAATCTCCATCTCATTGATATGGAAGCTTTCGTCTGCATGGATTTCATGAAACAGAGAAGCATCCACCTTCCCCAGCGCATTGCTCTCCAACATCGCCCGGATCGTTCCCGGCGCCGAATATACCGGAATCCCATATTTTCTCGCCAACACTCCAAGTCCCTTGATATGATCAGAATGCTCATGTGTAATCAGAATCGCATCCAGTTCCTCCGGCTTCCGGTCAAGTTCCTTGAGTCCCTCTGCCACCTTTTTTCCGCTGATCCCCGCATCAATCAGGATACTCGTGTGTTCCGTTCCTGCAAAAATACAATTGCCGCTGCTCCCGCTGGCAATACTGCAAAAATTCATCTGTAATCATCCTTTTCATTTAGTCGGCAGCCTCATCTGCCGTGACATTCCACCCGAATGCCCGTTTCAGTGTACATCAGAAAATGTAATTATACAATGTATTTTTTACTTATTTCAAGAATGTTTTTTCAAATAACGTCCGCAATTGCATTGCATAATTTGCATTCATCTGCGCATCCTATTCCGGAAAGGATGGTGTGAAAAATGAAAGATAAGAAAAATACTTCCCAAAATCTCTACGACGACGGCAATATCCCCGAAATCGACCAGCCTAAGGAAGCCTGGGTCACAGAACCTCTGCCGGAATCCACCCGGCCGCGCAAGGATGGCCCGGGAGGTGAGGGCGATGATCAATAATGAAGAGTTTCCGATCGGATGCACCTTTGAGCTCGCCCTGCATTCCGATATTCTGAACCGTTTCGCGCACCTGCCGGAACAGCAGCAATTATCGGTGATTGAGGGTGCCAGAAATATCAAATCGCATGATGAGATGCGGAATTATGTGGAATCCATTTTCCGGTAAACTTTACCGTTTTCATGATTCTTCAGGTTCTGTAATCAGGAGGGAGAATGAAACATTCTCCCTCCTGTCAATTTCCGTCTGCTTCCTCCGTTCCGGTTTTAAACTGTTCTGCAAAACCAGTGCTCATTGGTCAGAGACTGCGAATGACAGCAGCTTATGCACATCCTCCGGCTTCACCTGTCGGTACACTTTTCCATCGATCATCAGATTCGGAGACGTGCGGCACTGTTTCAGACAGTTTTGTATGTTCAGCAAAACCTTACCATTTTTCGAAAGCATCGGTTTTCCGGAAGAATTTCCCCCTTCGATCTGCAATTCCCGCTTTACAGCCTGAAAAATCTCCATGCCCTGCTTTCTTCCGCACCGTTCTCCGGTACAGACTGTCACCGTATGCTGATAATCTGCTTCCTTCAGACTGGGAAATCTCCGGATCAGGCAGGTCAGCACCACTTCCTTCACTCCCAGTGTGTCCGCCGCACGCTGCTTCATTTCCGGCGAAATAAAGCCACAAAGCTCCTGAATTTCCCGAAGCAGATTCACCGTCTCATCCTGCTGTACAGGTTTATCCATTTTATCATAGTAAGAAAAAATTTCTTCCAGCTGTTTACTCAATTCGTCCAAAATATCATCTCCATCTCACCATTGTTTCACAAAAAGTATACTTCATTGCTCATCCCCCTGCCTTTCCCTCAGCCATTCTCTTTTCTGCACTCCGCATAGGTCAGCGGAAAAGAAGCCGCCAGAGTTTTCTTCCCGATGATATGCCATCCGTTTCGTTGCAAAAAAGAAAGATAGGCTTCTTCCGTCCATTTATGCTCCGGATGAAATCCCACAATTGCCATCAATTGCGATAACATTTTCCTGGGCAATGCCATCCTTCCATGAGTAAAAGTCGGTGCAATCAGAAGGCCCTCCGGCTTCAGTACCCGGCCGATTTCCGCAAGCGCCTTCTCTGGCTCCGGCATGATATGCAGCGCATTGGAGATAATAACGGCATCAAATGTATGCTCCGGATAAGGCAGATCACAGGCATCTGCCACCGAAAAATGACAGTTGGACGGATATTTTCCTTTCTTCGCCTCCCGTATCATTTTCTCAGAAAAATCCGTCGCCTCAAGACATTCCGCCGCCTCTGCCACATTCTTGGCAATCAGTCCCGTTCCCGTTGCCAGCTCCAGCACGCGTTTGCCTGCTATGACTCTGCGGATTCTTCCGTACATCTGCTCATACACTCTCTGGTCTTTTTTCATAAACAGATTGTAAACAGGCGCATAGAGATCCCAGTTATTCTTCCTGCTCTTTCTCTCCCCATCCGGCACGTCATTTACCAGAAATCCTTTCTCATCTCTTCTGACAGGAGACAGCTTCGCTGCCGCAGACCGATCCCCTACAAGGTGATAGTCACAGATATCATATCCCATCCCCACAGTTTTCGGCCGGATCAGATGAATGCCAAACTCAGGTCTGTTCTCATAATCCGGATTGCACATGGCAGGCATCAGCTCCATATAGCCATGCTTCTTCGCAAAATCCACAATCGGACAGCCCACCAGTACCATTTGCAGCCCTTCCTCCGGTTTATCAGGATTGATTTTAACACGCCACGCATTGTTCCAGCTTCCGGAATCCACTTTCCGGTTCATCGGTGCAAACACAAGACGCAAAAGTCCCGCTACTGCTTTCAAAAGCATCTTGTTATTCGCTGTCAGAAATTCCGGATTCCGCTTTTTCTTTGAGGGAGCACCGTTAAACACCAGCGCGACTGTCCCGGTAAATTCCTCCACCGTTTCTCTCTTCTCTTCCGGCATCGCCTCCCAGTATGCAAAGCAGGCAATGGAGTCATACAGGGAATGTGTCATAAAATTTTTGCTGCCGCCTGTGTACGGCAATTCCCTCACAAACTCCTCATAGATTCTCTTTGTCTTCTCCCACAGTATCCTCCCTGTTCTCTCCCAAACCGCTCTTCCAGGCGGCCCTTCAAAACCCGCTTCGTAGACGGAAGGTATTCCACATGTTTTTTGTAATCAATATTCAAATGCTCCCTGCCAGCCATCTCTCACACTCCTCCTGCTGCAACTGTCTTCGAGAATTTTAAGTTATCAAACCAGGTATTCCAATCCCGATCATATCTTTCTTTTTTAGTTAGCATCTATTAACTAACTAATATAGTATAACTAACCCCGAAAAATCTCAAGCACTTTCTGATGCGAAATATCTATATTCGTTACAATTTATCCATGTATGCCGCAGCTTGCCTTCGAAGAAGGCAAGTTACAGTTAATAGAAGCAGAATATTTGTCTTTCGCATCATATTAAAAGGTAAGCACGGTGAGCCTATATGAATGAACCACACTGCAAAAACCCGCCGTCCAAAACACAGCTTGAACAGCGGGAATACCTCTGATTTTCTTTCTCCTTTATACTCGTATTATCAAATCAGCCCGATCATCCAATCCTGACGTCCATCCCTTAGAAACACCGGAATGGCAGCAAGAGGAGCTTCCACTTCCACCGTCTGTCCACCCGGATAGTCCCTGCCCGTATTGGCATCCGTCCAAACGGCACCCGACGGCAGATAGACAAGACGGCTGGTATCATGTTGATGACAGATAGGAGCCACCAGAATATCCGAACCATAGAGATATGCATCTGTAATATCCCAGCAATATCTATCCTCAGGGAATTCATAGAAGAGCGCCCGCATAACGGGGCTTCCTTTTTCGTGTGCCTCTCTCATCAGATCGCGTGTATAATCCCGCATTCTCTCCCGAATTCGGATGAATTTTTCCAGAATTTGATACACTTCTTCTCCGAAACTCCAGATCTCATTGCCAGCTCCGGTCTGTTCCCGCACCTCGCCCGCCTGATTGACAATTGGGGCACCGGGCTGTCGACAGCCATGCATCCGCATGACCGGACAGAAAGTACCAAACTGGAACCAGCGTACCAGCAATTCCCTGAAATCCGGATCCTCAATTACACCGCCGTGAAAACCTCCGATATCAGTAGTCCACCAGGGAATTCCGAAGAGTCCCATATGAATGCCGGCACAGATCTGTCTGCGGAAATCTTCATATGTGGACCTGATATCTCCGGACCATACCAGCGCCCCATAGCGCTGGCTTCCCACCCAAGCACATCGAATCAGACTGACAATATCCTCCTGTCCGCTCGCCTTCTGTCCATCATAGAAAATCCTCGCATATTCTCTGGGATAGATATTTCCCACTTCTTCCACCGGACCAGCGTAGTAACGGTAATTGTCAAAGTCATAGGTGGTAAATTCCGCTTCGGCTTCATCCAGCCAAAAAGTTCGCACACCCAAGTCCGCATAATTTTCCCTGCATTTCTCCCAGACATACTGACGTGTCCTGGGATTGGTGGCATCCATAAACACATTATTCCCATGGAAAAGCATCTGCACATCCACTCCTGTATTGCTCTTTACCAGTAAGCCCTGCTGCTTCATTTCCTCATAATTCTCACTTCTCACATCTACCTGAGGCCAAATGGATACCATGGTCTCAATTCCCATCTCGTGAAGCTCGGCAATCATCTCCTTCGGTGACGGGAAGTATTCTTCATCAAACCTCCAGTCACCGCACTTCCGCTCCCGACTTTGTCCCGGAATCAGTCCAGCCCACTGCCTCTCCCTTCAGCTCCACATTTCCCGGATTTTCCAGAAACATTTGCTGTACATAATAGCTGACTGTGCCGCAATCCAATGCCCGTTGAAGCATAGTCTGAGATAATTTCGGTCTCCGTTTTCCTGCCCTTTTCTCCGCAGTCTGTTGTTCCGCCGCGCTTTGCCGTTTTTCCGGTATCCGGGTATCTATGACATATTTCATGGCTTCCTCCTGAATTCTATCGTAATTAGCTGACATCATTATATTGACGTATGTTCAAAATATCTTTAATATATTTGACATAATCTAACACGATATTGATTTAGAAGGAGATCTGCCATGCGGCTGCTGGAAAAATTTTCCCACTTTACGGAAGGACGGCCTTATTGCTTCCATCATACGGTACTGGAGGAAGGATGTCGGGAGCTTCTTTACTCTCATTGGCATCCTGAAATGGAAATCCTCCGGATCTGCAGCGGCGCTATGGAATTCCATGTGGAAAACCAACGTTTTCTTTTAGAAGCAGGTGACTACATGATTCTGCCTCCGGCACAGATTCATTACGGTTTATCGTATCAAAACAGCGGCTGCAGCTTCCGCGCCTTCGTTTTCACTCCTGTCTGGCTCTTTGACACACAGACCTACCCTTACCTGAATAAATATCTGCTGCCCTTTCTCTACCACGGACAGGACAGTACTCTTTGTGTACCAAAATCCTCCCCTTACTATCCCAGTCTGGTTTGTGAGCTGGAACAAATCTTTTCATTTTCTGAGCTTACTCCGAGCGAATGCGAGCTGAGTTTAATGGCTCATCTTCTCCTGCTGTGGCAAAAGTTGTTTTCCTGCTATTTTCAATCCAGAGAAAATCTATGGAACCACCTGCTTTCCGAGGACCGTATTTCCAAATCGCTGGATTACATTCGTAAACAATACGAAAATGACATTACCCTGGAACAGCTGGCAGAACAATGCGGCATCAGCTGGGAGCACTTACTGTTCTCAAACCGCAGCGCCATAAACAGTAACTTACTTCAAATCTCAGCCCCGTCTCAGAACTGCACCCACGTCTTCCTTAAACGTCATCCAGGCATCCTCATGCTCCACGAAATATTTCGGGCAAATCTTCTCTGTCACATCATAATGCCGGATCACACTTTCTTCACTCAATCCGAATTGGCTGCAGAGCCAGGCCGTCAGCTGTACCAGAGACTGATAGGTAGCATCCGTGAATTTCCCCGTAACATCCGGATGACAGCACTCGATAGACACCGTGTCAGAATTTCTGCTGTTGGAAGCATAGGCCATCTCATTGACAGGAACACACTGGATAATCTCGCCTTCCAGCCCCACGATGAAATTGCTGCTGACCTTAGTCAAATGGCTGTCCTTCAGATTTTCAAAATAATCCCGGTTATTCTGGGCCGTGCTGCCGGGGTTGGCCGTATAGTGGATCACTACTCCGTTGATCGTACCCACGGCCAGTCCGGGTCTGGAATATTCGTTGATTGTTAAAAGCTGTTCGTCAATCTCCGGCATCGGAACATTCGCATAGTCTTTTTTTCCGGAATCCCTGCCAATGATTCCGGGCAACAGACTTTTCAGACCGATCCCCAGTCCCAAAAGAACGATAAGCAAAACAGTTCCCAAAATAATACGCTCAATCCTGACCTGCCGTCTTCTCCGCTTTAGTTTTTCTTCTTTGGAAAGCTTTTTCATGACAGGCTTTTCTTTGATACTTTTTTTTCTTGTCTTTTGTTTACTCATTGTGTGTAATTCCCCCCTGTAATCCATACATTCAGTATACAGGGAGTGGGCAAAAAAAGACAGTGGAAAACTCTTAACTTTTTACTATTCGTAGCTCTTTTGTAGTTGCACCAAACTCTTTGATATCCTGTTCTTTGCCATGAATAAAGCAGGCAACAATCAGTTTTTTGTGCACATCAATACCACAACAATTGTCGTAAATTCTTTTCATAGTGGGCTCCTCCACATTAGATTTACGACAGGTTCTCTGTCTATTGATCTTTTACTATACGTCCTTCTGCCGCAAGCGGCTGGACAGATGGTGGTGCAAATGAGAGAACCGAAAGTCAGTTTAGGGTGCGGGCTACAAGCCTTTTCTTCACTTTGACATTAAAATTGCACTTTGCGGCAATATTTACAAATTCTTCTGCATCCTGAACAGATGTCAGCATGATACTTTTCCGCATACTGCACCTCCTGTTAATCCTGCATTTCCCTTAATTCCGGTCCCATAAAACGCATAATCATCAGAGAATTTTCTTTGTCCGCCTCGGCTTCCCACATCCCTACTCCTGCTGGCAGGAAAAACTGCTCGCCAGCTTCTACTTTTCTGACATTTCCTTTACTTACAATTTTACCTTTTCCTTTTAAAATATAAATACCAGAAAATCTATCAACTTCGTTTACTGCCAATTTATCTGTAACTTCTATTCTTTCAAGTTGAAAAAATGGCACGGAATCATATCCAATCAGAGTCACAATTCTGCCTCCCGGCATTTCTGATTGCACATTCGGTCTGACAAACCATTTTTCTAATGCTTCCTCGCAGGTAACACCATTATACGAAAAACATTCAAACATTTTTTCAAAACCTATTCCCTGATGACACATCCCGTCGTCAATTACAACCCCCCTCGGGGTCACTCTTTCCACACGGATTGTATAATCCGTAGGCTCCTGTATCTCCATAAGAAAACAGCCTTCACCGATTGCATGGGGAACTCCGCCTTTAATCAGAATCGTATCACCCTTTTTTACTTCTATTTTATGCATGGCATTTAACATTCCATTGACATCCTGATGGAAAAACAATTCTTTCCACCGTTCTTTCGTAATCCCCGGCTTAAATCCCATATAGACATACGGCTTCACTCCCCGAACCGGAGTATCATCCAGAATATGCCAGCACTCTGTTTTACCATATTCAGACCCGAACAGGCGTCTCGCCATTTCCCGGTCAGGATGAACCTGTACAGTCAGTCTCTCTGCCGAATCAATTATTTTCACCAGTACTCCGGGAAACGATCCATATTTTTCAACATGCTTCTCTCCCAGATAATAATACGGAGCCGATTCAATCAGTGCTTTCAGAGTCTGATTATCATAATCAGGAAGATGGTTCATACCATCTTCCTGTTCACTGCTTATTCCCGTATTTCTGGCATTTACCACAGACATAATCCACTCTTCCGGATATTGAGACACCTTCCCATCACAGTTTCCATGCAGCTGATTCAGCCTCCTGCCTCCGGTATAAGTTCTCCATACTCTGGGAGAATCCAGTTTTATCATTTTATCATTTCCAATTTTATCCATATTACCAGACTTTAAATCCTTTTCCAGCAAGCCGCATCAATGCCTCAATCAGAAAATAATCGCCATAAATAATCGGCACCTCCGTATCCTCTTCTCTGTGATATGCTGCTGTTCCATGCTGCAGGATTCCATCCGACTGAGGGTTCCAGTCACAATGCTGCTCCACCAATGCATCCACCATCTTTTCTGCAGCATCTTTATATAATTTCTTCTCATATTCTGAAACTGCATCCGCAATTTCAAGCAAACCGCAGATTGCACAGGCTGTTGCAGTGGTATCCAGCATTACAGGCTCCTCGGGCGCCCGGAAATCCACCAATGATACATATCCGGTCAGTGCGACATTTGCGATAAAATAATGGGCTGCCTTTTTCGCTGTTTCCAGATATTCTTTCTTACCGGTATGTGTATAGGCGAGAGCAAATCCATAAACCGCCCAGGATTGTCCTCTGGCCCAGGAGGAACCTGATGCATAACCCTGGCCCTCTGGTTTTTCCAGTACTTCTCCGCTTTCCGGATCAAAAACAGCTATATGATTACAGCTTCCATCCTCTCTTATCAAAACTCTCTGAGCCGTATCTGCGTGATGGATTGCAATCTGCCGGTAACGCGGATCTCCCGTCTCCTCCGCTGCCCAGAAGAGCAGCGAAAGATTCATCATACAATCAATAATCATCCAACCGGTTTTGTCCAGATTCCAGGCACGGATAAACTGTCCGGCATCATTGTAGCGTCCTGCGAGCAGTGTTGCCGCGTGAAGCGCTCTCCTTCTGGCGACAGGATTTCCCGTCATTTTATAATCAGCTACGGCTGTAAGCTGCCACATAAATCCCACATCATGGTGAAGCCCTTCAAAATTCTCAAGTGCACGGTCTAATTCTGTCTCTGTATGTTCCGCCGTAGTTTTATATAACTCTTTCCCTGTGTTTTTATAAAGCTGCCAGAGCATTCCGCTCCAGAATCCGTTGGTCCACCAGGAGAGGTTCACATCTCTCATATCCTTCTTATAAACACCATCCTCGGCAATATAAGGAATTTTCTTTCCCAGTCTGCAGCATTCCGCCTCTATTTTTTTGTCAGCCAGATTCAGATACTGTTCCAATACTGTCTTTTCCATCTTAATTACCTGCTTTCTTACCTGCCTGTTTTGCAGCTTGCTTTGCAGAGAGCAACAACCCTACACCTACGATAGCCACAATACCTCCCACACCGATAAACACAAGCCTCTGTGAGAGCGGATTCGGTACGAGAATCAGCGCCATAATTGCCACGCCCATAGCCAAAATCAGCTTTCCAAGCATTTCTCTCTGACGGTTATCCAAATTCTCGCCATCTTCCTTTTCGGCAACTACTTCAGTCTCCACATTGCTGAAAAACAGATCTACTTCAGCCTGACGATCTTTAGAATATCCTTTAAAGAAGAGCTGGCTGAGCAGGAAGAACGGCAGTGTGATGCATCCGTGTAATACTACACCCAGGGTCAGTGACTGCAAATCTCCGAATTCTCTTGAAGTCAGCGGCGTTGACAGGTGGAAAATATTCTGGATCATCTCCGGTGATACCACAAATGCTACGAAATAGGACACCGCTGCACCTACCAGAATAGTGGCCCATGCAGCCCAATCCGGCGTTTTCTTTACAAAATATCCAAACAGAGCCGGAATCAGCATCGGCAGCGCAATCAGAGAACTTACCATCATCATCATATTGAAAAGGCTGGTTTCCTGAAGTCCGTTGAGGAACAGACCTACCATGATAACAATAGCGCCAAGGAATAAAGTGGAAATCTTTCCTACTTTCAACATTTTCTCTTCATCTGCATTTTTATTAATAACTCAAACTTCCCACATTAAAAATGGGAATCGTT
>JAUNGL010000098.1 GCA_030524665.1 Lachnospiraceae bacterium | reverse complement strand
GCAGCCCAAATGCGGATTCCCGGCGTCCGTCCATCGTCAACTAAACACGAATTTGACTAAACTATAACTATAACAATCCATCGCCCGCGTCCTACATCACAGTTGAGATTACTTTTATTTTGTGATATGATATTCACATATATCCGGAAATATAATTGGTAAATCTTACCTGCGAATCTGACATAGGAACTGCCGGTATGAACTCCCAGACATATTTCGGGTACGCCGCACTGTGTCGGCACCACTACTTTGGAGGGTGATACCATGCGCTTACTTGATGCTCTTTCCGCACTGAAATCCGGCAAAGCAAAGCCGGTTCATCATCACGAACTTTCGACCATATGGAGTGAAGCTGTTTCTTCCAATGATTCACGTTCTGATGAGATACACAATGACATACTCTCCGAATACCCGCGCCCCCAGTTCCGACGTGACAACTGGACATGCCTGAACGGATTATGGGATTACACCTTTACCAAGCACAAAGAACGTCCCGAATCTGTCGATGGACAGATTCTTGTTCCTTTTTCTCCGGAATGCAGCCGCTCCGGTGTAGGCAGACGTCTGGAGCCCGGGGAATATCTCTGGTATTTTCGGACAATCCACCTTGATTCCATTCCGAAGGGGCAGCGGCTGCTGCTTCATTTCGGGGCCGTGGACCATTCCTGCTCCGTCTGGTGGAACGGAAAACTGCTTGGCAGTCATCAGAACGGCTATCTGTCCTTCTTCTTTGATGTGACAGACTACCTGAAAAAAGGCTCAAACAAGCTCTGGGTCCGTGTTCAGGATGACACGGATCTGAGTTGTCATTGCCGCGGAAAGCAGACACTGCAGCCGCACGGAATGTTTTATACGGCACAGAGCGGAATCTGGCAGACGGTCTGGATGGAATGGGTTCCCGAGAAACGGATTGAATCCCTGAAAATCACTCCGCTCTACGATGAAAGTGCTGTCCGTCTGGAAATTACCCTGACAGAACCGGAGCATCTGGAAATCCAGATGATGCAGGGGGATGATTTCTTCTGTTCCTATGTAAATAAACGGGACTTTTCGTCAGACAGCCCCCGGATCGTACGCGACCTCCCGCTGCCCGACTTTAAATCCTGGAGTCCGGAACAGCCGTATCTCTACGACATCAGCATCATAACACCCTCAGACCGGGTGCAGAGCTATTTCGCCATGCGGAAATTTTCCGTCGGGACAGACGAAAACGGTCATCCGCGCCTGTTTCTGAATAACCAGCCCTACTTTTTCAACGGTATTCTGGATCAGGGCTACTGGCCGGAAAGTCTCTATACGCCGCCGAGCGATGAGGCTATGGTCTTTGATATCCGGCAGATGAAAAAGCTCGGCTTCAATATGCTGCGCAAGCATCTGAAAATCGAGCCGATGCGCTGGTATTACCATTGCGACCGTCTCGGAATGGTTGTCTGGCAGGACATGATAAACGGCGGTGGAAAACTCTTCATGCCGTTTGTCTGTTATCTTCCAACCATTTTTCCTGCGGCGGCAGTGCTCATTAAGGATCATAATTACCGACTGTTCTCCCGTACCAGCCAAAAGGGCAGACGGCAATGGGAAGAAGACCTGATGCACATGATTGACCAGCTCTATAATTGTCCCTGCATCGGTCTCTGGGTTCCTTTCAATGAAGGCTGGGGACAGTTTGATGCACTTCGTATTACAGAAAAGATCCGTCGCGCAGACGATACACGGCTCATTGACCATGCCAGCGGCTGGTTTGACCAGGGCGGCGGGGATATCAAAAGTGTCCACAATTATTTCCGCAAGCTGCGTGTAAAAAAGGACAGGCGTCCCTTTGTTCTCTCCGAGTACGGCGGATATTCCTGTCCGGTGAACGGTCATCTGTACTGTGACCGTTCCTATGGATACCGCGCTTACAAAGATACCAGTGAATTTACGAGGGCTTTCCAGCGGCTTCAGCAGACGATTTTGGATTTGCAGAAGGATGGACTGGCTGCAGCCGTCTATACGCAGGTATCAGATGTGGAGGAAGAGATCAACGGGTTGATGACTTATGACCGGAAGATTCTGAAAGTAAACAGCTGACCGGTTCTTCCATATGCAATGACCAGATAGAAGAGACCGCAGAATTGTGACTTTACTTATATTTATTGACAGTACATTGGAAATTTACGATTCAAATGCAGAAACGGCGGTACACCACATGCCCGCCGTTCCTGCATTTTTGATTTTAACCTTTAGATGAATGACTGTACTCAATGATTCAAACGAAGTCCCTGCACCGTTTCAGGCCTCCTGTACCATTAAACCTCTGAGAAGGAATCCTTGCCTACTCCGCAAAGCGGGCACTCGAAATCTTCCGGTACATCTTCCCATTTAGTTCCCGGTGCAATCCCGTTTTCCGGTGATCCTGCTTCCTCATCGTATTCCCATCCACATACGTCACATACATATTTCATGATAAATCCTCCTGTTTTCTAAGCAGCATCTGCTGCTGTTTTACATTTTTACAGTTTCCAATTTTTCTTATTTTTATCAGTAACTGCGTTTCTTACAGTTTCTCAAAATCTTCTGCTCCATGCTTGCAAAGCGGGCAGATGTAATCCTCCGGAAGTGTCTCTCCCTCGTAGATATATCCACAGATCTTGCAGACATAGCCTGTCTTATTCGTAGTCGGCTGCGGCTGCGGCTTGATATGATCAAAGTAATACTGGTAAGTCACACTCGGTACATTGGACAGTGTCACTGCCTCTGTCACCTCTGCAACGAACAGTGTATGTGTTCCGAAATCATACGACTCAACCACCTTACCTGAAATCACTGCATTCGAGTACTCCGGAATATAGCACAGCCCATTTGCAGTACGCACTTTTTCCACACCTGCAAACTTGTCCACATCTCTTCCGCTCTGGAATCCATAATGCTGGAATACCTTAAACGGTACATCGGTAGAAAGAATGGATACATTGAAGACACCTGTCTTTTTAATCATTTCATTCGTATAGTTCGCTTTGTTTACTGCAATTGTGATGCGCTTCGGAACATCTGTAAAAAGCTGTGCCGTATTGATGATACAGCCGTTATCCTTTGCTCCGTCCTTTGCAGTCAGTACAAAAAGGCCATAAGAGAACTTGAAGAATGACGCCGGGTCCATCACATTCTCAGCAGCCGCTGTTGCTGTCTGTGCTTCTTTCTCTTCTGCCGGAACTGCCTTTGCACTCTGCGGAAGTGTATCTGCCAGTGCATCTGCCAGTGCGTCGATCTCTGCAAGCTGATCTTCCTTCAGAGAAGACTTCAGTGTAATGCAGTTCTCGAGAATCGTCATATTTCTGCACTTTTCGAACTCTGCACGCATCAATTTTCCGCTGGTCGGTGCCCAGGAGCCGTTCTCAATCAGAGCAATCGTTCTGTTCTGGATATTGTGTGCCACAAGGTCAAAGATCAGGGCTTCCATATTTACAAAAACGCCTGCATTGTATGTCGTAGAAGCAAATACCAGATGGCTCCAGCGGAAGGAAGCAGCAATGATATCCGATGCCGGAGTCACAGATACATCATACATCACTGTGCGGATCCCGCGCTCACGCAGACGGCACGCAAGAATCTCAGCCGCATTCTCAGTATGGCCATATACGGAAGCGTATGCAATCATAACGCCATAATCTTCCGGTGCATAGGAACTCCAGTGCATATATTTGGAAATAAAGTCTCCGATATTCTTGCGCCATACGAATCCATGCAGCGGACAGATCATCTCGATTTCAAGAGAAGAAGCCTTCTTCAGAAGCGTCTGTACCTGATCACCGTACTTTCCAACGATATTGGTATAGTATCTTCTCGCTTCATCCAGATAATCACGTTCAAAGTTCACTTCATCTGCAAACAATGCGCCGTTCAGTGCACCGAATGTTCCGAATCCGTCTGCTGAGAACAGGATCTTGTCCGTCGTATCGTAAGATACCATAACCTCCGGCCAGTGAACCATCGGAGCCATGACAAATACGAGATTGTGCTTTCCTGTGCTGAAGCTGTCCCCTTCTTTCATCAGAACAGCACGTGAATCAATATCAAACTCAAAGTACTGCTTAATCATTGCCGCAATCTTCGCATTGCAGATAATCTTTACCTCCGGATACCGCATCACCAGCTCCTGAATTGCCTCAGAATGATCCGGTTCCATATGGTGAACTACCAGATAATCCAGCTTACGGTTCCCAAGTACTGCCTTGATATTCTCAAAAAATACACCTTTTACTGCTTTGTCTACCGTATCGAATAAGACTGTTTTCTCATCCATGAGAAGGTAGGAATTGTATGATACGCCTGCCGGTACTGAGTAAACACCCTCAAACATAGCCAGACGGCGGTCATTGCTTCCGACCCAATACAGGTCTTCCGTAACTTTTCTATAACAGTACATAATATCCTCCTTTTCAGTTGAATTATTTCCATGTTATTATAACGCATCTTGATAATTTTTACCACCTTTATTTCCCCTTTTCCGAAGAAGAATACAAAAGTTACTATTCACGGGGCAGCTGTCCCGCGAGGATCTATCCAGTTCGCGGACCGCAGGGCCGTGAATAGTAACATACAAAATAACAGTTCAGATTGTTATTACGCATTTTTCACAGTAAATAACCGCTTTTTTCCTTATATTTACAAGTGTATTTACGTTAACACTGTTATTATTTCGATTTTACAGCCATAATAACATAAAAAGTAACTGTAAATGTGCGGAACAGTTATGTGGTAAAATTATTTCAGGATGAAGGAGGTGTATATATGATTACTTATACTCGTTTGTGGAAAACTATGAAAGAACGTGGAATTACTCAGTATGCACTTTATACCCAGTACGGAATCAACCGTTCTTTGCTCGACCGGCTGCGAAAAAACAAGAATATAGAAGTCAACACAGTTGACCGCTTATGCAGCATACTGAACTGTAAAGTCGAGGATATCATGGAATATATTCCGGATAACGGTAACTCAGAAGATATGTGATAAAGTCATGTGATGAATTCAGAAACACAAGGACTTTTCCGTAAATGTACTCTGTCCTGATCCCTGCCGCGGCTTTCTGCATAAATCCGGACAGCAAAAAAGCGGGTGATGGGAATCGAACCCACGTATCCAGCTTGGAAGGCTGGTGTTCTACCATTGAACTACACCCGCAAATCTTATAAAATGATATCCTTGGTATTTTTTAAATGACCGGAACACTTACTGACAAGTGTTCCGGCGCCCCTGCCAAGGAGTCGATGCGACAGGATTTGAACCTGCGACCTCTGCGTCCCGAACGCAGCGCTCTACCAAGCTGAGCCACGCATCGCTTCAGGCTTAAAACTTTGTGCTCTCTGTTTCAAGCCTGTTTAGTATAGCATTCGATTCCACAAAATGCAAGTACTTTTTTGATTTTTTTTAAAGTTTTTCTATTTTATATCTTTCTTTGAATTTTCTGTCAATTACAGCACCTGACTTAAAAACTCAATCGCCCTTGGTTTTTGCAAACCACAGCCACACCGCTTATGTATGACCAGGCTCTCTTGACCAATCTTGACAGCCCAAAATCCCGGTGCTAAAATTCATAAAAAAAGGAAAGCGAGGGAAAAACGTGAAAATTTCATAATTATTGGCAGCGGCCGCGATTGCTGTGGGAATCTTGCTTCCGGGGACGGTAAAAGCAGCAGAGACGGACGGGTTTTACCAGTATGAGGTCCATGATAATGAAGTCACAATCACCAAATATACGGGTGGTGAGACCGCGGTACGGATTCCTTCTAAAATCAAAGGAAAATCTGTAACTGTGATCGGCGGATGGGCATTTGAGGATAACCAGTGGATGACATCTGTGAATATCCCGTCTACAGTAAGGGAGATTGAAGGTGCTGCATTCCGTAATTGTGACAGCCTGAAAACAGTTACAATTCCCAATACGGTAACGCAGATAGGAAATCCGGCTTTCGTATGTGAAGCCTTTGCATACTGTGATAATCTTCAGAAGGTCGCAATTGGAAATGGACTGAAGGAAATTCCAAATACATGTTTTAAAGAATGTCCGAAACTCAAAACTGTGACCATCGGTAAAAATGTGCAGTCCATCGGCAGTGAAGCTTTTTCTAAATGCGTAAGTCTGACTTCTATTACTATCCCGGGTTCCGTAAAAGAAATTGGAAGTTTTGCATTTGCAGAGAATACTGCCCTGAAAACGCTGGTATTGAATAATGGCCTGAACAGGATTGATTCGAAAGCATTCTATCATTGCGACAGTCTTCAGGAAGTCACGATCCCCAACACCGTGACACAGATAGGAGATCCGGCTTTCGTATGTGAAGCTTTCGCATATTGCAGCAATCTGCAGAAGGTTGTAATTGGATCCGGATTGAAAGAAATTCCAAATACATGCTTTAAAGAGTGTCCGAAACTCAAAACTGTCAAAATCGGCAAAAATGTTCAGTCCATTGACGGTGAAGCTTTTTATAAATGCGAAAGTCTGACTTCCATTACTATCCCAGGTTCTGTAAAAGTCATTGGAGGCTCGGCATTTGCAGAGAATACTGCTCTGAAAAAGCTGGTACTGAATAAAGGCCTGAACAAGATTGAGCCGAAGGCATTCTATCATTGTGCCAGCCTTCTGGAAGTTACAATTCCCAATACGGTGACGCAATTAGGCGACCCGGTTTATGTAAGCAAAGTTTTTGCACAATGCGATGAACTGAAAAAAATTACCATTCCAAACAGTGTCAAGACAATCGAAAATACCTTACTAAATGACAGCAATAATGCCGTCATCTACGGCTACGCAGGCTCCGCGGCCAACACCTACGCAGACGAGAACAACATCCCCTTCGTCCCACTGTCCGCAGTAAGATCAACCTCCCTGCGTTTTGCCAAAAAATCTGTCTCCCTCTTCCCGGAGCAGACGTATCTGGCGGAATACACGGTTCTTCCTGCCGCTACGACGGATGCAATCTCCTGGAGCAGCAGCAATGAGGAGATTGCTTCGGTTGACAATATCGGAATCATTGAAGCAAAGCGGGAGGGGCAGGTCAGCATCATCGCGAAGACTACCAGCGGCAAGATGGCCAGCCTGACGGTCAAGGTTCTCCGCAATCCTGAAACGCTGAATTTCAGCAAACAGTCTGTTTCAATTCAGGTTGGAAAGACGTATACGCAGGCGGTAAAGGTTGACAACGGTACACGCAAAGATGTCCCCGTCACCTATACAAGCAGCAATAAAAAAATCGCAACGGTAGATAAAAACGGAAAAGTAAAGGGAATCGCTGCCGGAACCGTTAAAATTACTGCCACCACCCACAATGGCCTGAAAGCCTACTATACGGTTCAGGTGGTAAAGCCCGTAAAGGCCATCAGCCTGAATAAAGAAACTGTGACGATTATTCACGGAAAGAGCTTTACTCTGAAAGCTTCCCTGAACAAAGGAGCTTCCGAGACGATTCTGTTCAAAAGCAGCAACACGAATATCGCCCCTGTAAATTCAGATGGAAAGATCTGGGCTAAGAGTACAGGAAAAGCGACTGTCACAGTCTACACGGCCAGCGGAAAGAGCACTGCATGCACAGTTTACGTAATTCCGAAAAAGGTTACGGTCGCCAAACCGGCTGCCAAAAAGAAAGCCGCGGTAATCAGCTGGAAGAAACTGAGCAGTGTTACCGGTTATGAAATCTATATGTCCCAGAAGAAATCTGAGGGCTACAAGAAAATAGCGGCAGTCAAGGCAAATACGCTCCGCTACACAAAGAAATCACTTTCCAGCGGGAAAACATATTATTTCAAGGTAAGAGCATACAAGACCATTGACGGAAAGAAAAAATACGGAACTTTCAGTGATATCGTAAAGGTAAAAGTAAAATAAATATATGCCGCAGCAGTTATGGAGCCATTTTCCGGCAAGATCCGGGAAGTTGGCTCCATAATTGATTCCGGCGTTTCAGTTCTGCATCCGCCATCCACTATGATACTTATTCTTCAGCGTCCCGTTCGTGAGCTTTCCCCATCCGAGCGGATACCCGTTCACGCAGACAAGCTGCCATCCTCTGCTGCGGGCAGGCTGTTTGTCATCAGCTTCCACCGTTTCCCCGCGCAGATAGCGGTATACGCGCTCGTCCGTCCAGTCAAAGTCAAGTACAGAAGTATACTCCGCGCCTTTAAGCGCCATTGCGAAGGACTGCGAAGGTTCAAAACGGCCTCGCCTGATTTCTCCAAGATACAACCCATTTCTCAGAAATGGAATCCCCTGCACCTGCTTCGGCATTTCCGATACCAGATAGACCTTGCCGTTTCGTACTTCAATTTCATCCTTACGGCAGTCCATACTGACATCTCGCAAAAATTCTTCCAATATTCCCCATTCTGTGCGGGTCGGCGCTTTCCGTACCGCAGATCCTCCCAGATTTTCGTTCCCTGCTGCAATTCCTTTACTTGAAATTCTTCTTCCCGGAATCTGATTCGGACTCCTGTGTCCCGATTCATCAGCTTCCGTGGAGTTACTTTGCCGGAGCAGAGCCGTATCCTTCTCCGCTGCGCACCCACGCTTTCTGAGAAGTGCCAGAAAATGACCTTCTCCGGACATCTTATGAGGAAAGATACGGACACACTTCTTCAGCTCTTCTAAGTCAGACCCTGCTGAAAGCTCTTCCTTGCACAGTTCCGGCCTGCCATGTGAAAATCCTTCCTGCCACGGAATCCCGCACAGCTCCATCTCCGGGCATTCCCGCAGAAGATATGCGATGACCTGCTCATTTTCTTCCGGTGAGAAGGTGCATGTCGAATACAGCAGCATTCCGCCCGGCCGCAGCATTGAGACTGCCTGCCGGACAATGTCCTTCTGGATCTTCGAACAGGCTTCTACTTTCTCAAGACTCCATGCTCTTGCATTTGCAATATCCTTTCGGAACATTCCCTCCCCTGAACACGGTGCATCGACGAGAATTTTGTCAAAATAGACACCGAACTGCTCCGCAAGCCTCGCAGGTACTGCATTCGTTACGAAGGAGTTCTTTACCCCAAAAACCTCCAGATTCTTCAGCAGTGCTTTCGCCCGGGATGCACTGATATCATTCGCAACAAGCAGCCCTTTTCCCTGAAGCTTCGCCGCAAGCGCAGTCGCCTTGCCGCCCGGCGCTGCGCACAGGTCAAGCACGTAATCTCCCGGCTCTACCGGAAGCACACTGGCCGGGGTCATTGCACTCGGCTCCTGCAAATAATAAAGCCCCGCGTAATAAAACGGATGACGGGACGGCTCCGGTATGGGCCGGAACGCCGTATCGCCAGTCTCTGTTTCCGTATTCTTATCATACTGATATCCAAGCGGAATCCAGGAAAGCCTGTCCATCTTAAATGGAGCAATCCGTTCAAGCTCTTCTGCACTGATTTTCAGCGTATTGACTCTCAGTCCCTTACGTCCCGGCTTCTCATACGTACGCAGAAACGCCTCATACTCATCGCCCAGCAGCGCCTTCATTCTTATTTCAAATTCCTTCGGTAATTTTACATTCATTTATCTCACCACCTGCGGTAATCCCGTCCGCTGACTGTCAGATTGGATTTTTACCATTCATACTTCGTAAGCTGTCCCTCCAGCTTCATACCAGCAAACTCATTCTGTCTGAGTGCCTCATACAGTACGACAGCCACTGAATTCGCCAGATTCAGGGACCTCGTCTCCCCGATCATCGGAATCCTCACCGCTGTATCCGGGTGCTCTTTCAATATTTCCTCCGGAATACCGCCGCTCTCTTTCCCGAACATCAGATAGCAGTCAGGCTCATACGAAACCTCTGTGTAGAGCTTCTGTCCCTTCGTAGTCGCCATATAAATCTTCGCTCCCGGGTTCTTCTCCAGAAACTCTTCATAATCCAGATAGCGTGTCACATCAAGCTGTGACCAGTAGTCCATTCCGGCCCGCTTCAGCGCCTTTTCTGATAAACTGAACCCGAGAGGCTCGATTAAATGAAGGCGCGTACCTGTTGCTACACAGGTACGCCCGATATTTCCGGTATTGGAAGGGATTTCCGGCTCAAATAATACAATATTAAGTCTTGCCATATTTTTCCTGTCTCCCTCACAGTTGTCAAAACGATACATTCAAAGCCGCACCGCAGCTTTTCTCTGTTATGGTTCACAGCGGAGCAGCTGCCGTTCAAACAGTAAACTCTATTTCTCCTGCTGCGCTTTCAGTCTCTTGATAAATCTTCCCATACGCTCCAGTGCCACCTTCAGATCATCAATGGAATACGCATAGGAAATACGCAGGAAACCTTCCCCGCATTCACCGAATGCAGTTCCCGGCACAACTGCCACATGCTCCTCTTCCAGCAGCCGCATCGCAAACTCATCTGAAGATAAGCCAAATTCCTTGATACTCGGGAATACATAAAATGCACCAAACGGTTCAAAGCACTTCAATCCCATCTCCTTAAACGCGTGCATCAGATAGCGCCGCCTCTGGTTGTAGGCTTCCCGCATCATGCGTACATCTTCATCCCCGTTTCTCATCGCCTCCACAGCCGCATACTGGCTCGTAGTCGGTGCGCACATGATCGCAAACTGATGAATCTTCGTCATCTGACTGACAATCTCCCGCGGACCACAGATATAGCCGAGACGCCAGCCGGTCATTGCGTATGATTTTGAAAATCCGTTGATTGTCAGGGTACGTTCCCACATCCCCGGCAGACTCGCGATTGATACGTGATCTCCTTCATACGTCAGTTCGGAATAAATCTCATCAGACAGCACATACAAATCATGCTCGATTACAACCTCTGCGATTGCTTCCAGATCCTCCCGGCGCATCACGGCTCCGGTCGGATTGTTCGGGAACGGCAGAATCAGCATCTTGGTCTTATCGGTAATCTTTTCCAGAAGCTCTTCCTTCGTCAGACGGAACTCGTTCTCTTCCTTCAGCTCAATCGTGACCGGAACCCCGTCTGCCAGTACCACACACGGAAGATAGGAAACGTAGCACGGCTGCGGGATCAGTACCTCATCACCCGGGTCCAGCATCGCACGCAGTGCGATATCGATACCCTCGCTGCCGCCTACCGTCACAAGTGTCTCCTTGATCGGATCATAGTCCAGATTACATCTTCGTTTTAAATATTTGCTGATCTCAATTCTCAGCTCCTTCAGGCCTGAGTTTGAGGTATAAAAGGTCCTTCCTTTTTCCAGAGAATAAATACCCTCGTCACGGACATGCCACGGCGTATCAAAATCAGGTTCGCCTACACCGAGCGAAACGACATCCTCCATCTCGTTTGCGATATCGAAAAACTTGCGGATGCCGGAAGGTTCAATTGACATTACTTTCTTTGATAATGGATTTCTCACGGTGTCACCAGCATCCTTTCGTCTTTAGATTTTTTCCCCATAATGGTGCCGTAGTCCTTGTATTTCTTCAGGATAAAGTGAGTCGCTGTGCTCAGCACCGTATCAAGCGTTGACAGCTTGTCGCTCACGAAGCTGGATACCTCGCGCAGTGTCTTGCCCTGCAGAATCACAAGAAGATCGTACGCGCCCGAAATCAGATATACGGACTGCACCTCCGGATAGTTATAAATGCGCTCTGCAATTGAGTCAAAGCCCTGCCCTCTCTGCGGTGTCACACGCACCTCAATCAGGGCTGTGATCTTCTCGGAAGATGTTTTCTCCCAGTCAATCAGCGTATGGTACCCGCAGATTACCTGCTCCTTCTCCATCTGTGCTACTTCATTGGCAATCACTGCTTCACTGGAGCCGAGCAGAATCGCCAGCTCACCAAGATCTATTTTACTGTTCTTCTCCAGAAACGTTAAAATCTGTTCTCTCATTGATCTATCCTCCTGCATCATCGACAGCTCTGCCATATACTCTGACAGTATGCTGTCACTTTGTTCTGTTTTCTATTTTCTATGAATATAGCAGCTCTGCTGTATTTGCCTCCTGCCTTTTTCATGGACAGCTCTGCCATATTACCACCTGTCCTTTTATGGACAGCTCTTCATATCACTGTTTTTCTCTGTCAGCCGATACCACTCATCCCGTTTCGGGCGGTCCAGATAGCGGCAGTCCTCTCCATTCAGAATCACTCTGCCCTTTTCCTCCGTAACACGCCCGATCACCGCTGCCGGAATAGAACACCGCGCCAGCTCCCGTACCAGGGACTCTCCGTGCTCCACGCCCACCAGCAGTGATCCTGCCGAATACAGCTCGTATGGGTTGACATCAAAATATTCACAAATCTCTACTGTCTCCTGTCTGACAGGAATTTTCTTTAAATCCACTTCGAGTCCAACGCCCGCATGCTCCGCCATTTCCCAGAGCGCGCCAAACACTCCGCCTTGCGACAAATCGTGCACAGCGGCTGTACCGAAGTGGTTAATGGCTCGTGCCTCCTGCGCGACGGACATCAGTTTCTCGAATTCCTTCGCGCGGTCAATCAGGGAAAATGGGTATCTTCCCTTTAATTTATCTTCGTAGTTCAGAGCCAAGGCTGCAGTCCCCCCAAGCGCAATCCATTTCGTCAGAACGAGCGTATCCCCCGGACGAAGCGGACGGCGCAGTCCGGTCTCTGTCTTTCGCATCTCCTGCGTTTCCGGTCGGTCTGCTGCCTCTGCATTACATCCATCCGTTCCGGTATATAAACCGATTCCCGTAACTGTATATACAGCTTCCCGCACCGCTGAAGTTACCTGTGTATGCCCGCCGAGAATTTCCATTCCGTAATTCTCCGCTTCTACTGCGATTGCTTCTATATCCTTCTGCAATGCAGTTTCTTCATACCATTCCGGAAGCATCGCCTGAATCATCAGGGCCGCAGGCCTGGCACCGCCCGCATACAGATTATTCGCCGCTGCCAGTACAAGCTTGCCCGGGCAGTCTCCGAAACCCGGTACGGAACACACCGACGTATATGCCGATTCCGTACCCGCAGCAAAATAAGCACAGTCTGTACCATAATATTCCTGACATTGTGCATTTATTCCCTTATGAAGTTTGCGGAGTACGGACCGCTTCAGAACGGCCTCCGGTATCTTTCCTGTATACATGGAATTCTCCCTGTTCTTATTTCTGCTTCCGATCGTCTGCCTTGCTTACTGCTGCGCCGTCTGCGCATCTGTCTGCGCAGGAGCATCCGTCTGCACTGGCGCTTCCGTCT
>JAUNGL010000097.1 GCA_030524665.1 Lachnospiraceae bacterium | reverse complement strand
TAGTTAGCAGTTAGCTCGCCGGAGCGTTACCCGCGTTTGCGTGGTGTGTCCCGGGTCCATGCTGGGCGTCCGTTGTAGTGTGTTAAACACGAATTTACCCCTACATACTGCGACAAAAGGACGGCCGGATTCTGTTCCCGCCCGTCCTTTGTATTTTCATATCCTTTACCTTCCAAACACTTCTGTCAGTCTCCGGATCCTTATTGCCAGCTCCTCTGAAAATGCGCTGCTCTGCATCCTCCACTGCCAGTTCTTTCCGAGTGTCGAAGGCTGGTTCATCCTCGCTTCCGCTCCGAGGCACAGATAATCCTGCATCGGGATCACTGCCGTATCCGCGACGCAGCCAAGCGTCAGTCTGATAAAGCCCCACACCAGTTCTTCTCTGGTACAATCCTCCCGAAATCCCAAATACTCCCTTGCAAGCTGCTGCTCTTCCGGCTTCAGTTCATCGAACCAGGCGGAAAGCGTCTGGTTGTCATGCGTCCCTGTGTAAACTACGCAGTTCTTATCATAACCATACGGCATATAGTCTCCCGCTTCTCTCGAATCGAATCCGAACTCCATGACCTTCATCCCCGGATATCCGGTGTCCTTCACCAGCTGAATGACACTGTCTGTCAGATATCCAAGATCCTCCGCAATGATCGGTACATCATGGAAATGCTCCCTCAGCACATGGAACAGCTTCATGCCCGGTCCTTTCTGCCAGCGGCCGCCTGCTGCCGTTGCATCTCCATATGGGATTGCATAATATTCATCAAAACCGCGGAAATGATCCACACGCACAACGTCATACAGTTCAAAACAATGCTCCAGTCTCTGTATCCACCATTCATATCCCGTCTGCTCGTGATACTCCCAATCGTACAGAGGATTCCCCCAGAGCTGTCCGTCTGCCGCAAATGCATCGGGCGGACAGCCCGCTACCCGGATCGGCTTCCGTTCCTCATCAAACTGGAACAGCTCAGGATGCGCCCAGCTGTCCGAGCTGTCGAAGGATACATAAATCGGAATATCACCGATGATGCTGATTCCCCGCTCATTCGCATAAGCCTTAAGGCGTTTCCATTGACGTTCAAATTCGAACTGAAGAAACTGATAAAAACGGATTTCTTCCGCACAGATTTCCTGATAATACGTCAATGCTTCCGGTGTGCGAAGCCGGATTGTTTCGTCCCATTCGTTCCAACCCTTTTGTCCAAAATAATTCTTCACTGCCATATACAGGCTGTAGTCTGCAAGCCAGCTCTGCTGCTCCTTACAGAATTCCTGAAACTCCTGATTCCCCTCCAAATCCGCACGCTGAAAGGCTTTTTTCAAAATTTCTGCCCTTGCCTGATACAGCTTTCCATAATCCACACGCTCTGCATTATTCCCGAAATCCATGGACTCATATTCTTCTCTCTGAAGAAGCCCCTCTTCTGCCAATACATCCAGATCAATAAAATACGGATTTCCCGCAAATGCAGAAAAAGACTGGTACGGCGAATCCCCATATCCAGTCGGACCAAGCGGAAGAATCTGCCAGTAGGTCTGTCCCGCTTCTTTCAGGCGATCTACGAACTCATATGCTTCTTTTGAAAAACATCCAATTCCATAAGGGGACGGCAGACTGGATACCGGAAGTAAAATACCACACGCTCTCATATCCTTCCTCCTGTCATCGCTTATCTCAGTTCAGGGATCTGAATCTCTATCCGTCATCCATCCCTGAACCTTACTTATACTTTCTGATCTTTTAACCCTTGACTGCACCTGCGGCAACACCCTCTACAATATATTTCTGACACATAATATAAATAATGATGACAGGAATAATTGCAAGAACAATACATGCCATAATCGCACCCATATCCACAGAACCAAATCCGCCCTTCAGATACTGGATTACGATCGGGATTGTCTTGTATTTCTTGATATCCAGTACCAGATACGGCAGCAGATAGTCATTCCAGATCCACATAATCTCCAGAATACCTACGGATACATACGTCGGCTTCATAATAGGCAGAACAACCTTAAAGTACATCTGAATCGGATTACATCCGTCAATGCTGGCTGCCTCCTCGATCTCAAGCGGCATGCTCTGTGCAAAATTCGAGAACATAAACACTGCCATACCGGCACCAAACCCCAGATAAACAATGACAATACCTACCGGTGTATTCAAATGCAGTGTATCTGCAGTCTTTGCCAGAGTAAACATGATCATCTGGAACGGTACTACCATGGAGAAAATAAACGCATTCTTTAATGTTTTTGTAACCACATTTCTTACACGTGTCACATACCATCCGCACATCGAACAGAGAATCAGGATCGCCAGCACGGAAACAACCGTAATGAATAAGCTGTATCCAAAATATTTGAAAAATTCGATTTTCTCAATACCATTGATATAATTCTTCAGACCAACAAACGATTTTTCATCTGGAAACGCAAACGGTTTCAGGTTAATACTGGTCTTCTTCTTGAAAGAATTGATCACGACAAGAACAATAGGGAAAATATAAATCAATGAAATAATACTGAATACAACAGTCAAAACTGTCTTGTATGTTTTCTTACTGCTTTCCATATTAGTTATCCCCCTTTCCTGCGGTAAATCTCATCTGGATCACACCAATCAATGCCAGTGCAATTGCAAATACAACTGCCTTCGCCTGACCGACTCCACGGTAAGTTGACGTACTTCCATAGAACGTATTATAAATATTCAGCGCAACCATTTCTGTTGTACGTGATGGTTCACCTGCGGTCAAAGCAAGGTTCTGGTCAAACAGCTTGAAGCCATTGGTCAGTGTCATAAAGGTACAGATGACAATCGTCGGTCTCACAGACGGGATAATTACCCGGAACAGACGCTGGGCACCTGTCGCACCATCTACCTGCGCTGCTTCCAGCATATCGGAAGAAATATTCTGAAGTCCTGCAATATACAGGATCATCATATATCCTACCTGCTGCCAGCAAAGAAGAATCACCAGTCCCCAGAAACCATAGACAGAACTGTAAGTCAGCGTACGGTTGAAATACGCAAGTACACCGTTAAACAGCAGCTGCCATACATAGCCGAGAACGATACCTCCAATCAGATTCGGCATAAAGAATACCGTTCTGAAAAGGTTCGTTCCTTTAATCTTCTGTGTCAGACACAACGCAACCGTAAATGCCAGCACATTGATCAAAATAACCGTCACAACCGTGAAGATTGCTGAAAAACCAATTGAGTGAACGAATGTCTCATCCTGAAAAGCCTTAATGTAGTTGCTGAAACCTACAAACTGTGCATCATTGACAGTTGTGAATGAGCAGAAGCTCAGATAAACAGCCATAACAAAGGGCACGATGAAACCAATAATAAAAGCCGCTGCTGTCGGTAAGACAAAAACCGGAAAATATTTTTTGAGTGTTTTTTGCATACCCATTCTCCTCTTTAATCCAGAAGAGAACAGCCGGACCCGGCCGTTCTCTTCCTCTCACACACTTATAGATATCATTGTTGACTCTTGTTTATCTGTTTGCCCATTCAGAAGCGAACTCTTCTGTAAATACCTTTTCCACATTGGACCAGTCGCTTGTTCCCTGTGCATACTCAATCAGAGCAGAAGAAAGGCTTGCCTTCCAGTTCTCAGTCGGGAGACACTGTGTACCAATCCATGATACCTCTGTCTTGCCATCTGCTACATACTGATTTGCGCTTGTGAACAGCGGATTTGCCAGTTCAACATCTGCAAATGTATCAAACGGGCAGTTGAATGCCATGCTGCCGGAAAGCATTTCCTTACCTTCATCAGAGGAGATTACCCACTCAAGGAAGTCGAGAGTTGCCTGAATATCTTCTTCTGTAGAATTCTTGTTGATACACCAGAAGTTACCTGTACCTGTGCAGACACCGATGTTCTCTTCCCCTTCTACACCTGTGTACAGCGGAAGGAATGCGATGTTCAGATCAGCGATATCTCCGTCCGGAGTCCATGCCCATGTACCATTCTGATAGAAAACAGCCATTCCATCGCAGAACTCTGCAAGTGAATCATCACCGGTCTTGCCGCTCAGCAGTGCCGGATCGCATGTAGAATCAGTGAAGTAAAGGTCGAGCAGGTTCTTATAATTGCCAACGTATGTACCGTCAAGAGAGGTTGCTGATGTAATACCCTTCTCTGTCAGCTCCCAGTAGATCGGCATGTTTGCAAGATGTGTTGTGAATCTCCAGTTAGAAGAACCATCAAGACCAGCGGATGAGAATGCACCTTCTACTCCAAGGTCATCTTTTCTTGCCTGAATATCATCTGCAACTGCTTTCAGCACTTCAAAGTTGTTGATATCGGATGGGCTGGAAATCACTGCCCCATCCAGCTCACAGTACTCATTCAGCAAATCTACATTGTAGATGATTCCGTAGCTCTCGTTTGCAAACGGAACTGCTGCTACCTCAACGCCTTCCATGGAAAGCAGGTTGTCAGTAGTGGAATGCTCTGCGATGAAGCTGCCCTTCAGATCATAGCAGTACTGTCCCCAGTTATCCAGCCATGACTCACCCTCAACCTGGAACAGAGTCGGTGCTTCTGTCTTTGCGATCTCTGATGTCAGAGTCTGCTCATAAGTACCGGAAGCTGCTGTAACGACTGTTACCGGAACACCTGTCTGATCTGTGTAGCTCGCAGCCAACTCCTGCCACTGTGCATCAACTTCTGGCTTGTAGTTCAGATAGTAAACACTGCCACCTTCTGCGTTTACGCTCATTCCTCCGGCGATAGCGGAAATCATCATGGCTGTGGCTGCTGCGAAGATTGCTGACTTTCTTTTCATAAATCTTGTCCTCCTTTTTCTTGTCGTTTTGCACGATCATATAATATATTGGAATCGATACCGTTATCGTTCCCGGTAACGGTTCCGGTGAATTTATAGTAGCATATTGCCAGAAAAAAAGCAACTGTATTTTTTCCCTTTTCGTTTTTTTGTTAATTATATACTATTTACCATGTTTGTTTTTATGCAAGATTCCAGTACCCTATTTTAACCTTATCTTGAAAACTCCCCTCTGACAGCAAAAAGCGGCTCTCATACTCATAATCTGCTTCTCATAAGTATGATAACCGCTTTTTCCGCTCTCCTATAATATTCCGCTTCTATCTATTCATTGGCAAAATCATGTCCGGTTCCCGCCGTCAATCCTCAGCACCTGTCCATTGACATATGATGCCTCATCCGAAGCCAGAAAATACACCGTATTGGCAATCTCCTCCGGCCGCGCCAGACGGCTGAATGCTCCTTTCCGGCTTTCCAGAAGCTCGCGCTCTGCTTTTACTTCCTCCGCCTGTCCCATCTGCGTATCCACAAATCCGGGAGCTACCGCGTTCACACGGATTCCATAATACCCGAGTTCACTCGCCAGTGTCTTTGTAAATGCTGCTACTGCAGCTTTGGAGACACCGTAGGCACACATTCCCATTCCGAGATCAAGCCCGCCGATAGAGGCCAGATTCACAATACTTCCTTTTTTCTTCCGGACCATCAGCTTCAGCGCCCACTGGGTCAGCTCCATGACCGCAAACAGATTGATGTCAAACACTTCCCGAATTGTCTGGATTTCTGTCATCTGAAACAGCCCGGAGTGAATCACGCCTGCGTTATTCACCAGCACATCAATCCGCTTTTTCCCGCGGATGAGTTTCTGCATCTCCGTTTTCATCGCTTCTGAATCCGTAAGGTCAAAATAAACGGGAACGATTTCCATTCCGGATGCTTCCTTCAAGGCTGTAATCTGCGATTCAAACTCCTCCGAGCACTTTCTTGCGTGCGCATACGCATGATACCCGTTTTCCACGAATTTCCGCAGGATTTTTTCACCGATCCCGCGGTTGCTTCCAGTGACAAACACCCATCTTTCTTCCATATCCTTCTCCTTCCCCCAGCATCAGCACCGTCACATGCTTGTCTGTGTCATTCTGCGCCAAGTCCCGTCCTACCGTCTCACTCCGCTTCCCGCGCATCAATTTTCGCCTGAATACTGGCTTTCAGCTCTTTCACGCCCTCGGACCATACTTCATAGTCTTCATTCCACGATGCGTACGCTTCCTGCCCTCTCTTATCCTCAAACGTATAATGGTTCATCAGATACTCTCCGAGGAATTCCGTATATTTATCGGCACCGAAGATATTGACATGTGACTGGTCATAATAATCTGTCGTGTAATCAAGACCAATCTCCTTATAATAATCATTCGTATTCAGAAAATCAAATCCATATTCTTCAATCACATCCGCCATATAATTATACGTCTCTTTGTGCCCCTTCGCCTGACAATATGAGTTTACCAGAAACAGCACCTGCAGATCTTCCTCCTTGCAGTAATCCAGCAGATCATAGAAGATTGCATCCAGTCTTTCGGAAAGCGGCTTCGTGGATTCTACCTTACTCTGGTCTTTAAACTCCACTTCCTTCACTGCATCCACAAATTTGAATCCCTTCAGACTGTCATGACTGTCATTCACAGCAAACAGAAGAGACTGTTTGTCCTTCAGACGCGTCCACTCCGTATGATATTTAATGATATCCAGATAATACGGGATCTTATCATACGTATCCGGGACACAGTCTGCAATCATCTGGAGACGGTTCAGCGAATATTTAAAGTTGTCCGTCACATTCCTGAGCGGAACCTCATGATCCATATTTTTGATTGACCGGTCCTGATAATATCCTGTCTCTGCCGCATTAAAGGTACGCAGGTCAATCACGAACAACTCCGGATCCTGTGTCTTCTTGATCTCCTTCAGGCAATATTTCACAACCTGCGGCGGCATGGTTCCCGTAGCAAAATCATATGAGGCAACACCGTATTTTTTCCAAAATTCCATCGGCTCCCAGAAGGTAAAGACCGCACTGGAACCGATAAATACTACATCCAGTGAATCCTCTTCCTCTGCATAAAATCCGCACAGATTCTTACGGCTGGCACTCCCGCTGTACGGACGCAGAATATACGATACCGTCACAAGCAGCATCAGAAAAATGATGGAAAAGAAAACGGCTTTCAGTAAATTTCCCATCCATACCGGTATCTTTTTCATAGCTAAAATCCTCCGTAAATAAACTGTGCCGCATCATATTCCGGCCCATACACACCGAACAGGATAATGGTAAACAGCATCAGATAAAGAATACACCAGCGGATCACAAGATTTCTGTCTGCAAGCCACTGATAAAATGATTTTTCTTTCGCCTGGAATATAAAAAGCACAATCATGAAAATAACACCGATTCCGACGCAGATCATTGCCTTATAAAACTCCTTCACCGGGAAGGACGCACTGAATACCTGCCACTGCATCAGGAAATTACTGAATGTCAGGCATCTCGGTGAGATGGACGCTTTCACATAGTGGAGCGCCTGACGTACAGAGGATGCACGGAAAAAATACACACCGATTCCATAGATCACTGCCGTTCTGGCGCTCTGGAAACAGTGCCACCACCGCGCTTCCGGTGAGATCCCAAGCAGCTCCATTACCCTTTTCAGCCTGCGGTCCAATAACTGCCCCAGCATGACTACGATTCCGAACCAGATACCTTCCCCGACATAATTCCATGCTCCGCCATGCCAGATTCCGATATAAACCCAGAGAATCATCATCGCCAGATAGGTCGGTACATTTTTGGACATAGCCTTTCCATATTTGACCTTGAGGCTCTTACGCATTTTCGTCCACGCTTTCGAGCGCAGAATCGGATACATGATATAGTCCTGGGCAAAGGTTCCCAGCGTAATATGCCACCGTTTCCAGAATTCCTGAATGGACCGCGAATGGAACGGCCGGTTGAAGTTCTCCGGCATATAAATCCCGAAACATTCGGAAGCTCCCAGCACAATATCCATACAGCCTGAGAAATCCGCATAGAGCTGCACCACGTATGCAAACAGCCCGAGCCACAGAAATGTTCCGTTATAATTGGCATTTTCATCAAAAATGTAATTGACGTAAACTCCCAGATTCTCGGCTACTACCAATTTCTTGATAAACCCGAACAGCATCCTCTGCATTCCGAAGCAGAGTCTCTGATAGTCGAACTTATGCGGCTCATATAGCTGTTCCATCTCATGATAGCGGCAGATCGGTCCGGAGGACATCTGCGGAAAATAGGAAGTAAAGAGTGCGACCTTCAGCAGATTTTTCTGGGGCTTCGAGGTGCCCCAATAGACATCTACCAGATAGCTGACTGCCTGAAGCGTATAAAAGCTGACTCCCAGCGATGCAGCCCAATGGACCGGCTGGATTCCCTGTCCTCTTCCGAACAAACCGCAGATGGATTTAAAGTTCGAAATAAAAAAGTTCATATATTTAAGCGCAGCCAGAATCCCGATATTCACCAGAAGCGTCGCAATCAGCGCCCGCTTCGCTTTCCCCGGATCACTGTCCCGTACCTTGTCAATATAATTGCTCCCCGCCCAAATCGTAACAATCGTCACGAGCAGGTAGATCACCGTATACGGTGTTCCTGCATAAAAATAAAATACGGCGCTTGCAAGCAGCAGCACCACCCACTGGATTTTACCCGGCACCAGATAATACGCTGCTATCGTGACCGCCATAAAAACCAGAAATCCAAAAGTAACCAAAAACATCTTTATTCCCCGTCTCTCTTCAAAAACCCAATACGCATTTTTCCTCTGCAGACCTTTTCCTTTTTCTGATTCGTAATCACAACCTTCAGTACAATTGTCTGAAATGTCTCGTTCATCTCCTGTACCTTTCCGGTAACCGTCAGATGATCCCCGATAAATACCGGCTTCGGAAACTCTGTCTCCACCCGGTGAATCAGACTTCTCTCACCCGGAAGATACATCCCTGCAAGTGTAGAGAAAAAAGATGAGGTCAGCATTCCGTAAACTACGCGGTTCTCATACCCCATCTGATTCGCAAACGCCGGATCACGATGCAGCGGATTCTCATCGCCTGTCATCCGGTAAAACTGTTCCATCATCTCTTCCGTGATGTCCACCTCGAAGCTCTCCTCAGCTCCCACGGACAAATCCTCAAATCTATAATGATTCATCGTACCTCAATCCTCTTTGTTTCATAAACGCTGTTCGAAAGCCCGCAAATCCCCAGCCGGCATCTGCATATCCATAGAATACAGATGCCGTGCGGGGCTCCTGTCTGTCCTCAGATTTCCTTCTCAATGATATCCAGCATCTCTCCGACATCCTTCATGCCAAGTACATCCTTCATCGCAAACGTAAATCCAAACTCACTCTCCACCTCTGAGATCAGTGTGATGTGGGTCAGAGAGTCCCAGTCCTCGATGTCTGCTGCAGTCGTATCCTCCGTCACCACGATCGAATCATCATCAAATACATCCCAGAAAATCTCGTTTACCTTCTTCAAAATCTCTTCTCTGCTCATTGCTGTTCTTCCTTTCCTTCTTCTATTTTGATAAATGTTTTATTTTGAACAAACGTATCCACGTCCGCCTCAAACAGTCCGTCTCCCAATTCTTTGAAACCAAGCTTCGCATAAATATCCCTGACCATCGCGTTCTTCGGTGTCCTGATATATTCTCCGATGACCTTCCGGTATCCGTTTTCGCGCGCCGTCTCAATCACTTTATTAATGATGAATTCTTCCATTCCGCGCTTCAGTACGCGGCAGCTCATCAACCAGTTGTACATAAACAGCGTCTCATCGTCCCTTTTCTCCAGAATCACAACACTGATCAGTCCATGATCCCCGAACTGATCCTTCAGCATGAAGTACAGCGTCAGGAAATGATCATTCGCCGCCAGCGCTTCAATCTCTGCTTCCGTATAGCGGACTGTTCTGAGATTGAACTGGTTCGAACGCTGCGTGAGCTGTGCGATCCTCGGATAATGGAATTTATCGAACGGCTTCGCCACAGCAACCATCCCAAGGCTCTGCAGATACTCATCATAATTCTGGTACTGCTGTCTGCTCACCGTACGCTCGATCTCCGCCTGATACTGCTTCGTCCTGTCCTTATCTGACTCCGAATAAGAAGCCGTCTCGAACAGATTCAGTCTCTTCAGATAGCTCAAATACATAGCCGGATCCTCAGGCAACTCCGGTACAGTAATATCAGGAATCATACTTCTGACCTGATTCCGTTCGAACGGATTGTCATCCAGAAAGACGATGCTGTCCATTCCGATATTGATCGTCTCCTGAATATAGCGGATATTCGACGCTTTATCCTCCCAGTTCGCTACAAACATCGAAAAATCATCGAGATGGAGTACCATTTCCGGATGTTTCAGAAACGGCTCCTTCGCTGTATCCTCATTGTTTTTGCTGCACACAGCCAGAATAATTCCACGTGATTTCAACTCCTTCAGCCACATCTGAAACTCTTCAAAGGCATGTCCCAACCCAAGCTCCCCTATCTGAATCCCTTCCAGACCGTCATCACCGATGACACCACCCCAGAGCGTATTATCCAGATCTGTGATCACACACTTTTTGATCCGGCCGGAGATCGCCTTGACGATATCTGTTACCTGTCTGGCCACTTCCGGGAGAACTGCCGTGGACAGAGGCATTTTGGCAATATAGTACAGCTTATCATCATATACCGCCGCTCTTCCGTACTGCGCTTCGATATAATTCAGATCCATCAAAAATACATTTTTCACTTCCTGCGAACCATTCATTAGCAGGAAGTTCAGCTTCTTCACCTGATAGAGGAACGAAGCCTGCGTCTTCGACGCATAATTTCCAAACACCCGGTCATCCGTCTCGACAAACGTAAACTGAATGATATTCACATGAACGTGTGTATTGATCAGATCCCAATATGTCCTGATCTTCTGGTAAACCATATCGGCAAATCCTGCCTTCTGTTCCGTTTCACAGAAGGAATGATACAATTTTTCGGAACACATGTAAATCAAGGCAAACTGCGCTTCAAACTGGTAAAATTCTGATTCCGGATCGAGAAGCTGCGCATCGATCTGATTATAGTCCGCATCAAACACCTCGAAATGGATTCCTTCTTCCACGCCGTAGCCCCGGATTGCTGTTGCCAGATGCTGTGTGGCACAGTCTCCCATAATCGCCAGTCTGCATTCCTTCACACCAGACATATCCTTTTTGCAGTTTTTCTTCAGTTTTGTAAAAGTAATTTCACCCATACCCGTAACTCCACTTCTATCTTCCGTTTTCCAACTATCACGGTACTTATTCTTTCACTGTTTCTCTGTTTTGAGTCCGTGCATGATACTTATACACCCAGAATTTTCCGGATCTGCCCTGCGATCCCTTCTGCATCCAGCCCATTCGCCGCCTTCACCTGCGCATGGGTTCCATACCCGACTGCGAAGCAATTCTTCAATCCGATTCTCCGGAACCTCACCTTCACATCACTCTCCGCAAGCACTTCCGCCACAGCACTTCCTAGTCCTCCTGTGATGCTGTGCTCCTCAACCGTCAGGATCGTACGATAGCTCTTCGCCCGTTCCAGTACCTCTTCCCCGTCAAATGGCTTAACCGTCGGAACGTTTACTACACCGATATCCAGCCCGTCCGCTTCCAGAAGCTTAGCCGCTTCCAGCACCTCGGACGTAATACTTCCTGTCGCATAGACACAGACCTCCCGCCCGGGGCGCAGCTCACGGTTCTTTCCAACCACAAATGTATCATCCTCACCGCAGACATCCGGTTCATGATTCATCCCAATCTTGATATAGACCGGTCCCTGAATTGCGTAGGCTGCCTTCACAGCCTTCTCCACCTCACGCGGGCAGGACGGTGATAATATCGTCAGATTCGGCAAGGCACGCAGTACTGCCAGGTCCTCCGTAGTATGATGCGTCACACCCAACGTACTCCAGGAAAGCCCTGCTCCCATTCCGACAATTTTGACATTCAAATTCTGGAAACAGATATCATCCCGGATAAACTCAAAACTCCGGTATGCAAGAAAAGCTCCTGCAGTATAAACAAACGGAATCTTTCCGCACATTGCAAGTCCTGCTGCCGCCGACACCATGTTCTCCTCAGCGATCCCAAAGTCCAGCATCTGCTCCGGAAAATAACGCCGGAAAAGCTCATCATATCCGGTTCCGCTGTCCGCCAGCAGTGACAGCACATTTCTGTCCTTTTCTGCGATCTCACACAACGCACTCATATATGCTCTCTGCATTTCTCAAGCTCCTTTTCCGAAATTTCCAGTTCCTTCATAAATACTTTCAATTCCCTGCGGTTCGGCATCTTAAAATGCCAGTTTGGGTTGTTCTCCATAATCGAGACACCCTTGCCCTTTACTGTATTGGCAATCACAAGACGCGGAACATTGCTGTCATTTGCCCGCTGCAGAACCTCACAGACCTCATCCAGATCATGACCATCCGTGATCTCATCCACCTGCCATCCAAAGGATTCCCATTTCGATCTCCATGATGAGATACGCATCGTCTCCTCAATAAACCCCATCTTCTGGATTCTGTTGCAGTCCAGAATCGCAGTCAGGTTGCCAAGCTGATACCTGTGTGCTGCCATCACAGCCTCCCAGATCGTACCCTCCTGACATTCCCCGTCTCCTAATATCACATACGTCCGGAACTCCTTTTGATCCAACTTTGCCGCAATCGCCATCCCGACTCCCATCGAGAGTCCATGGCCGAGAGAACCTGTCGCTGCCTCAATCCCCGGAATCCCATTCGGACACGGTTCTCCGCTCAGTCTCGTCCCCGGCTGGATAAACGTATACAGCTCCTCCTCCGGCAGAAAACCTGCCATAGCCAGAGAAACATAAAGTGCCAGACTCGCATGTCCCTTACTCAGGATCAGACGGTCACGTTCGTCATTCTGCGGTTCCTTCGGATCTATCCGCAGAATCTTTTTCTGATATAACGCATAAAATATCTCCGCAGCCGAAAACGCGGAAGCCAGATGTGCTGAGCCCCCCGAGTATGCCGTCAGAAACATTTTCTTTCTCATTTCTTTCAGATTCTTCAAGTCTTCTGTCTTCATAAAAGGTGTTGCCCTCCCAAACAGCATTAAAATCGCTGTAAGTATAGCATATGCAGATAGAAAAGTAAACAGACGAAATCCTGGGTTTTCCGGTAAACGTTGCAGTTCAGACATCTTCGTGTTTAGTTAAAGAACTGGAAGGTTTCGTACGATGCCCCAGAACGGGAGGC
>JAUNGL010000242.1 GCA_030524665.1 Lachnospiraceae bacterium | reverse complement strand
CGCCGTATAACCGCCGGAGTAAGCACTTTTCACATACTTAGAAACAAATTCACGCCATTCATTCGCATGATCAGATACAATCCGCGTACTTGTGGAATAGGCAAGCCTTTCCTCTGTGTTGCCGTCGGCATCCAAATCCATAGCATCTGCCATAACTGCACGGCCGGTAATCTTGTCATGACCATCGTCATGTATCATGGTGCAGGACATGGCCGTATATTTATTTCCGTATGCCAAAAAATCCACATAATTCAAAGTTACCGGAAAGGAAACTGAGAACTGGGTCTCTCTGCTGATTTCAAGAGGTGTATCTGAGTAATCAAAATCTGCCGCCACAATATTCTTTCCATCTAGTTCCATGGTGGAAATCGATACATGATCGGTAAAATCCGTGACCCTGTCTCCATTAACATCCGCAGCTTTACCGGTTACTTGGATTTGTGTATTATCAAAATCATATTGGACTCCATCCGGAAGAATGGAATATAAGGAAAATCTTTTTAATTCTCCGCTGTTATCAGCACTGATTTTACCAGAAGCAGTCAAAATTGAAGTAAAACCGGATTTTCCATTTCCATCAAATGGATCCAGAACGGTCTCAGAACTCAGATTTGTAACAGGACTTCTCAGCCATACATTGGCATAATCACGCATCAGCTGTTCTTCATATATCTCCTGATCCCGATCAGCCAGCCTGGCGCCATAGGAACCAAGATACTCACTGGTTGTTACGGCACAATCATTTACCTCATAATTATCATCGTCAATATACAATGACCGTAGATAGGAAAAGTTAACTATATGATTTTCCTGGTCAGGAGCCTTATGTCCTTTCTCCTGTTCCGCTTTCCAGTTGAGATGAAGACGTACCCCTGCATAAGCACCGTAGGAGAAGGTCCCAACGACACCATTAACACGGATAAACATCGCTTTTACGCCTGCCGGGAAAGCAATGTTCTGTTCAGATCCGGTATTGCCGGATGCATAATAACGATAATGGTCAAAATGTGTATCCTGTGTATCAGCAATATACACCTCGTAATCATATTCCCTTCCGGCAGACGGTATTTCCACATAGACCATATCATATTCCTCATCCTCCAGATTTCGGATGCTTCCATCCTTCAAAAAGACGGCAAGTTTATCGTCTCCTATTACCAGACTGTATTCCTGATTTTCGCCGATCTGGGAAAGACCGGTAGCATTACCTCCGGGTTTTGTAGGATTCTTCGTGGATTTTGCAGAATCCTTCGCGGAATTTGCTGCTTCCCCTGCCGAAGCCTCAGTCCCGCCGTCATTCATCATGCTGCTGTCGGACGCAGATGCCACAGCTTCTGCCGCATATGCTCTTAAAGAAAGCAGATTTCTTGCTTTATCTCTCACGTTATCTCTTACTTTCTTACCTGCTTTGCCTCCCATAGAAAATAAGTCATTAATCAGGGGGATATCAAACCAGAAGCTCTGATCCTTTTCCCCCTTATCTTCTCTGTCAGCATCAGAGTAAGTAGCTATCTGAGATGGATGAATCTCACCATAAGTTGGAGCCTCCGCCCAGGAAAAATCTTCTGCGCCTTTATGATATGCTTCCTCCTGCATCTCATACTTCTCCCACCACCTGATATCATTCCAATCCTCCGACTTCTGTGAAACCGAATCCATGTGGGATGGGCTTGCCAGATAAA
>JAUNGL010000096.1 GCA_030524665.1 Lachnospiraceae bacterium | reverse complement strand
TCAAGCAGCCAAACCCCGGATTCCCGGCGTCCGTTCGTAATTAACTAAACACGAACTGCATTCATTATTTTCTCTGTCAATTCCCCGAAGGAGATATCATTGACATTTTCCAGAAGCATCACTTCTTCCGGATCAAATGCATCTGCTCCACTGTATGCGCCGCAGATTCCGCACGCCATTGCGCCGATTGTATCGGTATCTCCCCCGATATTCGCTGCATACCGTGCACATTTTCCCGGGTTTCCTTTTGCCAGATAAAACAGTGCAGCTGCGGCCGGGATGCTTTCCGTCGAAGAAATTCCCGTACCCACGTATGTATAAATAGCGCTGAGTGCCTCCGTTTCCGGATAATGATCTGCGAAGTATTTTCCCATCTTCATTCTGCCGGCTACGGACGGTCCTCCCCAGGTATAGCCGTACCTTTCTCCGTATACCGCTGCTTCCTGCATGAATTCGATAATGCTGTTTATATTCTTTTCTCCGTACACTGCCAGCGCTCCCCCGGCTGCAATGGCGCAGGCCGCACTGATTGCACTGGAAGTACCATGTGTCGGCATACACAGCTTTGCCACTTCTTCTGCGAGTTCTCTCAGTTCCGGCTTTGCCCGCAGTCCACATGCCAATCCTACCGGGAGTATTTTCATTGCCCCGCCGTTCGTTGTCCCGTTTTTTCCTGTCTCTTCCATCGGAACTCCTGACCGGATCAGTTCTATTGCTTTTGCAGTACTGGGGCCTACAACGGCAGCACTTTTATTTGAAGTCCGGATCCACTCATCCAGCTTTTCAATAAAAATGGCAGCATCCACTTTTCCATGATTCGCGCAGAGCATTTCCAGCACTAACAGGCTGTTGATTGTGTCATCCGTCACCTCTCCTCGTTTCAGTTTTGCTGATATGCTGTTGTCACGATGACCGCAGCGGAATTCATTGACTGTCCCGAGCTTCTGATGTATGATTTCCGGCGTCCACATTTCTCCCGGCATTCCAAATGCATCTCCGTATGCAATCCCGATGAATGCTCCTTTGATATGGTTCTTCAATTCTTGTATCTCTTTTCCCTGCATCCCTTTTCCTCACATACTATTTATTTATGGCTTGAAACAGCCTGTCTGCGGTCTCTATGCATGGACTGAAGCGCGCTCCGAGCCCTGTACATGTATATCCTGCACATACGGATGCAAATTTCATGGCTGTTTCCAGATCATATTGTCTTAGGTAGTATGCGAAAATAAAAGAACCCATATAGGAATCTCCTGCCCCGGTTGTATCGACTGTCTCTACCGATACGCTTTCGCTGCTGTATCTGCAGTTCTGCTCATCGTATGCCACAGACCCTTTTTTGCCTAATGTAAAAAGCAATACACCTTTGCAATATCTGCGCAGGAATGATGTGCATTCATCCAGATCCCGGGTTCCGGTCAGCCCATATAACCCCTCCTGACACGGTGCAAATACATCCACATATTTAAGCACCGCCAGTACATCTTCACGGGAAATACCCATGCCTTCCATGGTTCCAAGACCTACCTGCATATTGAAAACAGTCTTTACACCATGCTCCTTTGTCGCCTTTAATGCATTGACTGCTGGTGAATAAGGAAGCAGATCTGTATAAAATACCTTCGAATCTGCAATCAGTCCGGTATCTACGTCTTCTGCCCGGAGTGCATCAAATGCATCGCCCATATTCAGCATGATGAATTTGTCCCCTGCATCATCGATCACAATATCCGTATGAAGTGTGATCTTTCCCGGCATCACCTTCATTTGATCTATATTCACCTTTTCCTGCCGGAGGCTCTCCAGTACATCCTTTCCCAGTCCATCGTCTCCTACGCCTCCCACGAAGCCGCATTCTGCACCAAGGCGGGCCAGCTGCACAATAACATTCGTACCGCTTCCGCCCGGCTGCCGTTCATTGCTTTTCACGATACAGAAACCATCTGCTGCCGGCAATTTATCGACCCTCATCAATACATCAATTGCCAGAGTTCCCAATCCATAAACATCCATAATTTCTTCTCCTTTCTACTGTACTGGTTTTCAATCCCCGTCACACTTGAAGCCCGGGATTGCCCGCTCGGTGTTCAAAATCTTTCATTCAAATCCCGTCAGATTCCTTCTCAAAACACAGTGAAACCACCTTTGGAGTATGCCTGTTGATACAGACCATACAAATACGCAAAGACCGGACAGTTTTCCCCGTCCGGTCTTCTTGACCACTCACAATCACACAGGGAAAACACTTCCCTCTGTCTGCCGAATCGCCGGCTGTCTAATCGGCAATCATGGTATGACCGGGGTACGAATTGCTGCAACAGGGAATTTCATCACCCAACCTGCATCAGATCCTGCCGATTTTGATTCTCCGGTATTTGCAGTGGCTGCCGTTTCTCAGCGCCACCCCTACGGAACCCTTCCGGTACGGAGCATCCGTATCCTGCGCTTCCAGACAGCACCCGTCAATTTCTGCCGTAATCCGGTTCCCTTCTGCGGTCATTTTTACCGTATACTCTTTCCCTGCTTTCCACTCGAATCCACATTCTGCCAAAACCGTATATCCATTTTGATTCTTCAGGATCGCAGCCTTCCCGTTCGGCAGGAGTCCAAAAGCATAAGAGCGAATGGCACCCTGCACCCGGATATTCACCATATGATTCTCACCTGTCAGCGGAGTGAAGGTAAATTCTGCTGTATAATCCTCCCAGTCATGTCTTCCCGTATATGCTTCCGCAAAATCAGAACAGGACAGATGCAGTTCACCGTCCGAAAGATACATCAGCCCCTTCAACTTCGTAAACTGGCTGATTTCACGGTGCAGGCCGGTCCAGACTTCTTCTTTCTCATTTGCCAGCTCAACGGAGTAATCCGGCTGTCCGTCCGCATACAGATCGTCGATCAGACCTGTAAAATCAAACACCTGCATATGGGCTCCCTTCACATGGAAGCAGAATCCCATCTCATCCAGAAGTGCTCCCTCCATCGCCGGGATTTCATATCTCAGTTCTTTCCATTCGCCCTTTGTCAGCTCATATGTTTCACTCTCATGGATTTTTCCGGTATGCGCTTCCCTCACATATAAGCTCACCAGCGCATCAAAACTGTATTCCGGGAGATATGCACTTCCGTGAAGCACCTGACCCGGATAGATCAGCGGCGAAAAGCATGGATCGTATCTGCTGTCATGGAAATCCTTCGGCTCATAATGGGTCTTCCGGTATACATAAATATTCTCACCCGGCTCCGTCAGATACGCGAGGAATTTCAGGGAACGCTGTCCCGTATAAGCAGCCTCCTCCGTATTGATGACATCACACGCTCTTACCTTGCGTGCATTCCGATCCAGTCCGTCTACCCTGACCCGAATGGCATGGGTAGAACCAGGATACTCAAAATGACAGCTGTCAATTCTCTGCTCCGCAATCGTCTTCCACGGCTCCGGCATCTCTTCCCCTGCGACTGCATACGCCAGCTTCGCAATATAGGTTGCCCCGAACGGGATATCCATAATATTCAAGGAACCGACAACACTGGAACATGCAAGGAAATCATTGATCGGCTTTCTCCACCTCTCATATTCAATCCCTTCAAGCCCGTTCCGGACTCCCATAATCGTGGCAACATTTCCAACATTACAGTCCGTATCCCATCCGCACATATTGCAGATCGTAAGTGTTCTCGAAAAATCTCCGCCGCCGTAGAGCAGAGCCAGAATCATAACAGCAATATTCGGGATAATATGGCAGTTGCCCGGATATCTGTCGTATCCAAAATTTTCGAAAATGTATTGGAAACATTCCCTCCAGTTTTCCGGATGCTGCTCATGGAAATCCATAACGGCGCGAACCACTCTCGTATACTCACAGTCCTCCGGGATATAGGACAGACCCTTTTCAATGATCCTGCGGATATCCTTCTCCACAAACGCATAGCTAATGCAGACCGCGACAAAGATTCCTCCGTAGATACCGTTTCCGCCGTGAGTCACACTGGCCGCCTCTCTTGCATAGCGCGCCGCCAGATCCGGATTTCCCGGTGTCACCAGCCCCCAGGTATCGATGAAAATCTGACCGCCGATCTGTTCCGCAGTCGTCGCTCCATTCTGCTCGATGCTGCCGCTTCGCGGCGCCGGAATCCCGTTTCTCAGATTCAGATAAGCCGTGTGTTCCGTAGAGATACCATAGCCACCCCACCAGAAAAATCCATGTTCGAACGGTGCATAGTTCAGAAGCGCTTCCGCTACATCCTGCGCTTTTACATCGTATCCGCCCTGCTTATCCTCCAGTGCTTTCAGGAAAAACAGAGGTCCATTGCTGTCATCATCTGCTGCAAATTCATGATAATCTACCGGATAATGATCCAGCTCACCATAAATATTTCTGATTTTCTCATACGTCCAGCCCTCGACCGGTGCTCCCAGACGAATTCCAATAATCTTGGCGAGCCATCCGGCATAAATACGTTCTATATATTCCTGTTTCATCCTTCATCTCCTCCTCGTACAATATGCACAGCCTATTTCCTGAGAATCAGCAGTATACCATATATCATAAATCAAATTGCCCGTCGCTGCTGTTCACAGCCCTCCAGATCTGCTACGCTTTCACACTGCCGCTCGTCATGCCCTCAATGAATTTTCTGCTGAACAGCAGATAAAGTACAATCACCGGTGCAATCGTAATCACACTCGCCGTATAAATACGCGCCATATTAGTTCCGTATTCTCCAGTAAACTTAACAAATCTGGTCGCCACAAGCTTCAGATCTTCCGTTGTAATGAAGGTATTGGACCACAAAAATTCGTTCCACACATTCACAAACACAAGAATCGCAATCGTCAGGAACATTGGCTTGGCAATTGGAAGTGTTACCTTCAGAAAACTGTTCAGCTCATTGCAGCCGTCAATCTTGGCCGCCTCCTCCAATTCTCTCGGAATACCTGCCAAAAAGGTCCGAAGCAGAAGCATATTAAACGGGAGCTGCATTGCAGTATATACAATCATCAGGCTCCATCTCGTATTGACCAGCCCCAGTTTGTTCATAACAAAGTAATCCGGTACAATGTAGAGGAAATTCGGAAGTGAAATCGCTACAAAGAAATACGCAGTAAAGAACCCTCTTCCACGGAACTGCAGCTTGCTGATCGCATATGCACCCAGTCCTACTACCACAAGAACGACCGCAATTACCACAAAAGCAGTCAGCAGACTGTTAAAATAAGCGCGTGCGTACCCTCCTATCTGCCATGTATCGGGATAATTATTGAATACCCATTCCTTCGGAAGCCCCAGTGGCATAATCTTGACTTCACGGTCTGTCCGGAAGGAATTCAGAAATACCTGCAGCAGAGGCAGTACGGCAAACAATAACATGAGAATCAGAAATACCATTTTGATGACCGTACCAATCCGGTACCTTGCTCCCCTTCTGACACCACTATTCATCTTCCATTCCTCCTTTTTTGCTGACATATTTCTGGAAGAAATACAGGAAAATGCAGATACCGCTCTGAATGACACAGATGGCGTTGGAATATCCGGCTCTGTATTTCACAAATGCATTCTTATAGATGTAAGTTGACATAATCTCTGTTGAATTTGCAGGTCCGCCATTTGTCATTACAAACACATAGTCAAACGTCAGGAAAGACCACATCACCGTCATGATCAGCACAAATGCGATGGTCGGACGGATTCCGGGAATCGATACGTGGATCAGCTCCTGAAAACGGTTTGCACCATCCACCCGCGCCGCCTCATAAAGGGTCGGATCCACCTGCTGCAAAGCGCCGAGGAACAGCACCATAATAAATCCCCACCAGTGCCAGTTATCCACAAACGCCACGGCATACAGGGCAATCTTCGGGTTTCCAAGCCACAGAACCTTGGAAAGCTTTTCCCACCCCAGATTTGCAAACACCTGATTTACTCCATAATACGGGTTCATCAGTGCAGTCCAGATTTTTCCTGCAACTGCCGCTGAAATTACGTATGGGATAAAGTATGCCGTACGGAAAAACATCTGGAACCGTTTTAACTGGCTGACAAGAATTGCTACTACAAAACCGAGAATTAACGGGATCGTAATAAATATCAGCAGCCATTCAATATTGTGCATCAGCGCCAGCTTGATGATCGGGTCATGCAGAATTTCCCTAAAGTTATCCAGACCGATAAATTTTGCATTTCCCATTCCGTTCCAATCGTACAGTGACATCACCAGTGTACTTAGCGAAGGAACCGTAACAATACACGCATGAATGATAAATGCCGGAAGTATAAAAAGATACGGTACGATATGTCTTTTCTTAGCTGAATTCATCTCTTTCTTTTCACCACCTGTTTTAATAAAAACTCCGCACAATTCTCCAACAGACCGTTTTCAGTTGCGGATAATTATACGGAGTTTCCAACTTATTTCATAAATTCTATTGTGTGGTATCTATGCAAAGCAGATACCTCCTGCCGCGCATTGCCGGCCCTTTTTCTCTTATGGCAATACCGGAACCGCATTATTTGCAATTGCCTCATCAATGTATGTCTGAGCCGTACTCAGATAATCATCAATAGAAAGCGCATCCAGGAACAGAGAATCTGTATTTTCATTCATGTATACACGCATTTCTGACGGATAGAAAGTCCATGAGCAGTATCCGATCTGATTATTTGTCTGTGCGTCCATCAGCAGGTTATACTGATCCAGAAGCTTTTCGTCCATTCCTGCCAGCTCGCCAAGATCAAACTCCTTCAGGGGATACGGCTGATATCCTGCTTCGTTGATCGACTGGTAATGCCTGTCAAGAGAAGTAAACAGGTAATTCATTACCTCTGCTGCCAGATCCGGGTTCTTGGAGTTGGCATTGATTGCATATCCGCCGCCTGTTGCAAACGGAAGGATTTCACCGATTGTCTCATCCTTCGGCATCATCTCAGAATCCCAGTTACAGTCCGGATACGTTGCAAGAAGCTGGTTTGCAGCCCATGTGCCATCGATCATCATAGCAGCTCTTCCTTCTGCGAAGAATGCCAGCATGTCTTCGTTTGTGATGGTCTGGGAAGCATTGTCGCCAAGCCATCCTTCTTTCCACCAGTTGACCATCGTTTCAAAAGAACCCTTAATCGCATCGTCCGTATATTTTCCGGTTCCCTCCATTGCTGCTTTGATCGCTTCCGGTCCTGCATAGCAGCTTGTGAATGTGGAATACAACCAGTCTACGGCACCCTGATAATTCGAATTACCAAAAGAAATCGGGATAATACCCTTCTCCTGAATCTGCGGCATCAGAGCTTCCAGTTCCTCCTTCGTGGTCGGAACTTCCCATCCGTTTTCTTCCATAACATCCATGTTGTAGTACATTACCATACCTTCAAAAGAAGTAGGAAGTGAATACAATTTATCATTATAGAAACAGCTATTATATGCCCAGTCATAGAACATATCCGCCCATCCGTACTGCTCTGCATAACCGCCGAGATCCAGCACTCTGTCTGCCTTTGCAAACTCTGCTACATCGGTCGGTCCGTCCAGATCCAGAATATCTGGTCCGCCTCCTCCTGCAACCTCGATCTGAAGGCTCTGGCGGTCTGTATACATCTTGATCTCAATATCCACATCCGGGAAAGCGGCCTGCAGCGGCTCATCGATATATTTCTCACGGACTGCAACCTGCGCATCATCTGCCAGATAACAGGAAATCACAAGTTTTTGTTTCTCTTCAGCCATCGTCTGGCTGCCAAGCGCCATCGTAAGTGCCAGCGTTCCCATCATAGATGCTGCCAAAAATCTTTTTGTATTTCTCATATGTATCTTTCCTCCTTCGATGAATTGAATCATTAAACATTCCCATAAATGAACCATCAGGAACATAACTTTATGTTTTCTTTCAATACGTGTTCCACTTCATTTCGATTCGGAATCGAACTCTGTGCCCCCTTTCTCGTTACCGCAATCGAAGATGAAGTGTTCGCAAACAGGATCGCCTCATCCAGACTCATCCCCTCTGACAATCCAACCGCAAATGCTCCATTAAAGCAATCGCCTGCCGCTGTGGTGTCTACCGCATCTACCTTTCTTGTCGGATATAGCTCTGATCCCTGACCATTTACCAGAAGTGCGCCCTTGTCTCCCAGAGTAACCAGGACATTTTTTACGCCCTTTCGCAACAGTTCTTCCGCCCCTGCCCTGATATTCTCCATTGACATAACGGTTCTTCCTGTCAGCTTCAGAATCTCCGTCTCATTCGGAGTGAGATAATCAATTCCATCCAGAACCTCCGCCGGAAGCTCGTCAGGTGCCGGTGCCGGATTTAAAATAACGGTTTTCCCAAATTCTTTCGCTTTTTGGATCCCGTACACAACAGATTTGTATGGTATTTCCATCTGAAAGACAATGTAAGAGCTGTCTCGGAACAATTGTTCATTCTCCTTCAGATAATCAATACTGCAGGCTCTGTTGGCACCAGAAACGACAACTATGGAATTATCTCCTTCTTCATTTACGTAAATCACTGCCATACCGCTCGGATAACCTTCTACCTGAGCAATTCCGGATATATCTGCACCGCTCTGTGCCATATTTTCTTTCATCCGGTCTCCAAGGCTATCTTTTCCGACGCACCCAAGCATCACAGCGTTTCCACCGAGCATCCCGGCAGCGTACGCCTGATTTGCTCCTTTTCCTCCGGGGATGTATTCCAGATTCTCTCCCAACACTGTCTCGCCCTGCAATGGCATCCGCTTCATCTCGATCACCATATCCATATTCAGGCTTCCGACCACCAGAATCTGTTTCTTCAAACAACTTCCTCCTTCCTTTTTCGATTTATTTGTTGATAAAATGTTTTCTTATGTGGTTATTATAATATTTATCCCGATCTCTGTCAATTCCCATTTTTCTTTTTGTTAAATAAATCTATTTACGAAATTGTTTTCCTATACATTTTCAACATATTTCTTTGCTTTTGTGCTTGACAATCACATTGTTTTCCCTCATAATCAAAATACAAAGATAAAGGGAGGATCTTTTATGACGATCAAAGAAATAGCAAATTTGGCCGGTGTCTCTATTTCTACGGTCTCCAAAATAGTAAATCAAAAAGACCAGAATATTAATCCCAGAACCCGTGAAAGAGTACTGCAAATAGTAAAAGAATACAATTATACGCCTTACGGTACAGTTAAAAATATTTCCACTGCCAAGACGTTTCTCCTCGGAGTCCTGCTGTGCAATGCCGCACAGACCAATCTCATGGTAACAGGGATTCTGCATACCGCACAGAAATACGGATACTCCATTCTGCTTCTGGACAGTCATAATGACATAGATACGGAACTGAAGCATATCACCGTTCTGTGCAAGAATAACGTTGACGGAGTTATCTGGGAACCGGTATGTGCCGGCAGTCTTCAGAACGAACATCATTTCGAAGAGCAGGACATCCCTGTCTGTCACATCAAGGACAGCGGCATCGTCTCCGCTTTCCGCATTGATTTCCAGAGAATGGGATATATTCTCACGCAGAAACTGATTGATTATAAGCACACGAAAATCGCATGTCTTCTGAAACAGGACAGCTTGCGGTCCCAGATGGTATTTGAAGGATTCAAGAAATGCCTTTTTGATCATCAAATTGCATATGACAGGAAAATGGAGCTTTACATTCAGGATGTCTCCTGTTTTTCTCGGTTGTTGTCAGCCGGCTTTTCCGGCATTGTCAGCTCCCATTTTGCATCCTCTCTTACCCTGTATGAGCAGATGTCCAAGCTTCACTATTACATACCATCGGATCTATCACTGGTCAGCCTGAAAGACGATGTGCGTGAGGCTATCTCTTTTCCGCATATTTCAAGCATTAGAATTCCTTACCGTGAATTTGGTGCTTACGTGTGCAGTCAGCTGATTGCCAAATGTGAAAAAAAAGAAACCGTATCTGACGGTTTCCTTTTTACAACAGACTCTGTGTTTGATACCGAAAGTAGTCTTGAGATTCCCCCTTTTTTCCGTGCCAAGAAGATCGTGGTGGTTGGAAGCATCAACACAGACTTTACCTTCAACGTAGAGCGGATCCCTCAGATCGGAAAGACGACTTCTATTTTAAATGCTACCACCTCGCTCGGAGGCAAGGGAGCAAATCAATCCATTGGGGCAGCCAAACTCGGCCGTGAGGTAGCTCTCATCGGTGAAATAGGAAATGATACCGATTCGTCTTTTATCATAGATATTCTGGAGCAGGAGCACGTAATTACCCACGGAATCCACAGGGATGCGGAATCCCCTACAGGAAAGGCTTATATTTACATTGAGAAAAACGGAGAAGGTACCATTACCGTTCTGGCAGGTGCCAATCACAAACTGTCGCCTGGAAGTATTCAGCGCAGACAGCATATATTCGAGAAATCCGGATACTGTCTGATATCTACGGAGCTTCCGATCGCAACTGTACTGGAGGCCGCGGAAACCGCCAGAAAATACGGTGCCAAAACAATCCTGAAACCCGCAGCATTGAAGGAAATTCCGGAAGAATTATACCAGAATATAGATATTCTGGTACCTAACCGCAAAGAGGCAGCCGCCCTGTGCCTGGATTGTCTCATGATAGAGGACCAGGCAGATTTTCTGTTCCGAAAAGGAGTTCCGGTCATCATTATCACACTTGGGCACGAAGGATGCTATCTGAAAACCGCTGACACAGAAAAATTTTTTCCTGCAAGTGATTTCATCTCTATTGATACGACCGGCGGTGCAGATGCGTTTATTTCTGCTCTCGCCTCATACCTGATTGAAGGCTATTCCATCGAGAAATCGATCCGCATCGCAACCTATGCGGCAGGCTTCTGCATTTCCAGACAAGGCGTTGTCCCTGCCCTTGTAGACCGCAGTACTCTTCATGCACATATTAAGAGAACCGAGCCGGATCTGCTGGATTTTAAAGAGCAGTGACGGATATCATCCGCCACAGTTCTGTCACCCCGAACCAAAAAAGACTGTCGCTGAATTACGGCATCCAAACCGTATTCAGCAACAGTCTTTCTATTTCATAATGATTTTATTGATTCTCACCAAATCTGATATTGATATAGGATTTGATTTCTTTCACACACCCCTCAAACCCAAGCCGCTCACTGTTCAGGCACAAGTCATAATTCCGTGCGTCATGCCACTCCTGTCCGGTGTAGTACCGATAGAAATCACTGCGGTAGCGGTCTGTCTTTGCAATAAACTTCTCGACATCTTTTCCTGTATATGCACGTCGTTCAATCACCTGCTTCAGGCAATATTCTTTCGACGCATGGACGAAGACACTGACTACATCCGGATTTCCCTTCAGCACAAAATCTGCAGCCCGCCCGATAATTACGCAGGAACATGTATTGGCGAGATCACGAATGACCTTCGCCTGATAATTGAACAGATTCTTGTCACTGACAAACTGATCACTTCCCGGAGCAATCAATCCTCCCGTATACTCTGCCTTACTGCTTCCAAATCTCGCAGAAAGTGGTGTATGCTTCAGCCGCTCATCTGCCTGATTGAACAGTGCCTCACTGATTCCGCTTTCCTCGGAGGCCATTTTGATGATCTCCAGTCCGTAGCACGGAATCCCAAGTTCTCTGGCCAGCATTTCTCCAATTGTTTTTCCACCGCTGCCGAAATGTCTGGCTATCGTAACAACAACATTTCCCATAGAAACACCTCCTTGTCGCATCTTTTCCCGTTTCTTTATTCTATTCGCCGAGATATGCCTTGCGGATCGAATCATCCTCCAGCAATACGTGTGCCTCCCCTGACATAACAATATTCCCCGTCTCAAGGACATATGCACGGTCTGCGATGGAAAGTGCCTTCTTGGCATTCTGCTCCACCAGAAGAACGGTAGTGCCGCTGGCGCTGACGCTCTGGATGATATCGAATATCTCATTTACGAGGATCGGGGACAGGCCCATCGACGGCTCGTCCATTAATATGATTCGCGGATGAGACATCAATGCGCGCCCCATCGCAAGCATCTGCTGCTCACCGCCGGAGAGCGTTCCGGCGAGCTGGTTTTTACGTTCTTCGAGACGCGGGAAGCGCTTGTAAACGGTTGCCAGCGTCTCTTCCACCTCAGCCTTATCTTTTCTGGTGTAAGCACCCATCTTCAGATTCTGGTATACGGAAAGCTCCGCGAATACACGCCGTCCTTCCGGCACGTGTGCCATACCCAGGCTGACAATTTTATGCGCCGGGATTTTGGTGATTTCTTTTCCCTCGAATTTCACACTGCCCTTCTTCGGAGAAAGAAGCCCTGTAATTGTATGGAGGATCGTGGTCTTTCCTGCACCATTTGCACCGATCAATGCAATAACCTCACCCTCATTGACCTCGAAGGAAACTCCCTTGATTGCCTGGATCATACCGTAATATACTTCCAGGTCTTTTACCTCAAGCATTGCCATTGCGATTTCCTCCTATTCTCCAAGATATGCAGTGATAACCTGCGGATTGCTTAATACCTTATCGGTATGTCCCTGAGCAAGCACCTGTCCGAAGTTCAGCACAGTCAGTTCCTCACAGATTCCGGATACGAGTTTCATATCGTGTTCAATCAGCAGTATTGTCATATCGAAATGGTCGCGGACGAAACGGATCATATCCATCAACGCCTGTGTTTCATTCGGGTTCATACCCGCCGCCGGTTCATCGAGAAGCAGCAGCTTCGGTTCTGTCGCCAAGGCTCTGGCAATCTCCAGCTTACGCTGCTTTCCATAGGGAAGATTTGAGGCCAGATAGTCCGCCTCATTCGCCAGCTCAAATACCTTCAGAAGCTCCATAGCCTTCTCATTCATCTCTTTTTCCACCCTGCGGTAGGCAGGAGTCCGGAAAATTCCGGAGAGTGTGGAATATTTGTGGTGGTTATGAAGTCCTGCTTTTACATTATCCAGTACAGACATATCCTTGAAAAGGCGGATATTCTGGAAGGTTCTGGCGATACCCTCTTTATTGATCTCAATCGTGGATTTTCCGGTAATGTCATTCCCGTCCAGCTTGATAATTCCCTCATTTGGCTTATATACCCCGGTGAGAAGGTTGAACACAGTAGTCTTTCCTGCACCGTTCGGTCCGATCAGACCGTAGAGCGCCCCTTTCTCAATCGTAAGATCAAATCCATTTACCGCGCGCAGACCACCAAAAGAAATTCCAAGATTTTTCACTTCCAACATCGCTGCCATCTTATTTGCCCTCCTTCACAGATTTTTTGAAGAAACGGCCCAGATAG
>JAUNGL010000095.1 GCA_030524665.1 Lachnospiraceae bacterium | reverse complement strand
AGCAGCCAAACCCCGGATTCCCGGCGTCCGTTCGTAATTAACTAAACACGAATATGTCCGAGCTATATCTATAACTAAATCCATGATAATTGCGAAAAACTTCTTTACTTTATCACGCTACTATGATAGTATACTAAATGTCTTTTTGAATTTTTTATGGAGGGATCTATTATGAAAAAGAAACTGGCTTTGATTTTATGTGGAACTATGGTTATGGGAATGGCTGCCGTTACTTCCGTATCTGCGGAAGAGAGTCTGGTGTATGCAGTAGAAGCTGGCTCTGCGGGAGAGGCAGCAGCACAGGACAACGGCTTTGAATTTAATTCTGTTGCATCTCAGGCTGATGCTCTGATGGAAGTAGCTTCCGGCACTTCTGATGCAGCGATCATCGACCTCCTGATGGCGGGCGCTATGATCGGTGAGGGTACCAGCTATCCGAATCTGATTCACACAGATGAGCTGACGACAGAAGAATACGGTGTTGGCTGCCGTAAGGGTTCTGACCTGGCTGCTTATATCAATGATGTATTCGCAGAGACCTACGCGGACGGCACGATGGTAGAAATCGCTGAAAAATATGGCGTACAGGAAGCGCTGGTGGATCAGTCGGCTGTCGCTGAAGAAGCAGAATCAGAGGCTGAGACAGAGGCGGAAGCAGCTTCGGACAGCGATGTTGCATACATACAGGACAAGGGTAGCCTGATTGTCGGTATCACGGACTTCGCTCCTATGGATTACAAAGAGGATGGAGATGAATGGATCGGCTTTGACGCCGATATGGCCCGCATCGTTGCAGAAAAGCTTGGCGTAGAGGCAGAGTTTGTTGAAATCGACTGGGACAATAAGCTGATGGAAATCGAAGCGAAAAATATCGATGTTGTCTGGAATGGCATGACATTGACGGACGAGGTTACTGAGGCTCTGGAATGTACCGTTCCGTACTGCAACAATGCACAGGTCGTTGTTGTTCCGGCAGAATAAAGATATCCGGAACAGATTTTGGCGGCATCTGTGTTTTGATGCCAGCGAACTGTAACTGACGGCACTTTTTTACACATTGATATGATGTTTACGACACAATGGCAGAAAGCTTCATGCTTTCTGCCTGTCCGATTTTATTGAGGAGATAAACTTATGCTTTGGACTGTAACACAAGCATTGCTGGATGGATTGTGGACCACGCTTCAGATCTTTTTTCTGACTCTGATATTCGCACTTCCTCTGGGCCTGCTGCTCGCTTTCGGCACCATCAGCAAATGGAAGCCTCTGAGCTGGCTGATCCAGGTTTTTGTCTGGATCATCCGCGGTACTCCGCTGATGCTTCAGTTGATCATCATTTTCTATGGTCCCGGTCTGTGGCTGGGACACAATATCTGGTCCGGAAATGAAGCCGGACGTATCACAGCAACTGTGGTCGCCTTTACGATCAATTATGCCTGCTATTTCTCCGTCATCTTCCGCGGCGGCATTGAGGGTGTTCCCGCAGGACAGCGCGAAGCCGGACAGGTGCTCGGTATGACGAAGAGCCAGATTTTTTTCAAAATTACTCTGCTTCAAATGATCAAGCGTATCGTTCCGCCTATGTCGAATGAAATCATCACTCTGGTAAAAGATACTTCTCTTGCCCGCATCATAGCGGCACAGGAGCTGACCTTCGCCGGATATTCTTTTATGAAGTCGGCGGGCCTGACATGGCCGCTGTTTTATACCGGTGTGTTCTATCTGGTTTTCGTGGGTATCCTGACCTTACTTTTTAACTATATCGAGCACAAACTGGACTATTTCAGATAAGGAGGCGGAAAGCATGGCAATTTTAGAAGTTAAAAACATTGAAAAGCACTTCGACAATACCAGAGTCCTGGAGGACGTCAGCTTTTCGCTGGAGGAAGGAAACGCCCTCGCTATTATAGGCTCTTCAGGTTCCGGCAAAACGACTCTGCTGCGCTGCCTGAATTTTCTGGAAACACCGGACCGCGGCATCATTTCTGTCCGCGGTAATGTTCTGTTTGATGCTGCCCGGACAAAGGCTGAAAACGAACGTGACATCCGAACCAAGCGGCTTCATTTTGGCATGGTGTTCCAGTCTTTCAATCTGTTTCCACAGTATACAGCGCTCGAAAATGTGACGCTTGCAGAACAGCTTCTCGCAAAGGAGCAGCCTGATTTTAAGCAGCGCAAAAAGGAAATTCTCGAACAGATTCAGGTTCACGGCCGTGAACTGCTCGCGCAGATGGGACTGTCCGAACGTGCCGATCACTATCCGCATCAGTTGTCCGGCGGACAGCAGCAGCGTGTGGCAATCGCCAGAGCACTGGCACTGAAGCCGGATATTCTCTGCTTTGATGAGCCGACTTCCGCCCTGGACCCCGAACTCACCGGTGAGGTACTGAAGGTAATCCGCAGTCTGGCAGACCGCAGAACCACGATGATCATTGTCACTCATGAAATGGCTTTCGCCCGCGATGTGGCAGACCAGGTCATTTTCATGGACGGCGGCCTCATCGTGGAACAGGGCGACCCGAAGCAAGTCATTGAAAATCCGCGTGAAGAGCGCACTAAGCAGTTCCTTTCCCGCTATACTCAGGGATAAAATTCATTGCTATTCAGCCGTATGCAGCCGCTGTCATTTCCTTCTTCAGTACAGCGGCTGCATTCTTTTACAATTCCCCATGCCCTGCACCAGACTTGGATCATTTTCTACTCCGACACGTAAATACTTGCATAATCTACGTATTCCTGCATACATTCTTCGTAGGATGCTTTTCCCTCAAAGAACGGAACCATCTTTCCCGTTCCATACGTAAGGTCGGAAAGTGTAATCTTTCTCGCAAAAATCGCGTGCTCCGGTGACGTCAGGAGTGACTCGTAGCTTTCTATAAATTCCTGAGAAACTGCATGCAGCTCTTCAGGCTCCAGCTCAGCATTCAGCTCAACAATCTCCGCATATTCCTCCATGACTGCATGTACACCGGCCTTATTCACTGGCAATGCGCTGGCACTTGCCGCTGCGTCTCCCTGAGCTTCCAATATCATCCGGATCAGATTCCATGCATTCTGCTGGTTCGGACTGTTCGCGCGCACTGCCGCTGATGTTACGATAGAAGCATTTGTCTTCCCATCCTCAGTGCGTATCGGAATCACCACCGGAGTCTCACTGGTACTGATCCCGCCTGCTATCATCATCCCTGTATAGGGACTGCAGCCATCCATACTCAGATAAGCTTCTCTGTCGATAATGACCTTTCCATTGCAATACCAGGACTCCGGTGGTGCTGTTATGTTCTCCGCATACATCTTCTGATACTGTTCCATCGCAGTTCTCATCTCCGGCGTATCGATCAGGACTTCTTCGTTCTCATAATCCAGCAAAGGCAATCCTGTCATCTCCGCAAAGCCATCCAGCCACCCGGACGATGCCATCACCCGATTCTGGTAATCCGTATCATACAAAGCCGCCATCTGTGAAAAAAGCCCGTCAAAGGTGTCACACGCATCCGGATCAAATCCTAAATCTGCCAGACATTCCTCCGAAGACATCACACATGGTGCAGTATACTCCAACGGTACGATATACTGCTGCCCTCCGAACCTTCCGGCTTCAAATACCCCCTGTACATAGTCCTCTGCCTGATACTCTGTATCCTGTGCCATATAAGCATCAAGCGGTGCAAACAGCTGTGCTTTCATCAGCTTATACACATCATCCGTATCATAAACGCCGAGCAGCAGCAAATCCGGTCCTTCCCCCGCCATAAGCTGCGTATTCATTTTCTGCCGCGCATTTTGATAATCCGCCCCTGCATATGTTTCAATCTCAAGCTTTACATCCGGGTATTTCTCCTGATATGCATCAAATACTGACTGAAAAGCTTCCCGTGTAAGATCGTCAATGCAGAGTGACAGGCTTTCATTCGTCTGCGGCACCTGACCCTCAGCTCTGACCGTCATCCCTGCATTCCCGGTTCCTCCCAGTATCGCTGTTCCTGCCAGAATCATTCCAAGCTTATTCGTTGTTTTCATCGTATCCTCCTCTCTTTCCGGCATCCCCTCACTCCGGACTTCCGAACTGCTGTTATCCTCCCGTGCATACAATTCCGGCTCATCTGACCACGCTTCCATGTTCCCCGTTCTCCGGCTCTCTGTATTCTTCCCTTCATAGTCCTCAAAAAGTGCCAGACTCCCGGCCTGTTTTTCAAAGTTCTGTCCTTTTTCCCCCTGAACAGACAGCACATCTGAAGCGAACTGAATTGTCTGCCAGAGCTCCGCTCAGGATATTTCAGGGATGGCGACTGGCAGCTCTGCCTGAAACTGCAGCAGAGATACGAAGACAAATACCACTGCCATGATTCCAGACAGCATCCTTCTTTTTCCATCCGTCTGCTGAAAGCTCAGAATATGGCAGACACGCCCTTTCACATGACCCGCGCCAAATGCGACTATCCCCGGAAGGCGGCTGCGCAGACACGCCGTATCCAGCAGCGCCTGTGCATACGATACTCCGGATACCTCCGGCTGACGCAGGACTGCCTCATCACATGCCTGTTCCATATCTCCTTCATAAGTCCGGTACATCAGCCAGATCAAAGGATTCCACCAGTACACAGTGCTGATCACGAATGCAGCCAGCTTGCACAGATAGTCCCTGCGGCTGATATGCATCTGTTCATGCAGAACTGCATACCGCATCGTCTCCGCTTCCAGCACAGCCGGAAGATAAATCAGCGGATACACATAGCCGAACAGCACCGGGGAATCCAACTGGTCTGTCGCATAGACCTGATCCGACAGTTTAACAGCCGTCGCAAGCCGCCGCTTCATCCTGATATATTTGGAGATCTGCCATAGCAGCAGTATGCAAAGAACCGTGAACCAGAGACATGCTGCTGCCGCAATCCAGACAGGAGCCCGCTCAGTTCCTGTGTTCTGCACCAGGACAGCAGTACCGGTCATCCGGTATCCCGGGTTCCACCACTCCATAAATTCCTGATTCCAGGAATCTTCCAAAAACTGACTGTCCCCCAGTTCACCTGTCTCTTTCTGATTTTCTCCCGGTTCTTCATCTATTTTCCCGGCATTTTCTCTGCCATCCATTCGCACGGTCTGTACCTGTTCGGCACCGTCTCCCGAACAGCCCGGAACGATGGATTCTATTTTCTGCATAACCTCCTGCGGCACCACACAGGGGATCCCGAACGACATCGGACAGAGAAAGGCAAAGAACGCTGCCATCCAGAGAATGCAGAGATATCTGCCCTCCGCCTTTCTCGCCAGAAAACGGACTGCAAAAGCCAGAAGCACAACCCATACTGCACGGATCGAAATCTGCATGGAATACCGGAAAATCCGTGTGATTCCATCTATGATCTGCGGTATCATACGCCGCCCTCCCTCTATCTTCTCGCTTCATCAATCAGCCTCTGAATCTGGTCCGCTTCCTCCTGGCTCAGCTTCTTATCCTTCAAAAATGCCGTCAGAAAAACCGGCAGAGAATTTCCAAAACTCTTTTTCAGAAGATCCTCACTCTCCTGCTTCTGCATCTGTTCTCTTTTGACCAGCGCTGTGACCGTCGCATTCTGGTTTCTCAGAATCCCTCTCTCGCACAGCTTCCGAAGCACAGTGTAGCAGGTTGACTTTTTCCATCCAAGCCTCTCATATGCAACCTTCGTCAGCTCCGTAGAGTTGATCGGCTCATTCTCCCATACGAGCTCAGCAAACCGGTATTCTCCATCTGCAAGTTTCCATTCTCCCATCTCGGTATCCTCTCTTTCTGAAATCTGGTTTTATTCTGCTGTTGATTTTCAGCCAATGAAAATCTATCGCTATAAACCCAATTTATTTCAATAAACCTGTTTTGTCAATTACTTCCTTTCATTATGTTCAATGCATACCTCCATCCCTTTTACATACGCCGCCATAACTCCCGATTAAGTGTCATTTATTCTCCTCAATCATATATTCCCCTACTTCGCGTCCCAGCACCTTCAGATACAGCTCATAAATCTCTTCCGGCTCTTTCTCTGCCCTGACCGCCTGTGACAGCAGCGTAAGAAGCGCATCATACGGATAAATACTTAATCTGGCGCCTGCATGCTCCAAGGCCTCTGCTGCTGACTGTACCAGAGGATTTTCCACCTCCTCCTGCTTTCTTACCGGAACCATATACATATCGTCCACCGCCTGCTCATACGCGTCAGAATTCAGACAAGTTTCGATCAATGCAAGCGCCTCCTTCTGATTCGCCGAACCACGTGAAAGAAAGAAGATCTCTTCCCGCATCATATTAAAGTTCATCTGTCCGTCCTCCAGCGCCGGAAACGGCAGGAATCCAAGCTTTTCCTCATAACCATCCCATGTCAGAGAACCATCCGCACGGTACTTTTTCAGGAATGTATTATATCCGAGATATACCGCCGCTTCACCATTTTTCAGCAGTTCCGCCGCCTCATCCGCTTCTGCCATATTCACAAGCTGCCGGCCGCCCAGACCTGTCAGCCACTCAATTGCCTTTCTGTACACCTCAGGTTCCACTACTATCGTTTCTTCTTCGGCATCGTAGATCTGCGCTCCGGCGTTTTTCAGGATTCCATATACAATGTCAGCTCTTTTCTCAATCAGAATCGGGATCACTTCCGGTACAGCCGAATTTATTTCAGCTAATTTTTCTGCAAGTTCCTCCCAGTTTCCCGCCTCCAGCTCACCAGACAGGCCAGCCTCTTTCAGCACCTCACGGTTATACCAGAGTCCTCCGACCTCCGCTGCATACGGAACTCCCATAAGGCTTTCATCCAGTGACGCCGCCTTCCATGCTCCGGTATAATATTCTTCCTGCTCCTCCACCAGACCAGAGAGGCTGGCAAATGTAGCACGATCTCCGTTCAGAACAAAACCATACAGATTGTCCGTACAACGCAGATCCCGTTCGTCACCTACAAATATATCCGGCGCTATCCCGATATCCGACATCCATTGAAAGTAAGTACTGGTTGTGCCTCCAAACACATTGACATGGATACCGTCAATGCCGTCAACCGTGTCCGTCAGCCATTGATGAACCGGATGATATTCTCCCATCCCGCCGTTGTTCTCACACCAGACATTCAGCACTTTTGATGTGTTTTCTTCAAATTCGCCGCTATTTTGGCATCCTCCGGTCTCCGGATAACCCTCCAGCTTCTCTTTCAGTGTCTGAATGCATGATTCAAATCCCTGCATCCTTGAAAGGCTGTCCCCGAAGATCTTTTCTACGATTCCTCCCTCCCGGGTCAGTGCTGTCGCAAATACCGCTTTTTCCAATTCTTCGCCTGCTAATTGTATGTAGGCATCCTGCAGATTATCTTTCCCTGAAAATGGATCTGCTGCAAGGGCTGCCACTGCGCAGCTGTCCGGCCAATAAAAGTAATCCATCATACTCGCCATTGTAGTGTAGCTGAGCTCCATTTCCCAAAAAGATCCGTTGCTCACCGTGGGAATTCCCTGTCCTTCCTGTCTTTCACTCATCGTATGGAAATCGAGGAACGCGGCAGCTGCCGCTGCCGCAAGCTCCTTATGCTCAGAATTCCGGTTCACTCCCACTGCATGAGTGATCACAGTCTGTATCTCCCCCTGCATTGTAGGAATCTGCTGGAATCCCAGCTCATAGCCTGCCCCGTACAGCGCACGGAGATTTCCCACCATACGCGCAATATCACCAATCCCGGCCAGAGAGAACAGGCTTTCCTGACTTCCGAGCTTCTGGTACGCTTCGTCCAGTTCTCCCTGCTCCTCCTTTTGGATACCCGCCTCCTGCATCGCAGCGTACACATCATACAACCTCTTCAATTCTTCTTCCTGTATCTGTACCGTACCACTCTCATAATCAAAGAAAGACAGACCGCTGCAGAGAATTAACTGTCCGGGGATCGTGTTCTCATCAAACGCACGCTTTCCGCTCTCTGTCTGATAGTTGGCAGCCCATTCCATCAATCCATCTAATGTCTCCCCGTTCTGCGGTAAAAAACCACTTTCCTCCAGACACTCATTGGCAGAGAACAGGAGCGGAGTCTGTATACTCAGCGGAAGAAGATACTGGCTGTCATCGATCGCTCCGGCTTCCAGCGTACCCGGATAAAATTCCAGTTTCTCTTTCTCCACTCTCTGTCTGACCGCTTCACCGATATCTGCCAGATATCCGCCGTACATCAGCAGATACGGATCCGCAACACTGTCCCCGTCCACAAAGATCACATCTGGTCCCCCGCCGTTTTGCAGTTCCTCCCACAGTTCTGCCTGATATTGCTCCGGGGATAATGCACTCTTGTCCACCAGGTTCCACGTGATCGCGGGATACTCACCTTCGGATGAAGCCGCACGGTTTCTCTCATACATGGTAACTGCCATACGGACAGATACCTGGTTTTTGCGGTCCAGATAGATCGTAATTGTTTGATCCGGACGATCGGTATTTTCCTCTCTTTCTTCCGCTGCCATACTGGTTTGCCCAGCCGTTTTTGCAGAAGCTTTCTCTGTGTCTGTTATACCTGTTCCTTCTGTCAGAACTGTCTCTCCCTTCTCCGCAAACACAGTTTCTGCGGCAGTGCCCGCTACGTTCCCTGCCAACAGACCGGTCACAGCAAATATGGTTCCAAGAATTCTGATCTGTTTTCTCATCCCCGCTTTCTCCTTTCCTGCGTAGTGCTGCCTGCCCGGCATGCATGAAAGTTACTTTGAAATCGCAAAAGGTTTATTACGATAAATCTAATTTGTCGCAATAAACCTATCTTGTCAATCACTTTTTTAAAGCCATATTACCATTTACCATTCACAGACCGGACTATAAAGCATCACTCTGCTGCCGCACCATCACACGCTGATCCGGCAGCAGCGCTTTATCTGAATATACCTGTGCCTTCATCATCTTATAAATATCACCGATTCCGTAGTTGTATCCGAGCAGCAGATCCGGTCCCTTTCCTGCCATCAGCTCTGTATAGGTCTGATTCATCCCCTGGAGCAGCCCCGTTTCACTTTCATTGTACACTTCAACCACCAGCTCGACCTCCGGATATTCCTCACGGAATCTGGCAAGAGCTTCCTCATACTGATCCTCCTGCATCGTATTGAGCAAAAGACTCAGGCTCTTATTCTCTCCGGACTCTCCTGCCCATACCATCCTTCCCTGCCCGCAGACTACAATCGCTGCTGCAAATACCATTGCCAGACCCACATACCATCTTTTTCTCATACTTTTTTCCTCCTTCTGTGCTGCTGCAATTCAAAACCAATCCAGCAAGCCTGATTTTCTTCCGGTAAGATATTATAAAGACTGCGGCAAGCTAAAAAAGGTTGCAAAACTGCAGCCTTTTTCATCCTTATTTCTATATCCTTTTATTCCTTCATTTTCGGCTCAAATATCAGACTCGCCAGATAGGAAAATATCAGTGCAGCACTGATTCCAACTGCACTTGCCTTAAAGCCTCCCATGAAAAGCCCCAGAAAGCCCTCTTTATCAACCGCTTCCTTCACGCCCTTCCACAGCGTATTCCCAAATCCAAGCAGCGGCACACTGGCCCCTGCTCCCGCGAAATCAATCAGCGGCTCATAGATACCGACTGCCCCAAGCACGGCTCCAAGACACACCAGAATCACCATGACCCTGCCCGGAAGCAGCGTTGTCTTTTCCAGCAAAATCTGAACCAGCGCACAGATCAGTCCGCCGACCCAGAATGCATTCACATAATCCATATCGTTCCACTCTCTTTCTGATTCATTTTATTCCCGGCTCACATCAGCAATGCTCCAGCACCACCCCATGCGCGATCCCCGGGATCGCCTGCCCCTCATTAAAGCTTACCTTGGACAGCAGCGCTCCCGTCGGCACGAACAGCACCCTCTTCCAGATTCCTTTCCGGAGTTTCGGCAGAATCATTGCTGCCAGCACTACTGCGCTGCAGCCGCACCCGCTTCCTCCTGCATGAGTATCCTGCGTATCCCTGTCATAAATCTCAATCCCGCAGTCCATATGCTGCTGCGTGATATCAAAGCCCTTCTCCTTCAGCAGATCGATCAGGATGGTCTGTCCGACATATCCGAGGTCCCCGGTAATGATCTGGTCATAATCTTCCGGCTGGCGGTTAAAATCCATCAGATTCTGATAAATCGTGTCACAGGCCGCAGGAGCCATGCAGGCTCCCATGTTCATATTGTCCCGGATTCCCATATCCACAATTTTCCCCGGCGTCACACCGGTAATCTTCACATGTCCGCCCTTGGCGGCAAGTACAAAGGCTCCGCTTCCGGTAACCGTCCAGGTAGCCGATAGGGGACGCTGACTCCCATACCCAAGGGGAAACCGAAACTCCTTTTCCGCACTTGCGAAGTGGCTTGAGGTGAGAGCCGCCGCATAGTCTGCGTAACCTGCCGCCACAGTCATCGAGGCGAGCATCAGCGATTCCCCGCAGGTAGAACACGCGCCGTACAGCCCGATCAGCGGCACATTGGATTCCTCATTCCCGAAAAAGGTAGCAGTCAGCTGTGCCAGCAAATCACCGCCGAACAGATAGCGGATCTGCCATTCGGAGAGTTTAGCCTTGCCTATCGCCGTCTGGAGCGCTTCCTTCTGCATCGTACTCTCTGCTTCTTCCCATGTATCCTCTCCAAATTCCGCCTCCGGCGAAATCAGATCAAACCATTCGCCCAGCGGCCCGTCTCCCTCCTTCGGGCCTACTACGGAAGCACTGCTGATGATATGCGGCGCTTCGTGAAACTCAATACTCTGCCTTCCTGTCATTTGATTCACTGCCATATATTCCCTCCTGCGGCAGAATTGCTCCGCCATGCACAGACTTACTATCATGCCTTACCCGGACACCGGTTTTCCATACAGAAAAACGGAGACAACTGCCAGTTCTTTGGCATTATTGTCTCCGTTTTCTTGCTGTTTATACACGATTATACTATCCAAAAGCTATCCGCCATACGGAATGCAATTCTATACATACATTCCATGCAGCCATTCCCCGACCAGCATCATTGTTACTGTTCACACGTCTGCCAGAATGGCAGCCGTCTGACCAGTAACAACGCTTCGCGATGCACAGAAATTGTACCTTCGGCACAATTTCGCGCGCGCAGTACTCGGGATTTCCGTGCATTCTGCCCGGAAACACCTCGCGGAACAACTGCCCCGTGAACAGTAACGCATCATTCCATCTCGCTGTCCCCGGCAATCCTGTCACACAGTCTGTGCAGTCTGAATCTATGCCCCCTACAGGCCGCTCTTCGCAATCATTTCAGCTCCACGCCCCAGATCTGGCATGCTCTTGTCCCTACAACTGCATACTGGTTATAGACCGCCGGAGAAGCCTCAATCGCACCTTCGCTCAGAGCAAACGTGGAACGCACTTCACCACTTTTGCCGTCAAGCAGGTACATCTTCCCGTCACAGGCACAGTAGATCACAGCGCCGCTGCCGTCGGAATTGTACACACATACAGGCGATGACCACGCATAATATGCCGTATGCTCCCAGACAATCTCCCCTGTCTGCTTATCCAGACACGTAAGAACTCCTCCATACGGCTCTCCTGTCTTGGAGACAGTGACATAGATATAGTCATCCAGATCATTCGCACCGGACGCTATCGTAGACTGCACCCCTCCGGAAACGCCTTCCTGAGAATAACACTCGTAATCCGTCTGCCAGACAATCTCCCCGGTCTCGGCATCGATCTTCCAGATCGGAACCGTAGCCGTCGTGGAGCTCCGCCATCCAAGATGGAACGAAGTACTCACATAAAGATACAGATGTCCATCCTCAATACTCAGCACCGGGGTAGAGTTCGAATCATCCAGAACATCCTGCACCCATACCAGTTCAAGCGTATTCAGATTCAGGCACATGAGATTCGCTCCGTTATCTGCGACAAAAAGATATCCCTTGTAGATTGCAGCACTGTCCTCCATGCCCAGCCAGTAGGAATTCAGACTGCTGCGCACACCATTATAACGCCATTTCACGACCGGGTCCGGATTGATAGACAGTGTTCCTGCCGCCCTGTCGTACTGGGTATTCAACTTAATAAGATAAAGGATTCCATTCTCCCCCGGATAAATCAGGGTATCTGTCTCGGCATCTACCAATGCGGAGGAATCAAAATAACTCAGGGATCCACGCATCGAGAAAGGATCGCCATTTCCAAAGGTATACATCACCGAGCAGTCCAGCAGATTGATCACAAACACCCGCGCAGTACCGTTATAGCTGTCATATCCGGCGCCCACATACATAATCGGATAACCGCGGGGATCCAGCGCTCCGGCACCTTTGAAGGTAAAGCCCAGATTCAGGGCATCGCGCGTTTCCTTGCCTGTCTTCAAATCCAGAAAGTACACGTATCCGTCCATGCAGGCATAAATCACCTCTACCAGCTCATCATCCTCTTTCGCCCAGTCATACATATTCATGTGGGCCTTTGTCTCCTTCGGCCACTTCATCATCAAAGGCTGCCCGGTCCAGCCGCTTCCCGTCCAGGTAGCGCCATTGTAGGTAAGACCTGCGGTCTGCTTTGACCAGATCCCATCCAATTGATACTCCTTCATCTCAGCGTAGCCATACGCCGGGCTGTCACGGAAGCTGTTTCCGCGGAATGTGACAATTCCCTCAACATCCGTATACTCACTGCCAAGTCCAAAAGTAATCTCCTCCCTCGGACTGTAATCAGAAACACTGGCCAACACAGTATCTCCAACCTCGACCTCCGTGAGCTGAATCAACTTCGAGGGATCAGTGGAATCCACACAATGCGGTGCAAACTGAATCTCTGTCTCTTCTTCCGTTTCTGCCGCCTCAGAAAAAAGCTCCGTCTCCGCCTCTGTCTCCAGCCGTGCAGAAGTCGTCACAGATTTATCCTTTGATCCTGAAAATATCCACTTATGTGCAACGATACTGAAAAGCAGCAAAAGCAGAACCGCGCCCCCTACAACCTCAGCGCCCAGAAGCGAGAAATAATAATCGCGGGATTTCTTCTGCGGCTTTCTCTTCTTATTCCTGTTTCCCGGTGTATATTTTCCATCCGGTCTTTCTACCGGTTTTTTCACAAGTTTTTCAATATGTCTTTCTTCCGTATCCATACATATCTCTCCCATTTCAAATTTCCGGGATATATTATAGTAGGATTAAAGAACAGATTCAATCCCTTTTTTAAATAAAGCTCAATGCAGTCTATATTCGTGTTTAGTTAAAGAACTGGAAGGTTTCGTACGATGCCCCAGAACGGGAGGCGCAGGCGGGCAGAGGGTGGACTGGAAGCTGTGCTCCGGGTGCAAGAAGAACTAAGGCGCAGCCGACATCGAC
>JAUNGL010000094.1 GCA_030524665.1 Lachnospiraceae bacterium | reverse complement strand
TTGATGGAGCAGCAGTTATCATTTTTCATCTGCGCTCCGGAATGATAGTATTATACCAGATATTCCGAAGAATATCTCTATAAATTTGTTACTATTCACGGCCCTGCGGTCCGCAAACAGTAACATAAATTTTTCTCCCCGGACGCCATTCAAAAATAAAAAGACAGTTCTTCGCAAGTAAACCTGCACAGCCCGCTTTTTCATTTTTTAAGTATGCCCAAACTGCTATCCGCCATTGACAGATTTCGGATTTTTCTTTAAGATGTTGTTATTGTTCCCCCCCTGTAACCTGCCAAACTGTTTCGGCATGAATAATCGCAGAAGCTGTCTGTCAGTATTGATTCTATAAGGAGATTCACAGATATGAATAATATTACTCTGATCGGTATGCCGGGCGCTGGCAAAAGCACGGTCGGCATCGTACTTGCCAAGGTACTTGGTTTTGATTTCGTAGATTCTGATCTGCTTATCCAGAAGGCGGAGGGAAAACTGCTCTGGCAGATCATCGAAGAACAGGGCAGCGACGGCTTCGCCAGAATCGAGGAACGTATCAACAGCAGCATTGACGTCACCCGCACCGTCATTGCCACCGGAGGAAGTGTTGTTTACAGTGAGGCTGCCATGAAGCACCTGAGAGAGATCAGCACCGTCGTCTATCTGAAGGTTGCCTGCCGTACGCTAGCCCGGCGTCTCGGTGATCTGACCAGACGCGGCGTTACCTTCCGTCCGGGGCAGACTTTACAGGATTTATATGCGGAACGCATTCCGCTCTACGAGAAATATGCGCACGTAACAGTCAGCCTTGACCACTGTGATGTGCAGAATGCCGTACGGCAGATCGAACTGGCACTGAATCAGGGAAATCCAGTTCATCGTTAAGAAAAGCGAAAGAATGCTGTCAGGACATATTTATCCCCGACAGCATCCTTTCAGTTACTATTCGCGACCCTGTGGTCCGTGAACAGCAACTCCTTTCCCACTCTCATTCCCGGAATTCCGGATATTGACAGGCATCCAATCTGTTATCCTGCCGTATCTGCAATCTCAATCTGAATCGGCATCAGTACCAGCGTATCCATCTTCTGATATGCCGTATAAGAAGTCTCATCACGGTTGATCACCTCATATGTGATTCTGTCATCTCCATTCACATCCGCATATGTCTTTTCTACCAGCATATACGCAGTTTCACTTCGCCGCACAATTTTCTCAGGAACCGCATCCCCGTTGAATTCTGTTTCTTCTATTATATTATGCATTCCGTCATACTGAATCACTTTTTCTCTGACAGCCGGTACCTGCGGTGCAAAGTCTACACCGAACGTCAGCTCATTGACCGTCTCTTTTTCCGCCTCCTTTTCCAGGAATCTGGAAGTATCCGTCTCTCCATAGGTAATCTCCGTACTGGAGGCTCCCTCACTGCTTGCACCTGTTCCGCTGCCCGGTACGAGATAAATTTCTCCTTCTGCGGTGTGAAATACCGGGTTCAGGTAAAAATACAGTTCTTCTCCAATCGTCGTCGCCGTATATTCCGTTTCCCCGTTCCTTCCCTCCACCGCCTCGACAGATACGATCTCTTCCTCAGAGAAATCTTCTTTCCAGCCATCCCTGCTCAGATATCCTATCTTTCGTGCCACGGAAGTCCCGTTGTAACGAATAGTTCCCCGAAGCGAATAACTGTGATCTGAGACACTGATACGGATATCTGTAAACACAGGATCCGTCACATTTGCGTACGTCTCTTCCGCCACACCGCCATACAGCAATGCATAACCGGAAATTCCGGGGAATACCACAGTTTCCTTCTCCCAGTCTACCGTTCCATAGAGACGCTCCTTCCCCCATTTTCCGCTCCTGATATCCTGCCACGAAAGCTGCAGCTCCCCTGTCAGCTCCATCGGGTCCACGTATTCCGTAGTCACATACACACCGATCATCGTATCTCCGCTCTGTTCGTCTCCTCCGTCCCCGCGTGCAAGCCGGCCGCAGCCATTCAAACACAGGAATGCTGAAAGCAGGAATAAAACTGTACCCGTTGCTTTTTTCCATTTCTTATTCATAATCATCCCTCCCGGAATATACAGTACATCGTTTTCTGCGATGCACCTTCTGCTTTATGAAATTGATCCGCTATTCTCTTCTTCATCCAGTTTTCCATCAAATTTCAGTATCTCGCCTACTTCACATTCGAGGTAGTAACAAATCTTATTCAATGTCTCGAAACGGACACCCCTGGCTTTTCCACTCCGCAATATGGACAAGTTCGCTTCTGTGATATGAATTTTCTGACACAGTTCTTTTGATGTCATTCCTCTTTTCTTCAATACATCCTCGAGATAAACTACGATCGCCATGGTCCCAACCTCTTTCTGTCACACCGCCGGTTTTGCCGCCCGTACTGATGCATCCTAAATGAACATCTCATTTTCTTCTTTCCACCCACGTCCCCGGATAAATGCCTGTGCAAGCAGCATAATCAATATAGTCACAGCCAGCTCCGGCAACGGAAATACGAGAGACACGCTGCGGTCCTCCCACTGCTTCATAGTAAACAGAGTCAATACATTTTCCGCTGCCGCCGCGATCACGCTGGCCACTACGGCAGACCTGCAATAGCTTGCCAGATCAGCGGTACGCCGGACTGCTTCCTCCTCAAAAAGATCCTTCTGCATCCGTTCCAGAATTCCCTGTCCCCTCCATACTGCCCCAAAGCAGAGCATCCCGGGCAAAACTGCAGCAAATGTCCGAATCAGCTTCCATACGTCGAGAGAATCAAACCACTGTTCCAATCCAGAAAATATCCCGCTCTGCCCTTCCAGATCAAATTCTGTTTCGATGAGCCAGCCCGTCTCCTGCGTCTTCGTCCACATGGAAGCAACTGTCCCGGCCATTCCGCAGACCAGCCAGAGACCTGCAATCCAGAAAATCCACTTCAGATACCGCAGCCCATACGTTTCCTGATATATCTCTGTGTGCTTCAAAATCCTCAATACGAGATAGATTACCACAAAGGAGTCAAAAGTAAGTGCCAGACATGATTCCAGCATTCGTACCGCATTCCATGTCGTGTCTATGGAAAATACACGGTACAGGTACGCCGGATTTACCATCAGATACAGCACACCGGCCAGCAGTATGCTCAGTACCGGAAGCATCCCGTCCGCCTCAATCCATTTCCCCTTCCTTTTCCTCCAAAGTCCGTACAACGACGGCAGGGAACTAAGTCCCAGCCATAAGATCCATGCCAGGCCATCCAGAGCCGCCGACTTCTTTGACAGGCTCCGCAGCAGAATCCCGATCTGATAGTACGGAAAAGAAGCTGTCCCATAATTCAGAGACTGGAGTCCTCCGAAAATACCTGTCCACAGAATCATTGCTGCCGCACAGCCGTAACACAAAACCAGAAGCGCTACTTTTTTATTCAGCCTTCTTTTCATAGTATCCCCCCTTCATTTGTCAAAAATTATTGTTTTACAATAATTTTTTCTTTTATTATATCATAAAATTATCGTTTTGCAATAATTTATTTCTTAACAATTCTGAATTCTTCTCTCTAAATCCTAACGGAACACCAGATTTCGTCACTTTCCCTTCGCATCACTGGCCAGCACACATTTCGCGAATTTCTCTCGTTTCCACAATACCTTCAGACAACCTTATCCAAAACCTTCAAAAAAAGGAGCACTCTCAAAGTGCTCCCTGCCATTACCATTCCTTTTTCAATTCTCCGGCCTTCACATCATACGTTTCCAGAAATTCCCGCAGATCCCGGTCATTCCGAATCAGCATCAATTCTTCGAATTTTCCGTCTGAAACGCTTTTGAAGCCTGCCACTTTCTCTCCGGTACAGATGCTCGCACGGATCACCGGATATTTTCCTGTCTTGTCAAACGATGGTTTCTGCTTCTGTTTCTTTTTTCCAAACAACATAGCCCTGCCTCCTTATGCAGTTTTCCCGAGCTTCCGGTACACCGTAACATACATAGTCAGAAAACATACGCCTCCTCCAATCACATTGGAGACTGGTTCCGCAAGATAGACGCCATTCACCGCAGGGCGTATCACATGCGGCAGCAGTACCGTCAGCGGCAGCACAATGATCACCTTCCGGAACAACGAGAAGAATACGGCCTTTTTTGCCTTCCCAAGCGCAACGAAGGTCGACTGCCCGCAGAACTGGAACAGCATAAAGACAAAACCTGCGAAGTACAGATGGATAGCTTTCACTCCCTCTGTAATCATTTCCTGACTTCCGGTAAACAGCATCAGAAATGGCTTCGGAAACAGTACAAGCACCAGCCACGCCGTCACCGTGTAGACACTTCCCGCGAAGGTCATGAATTTAATCCCCTGACGGACACGGCCATACTCTCTGGCACCGTAGTTGAACCCAATCACCGGCTGCGCCCCGCTCGTCACACCAGACACTGGCAGACAGATGACTTCCCTCACAGAATTCAGAATCGTCATAATCCCGATGTACAGGTCTCCTCCGTACAGGCTCAGCATCGAATTACATGCCACCTGAGAGACACAGTTGGTCGCCGACATAATGAATCCTGAAAATCCCAGCGACGTAATCTCCCGGATCAGCCGGAAATCCGGCCTGAAATACTTTTTCCGCAGTCTCAGGATCGCTTTCTTCCCGGTCAGAAACCGCATGACCCAGACAGAGGAAACCGTCTGTGCCATCACCGTCGCAATCGCTGCCCCTTGGATACCCATTCCGAAACCGAAGATAAAAACGGGATCGAGCACCAGATTGATGACGGCACCGATCACGGTCGTATACATCGCAGTCCCGGGGAATCCCTGTGAGGTAATAAACCCGTTCATCCCCGTCCCCATCATACTGAAAACGGTACCTGCCAGATAAATTTTCAGATACGTATCGGCATACGGCCAAGTGGTATCACTCGCTCCGAATGCATACAGAATCGGCTTCTTAAAGAAGTAACACAGCCCCATAATGACAAATGAGGTAAAAAACAGCATGACCGCAGAGTTCCCCATAATCTTCTCTGCCCGCTCAGTCAGCCCGGCGCCTCTTGCAATCGAACAGAGCGGCGCTCCTCCCGATCCGTACAGATTCGTAAAAGCCGTGATCAGCGCCACCACCGGAAATACAAGTCCGATTCCCGTAAGTGCCATCCCATCCTCTCCCGGCAGATGACCGATATAGATCCGGTCCACAATATTGTAAAGAAGCTGGATCAGCTGTGCGATAATCAAAGGCACCGCCTGTACCACGATGTGTTTTCCCACACTGCCCTGTGAAAAATCACGTTCCACTCCATCTCATCTCCTGTACTCTGATTCTTTTCCAAACCCTTCGTTTCCCTGCTGCGGGTTTCCGGCCGCAGAAGAGCGCTGTTTATCTCACTCTTCTGCCATATGCCGGCCTCTTCGCTCCAAAACGCGGTTACTTCTCACGACTCCGCCATGCATCCGGATTTCCCACGTTTCATTCCGGTCACGGTAAGACGCTGTTTCTTTTCATGGCTCACTGCCTGCGGGCAAATGCCAGCTCGATCAGCCGGTCTACCAGTTTATTTTTCGGCAGTCCGCGATCCTCCCAGAGCATTGGATACATACTGATCGCTGTAAATCCCGGCAGTGTATTAATTTCATTAAATACTACCTCGCTCGTGTCCTTTTCGAGGAAGAAGTCAACCCTTGCAAGCCCGAATCCATCCACCGCACGGAATATCTCCACGGCATCCTTCCGCACCTCTTCCATCTTCCCATCCGGGAATTCCGGGTGCAGTTCTGTTTTAGAATCCGGATTGTTGTACTTCGCATCGTATGTATAGAAGGTCTCTGCCGCCAGCACTTCTCCTACATTGGAGGCTTTTGGCTCATATCCGCCCAGTACCGCACATTCGATCTCACGTCCGAGGATCGTCTCCTCCACGAGAACCCGGTTGTCAAACAGAATGGCTTCCTTCAATGCTGTCTCAAGCTGCTCCCGGTCACATGCCTTGCTGACTCCGCAGGAAGACCCGGCCTTGGACGGCTTCACAAATACCGGATAAGCAAGCTCTGCTTCCACCCGTTCGGCACAACGTGCCATATCCTCCAGATCCAGATGCGTGACCACTACATACTTCGCCTGACGGATATTCAGCTGATTGACAATCACCTTCGTATAGGCCTTATCCATCGAAACCGCAGACGCCAGCACACCGCAGCCCACATACGGTATCTGTGCCAGCTCAAACAGTCCCTGAATCGTTCCATCCTCCCCGTACTTTCCGTGAAGTACCGGGAAAATCACATCCACTTTTACCTTTCTCACCTGCTCTCCGTCCAGCAAAAGCAGGCACTTTTCCGTCGCATCCGGGGACAGCACGGCAGATACCCCGCTCTCCTTCCATGCCCCGGAAACAATATCCTCCAGACTGCCAGCCAGAAGCCAGCGTCCTTCCTTCGTGATACCGACCAGCACCGGATCATATTTCTCCGGATCCAGCGCTTTGATGATTGTCTGTACCGAAACGCAGGACACTTCATGCTCTGATGACTGTCCGCCAAATAAAACTACAATGGTCATTTTCTTATCCATACTTCCCTCCTGATTTTCTTTTCACGCAGCCGCCTGTTCTCCATCGCCGCACACTTTTCAGGAGTACGGCTTTTTGCAGCTGCTTCCTTTGAAATCTTCGATATATAATTCCGGATGTCATAAATGTATTTTAAAACATCCGTTTTTTCCACTGGTATTTTTCCATATCCACTCTTCCGTGACGGAATTCAACTCCCTCCGCTTCCAGAAGCGCCACCTGCCGGTTCTCCCCGCCGAACGCGAACGCCTTCGACACCTCTCCAAACCGGTTCACTACCCGGTAACACGGGATATGCTCCGGGTCCGGATTCACATGCAGTGCATATCCGACAACTCTGGACATTCTGCGGTTTCCCGCCAGCCCGGCAATCTGTCCGTAAGTCGCCACCTGACCATAGGGAATCTGCCTGACTACTTCATAAATTCTCTCAAATGTATTCTGTTTCCTGCCTTCTGATTCCACTTTCTGAAAATTCTCCGTATCTCTCATCCTCAGCCCCGCTTCAAAAGTGCCTTCTCCCACTCGCTCTCCCTGAATCCTGTCAGCACAAAATCTTCGCCAACGATCACGGGACGCTTTACCAGCATCCCATCTGTTGCCAGCAGACGGATCTGTGCTTCCTCACTCATTTCCGGCAGCCGGTCCTTCAGGCCAAGCTCCCGGTACTGAAGCCCGCTTGTATTAAAAAACCGTTTCAGCGGCAGCCCGCTCTTCTGATACCACTGCTTCAGCTCTTCTTCTGTTGGATTTTCTTCCTTTATATGACGGTCTGTGTACACGATTCCGTGTGCATCCAGCCAGCTTTTTGCTTTTTTACAGGTAGAACATTTTGGATATTCCATAAACAGTATCATCTCAAATCTCCTTTCCATATCCTCCATACTGCTCCCGCTATTATACAGCAGATTTACGAACAATGCCATTAAAATCGCATTTTTTTCTATCCCCGTACTGTAAATTTCTATGATACAATACACCCTGATAAAAATATTCATCTATTCTCCCGGAATAGATCGAAACAATTCAGAGACAGATGCAGTCATCCTGATACTTGCTCTATTTTGAGTTAAATCCTTCATCTGTCGCTACCGCAAACACAAAGGAGCAGAAAAATGACAAAAGTATGTTGCTTGAATCCCATCTCTGAGGTGGGAACCAAAAATTTTACAGAAAATTACACTATGACAGAAAACTTTCAGGAAGCCGACGCAGTTCTTGTGCGCAGCGCAAATATGCATGAACTGGAATTTCCGGATTCACTGGTTGCAATTGCACGTGCAGGCGCAGGTGTCAACAATATTCCGATCGGCAAATGTACGGACGAAGGAATTGTTGTATTTAATACGCCGGGAGCCAATGCAAACGGAGTCAAGGAACTGGTAATCGCAGGTATGCTGCTGGCAGCCAGAGATATCGACGGCGGTATCAATTGGGTAAAAGAAAATAAGAACGATGAAAATATTTCCAAAACCATGGAAAAGAGCAAGAAGAATTTTGCAGGAACTGAAATCAAAGGAAAAACGCTCGGTGTCATCGGACTTGGCGCGATCGGTATTGAGGTAGCCAATGCGGCTGACGCTCTCGGAATGCAGGTATACGGCTATGATCCATTCCTTTCCGTCGGCGGTGCGCTTCGTCTATCCCGTCAGGTCAAAATTGTCGAGACTACAGATGCCATTTTCAGCAGCTGCGATTATATCACGCTGCACGTTCCGCTTCTGGATTCCACGAGAGGAATGGTAAACCGCGAATCCATCGCAATGATGAAAGACGGTGTCGTAATTCTGAACTATGCCCGGGATCTGCTGGTAAATGACGATGACATCTCAGAAGCACTCGCAAGCGGCAAGATCAAGCGCTATATGACTGATTTCCCGAATCCGAAAACAGCCAGCATGACAAATGTGATCGCCACCCCGCATCTCGGCGCTTCTACTTCCGAGTCCGAAGATAACTGCGCCGTCATGGCTGTCGATGAACTGCGGGATTTTCTGGAAACAGGCCGTATCCGCAATTCCGTCAATTACCCAAACTGCAATCTGCTTCCGGAAAAGTGTGCATGCAGAATCTGCATCATGAACGTCAACAAGCCGAACATGATCGTCCGGTTCTCCTCCGTTCTTTCTGATGCAGGCATCAACATCCCGAACATGGCGAACAAGAGCCGCGGCGATGCCGCTTACACTCTGATCGACTGTGACACCGTACCGGATGATACACTGATTGAAAAGATACGTCAAATTGACGGTGTGAAGAAAGTCCGCGTGATTTATTATTAGTTGAACAATAGATTCAATCTGTCCTTTCACACAAACCGCACAGCCTCGCGGGAATAAGGTGCCGCAGTCTGCCATACCGGAATCATTCCTATGATCGTCAAGACCATCCGTTCAAGATTCCAGATACTCTGCAGGCTGCGGCATTTTAACTAAACTTACATGCTCTTTTACTTGTCTACCATTGCTAAAGGATCGAGGCATGGCGGAATCCCGGACCGCCGTTTTCTGCTGCATAGAAAACGGCACTTTCACAATAGACCTTCATGCGTCTTATTGTCCGGACACAGTTCCTTCTTTTTCTGCATCCTTCATAATTATTTCTGCTGCCAGCTCTTCTATCGTCACTTGTCTGACCTCTTGGATATTTCCTTCGTCATCCCGTTTCACAATCAGATAGATTTTCTGTTCCTTCGCTTCCTTAGAACCATTCTGATGCATACTTCCGTCGTCATCAATCACCCAATACACAGGCTTGCCATTCCACAGCCAGGCACCTGTCCTTTCTTCATTTTCAATTCCAACATTACCATATTCCCTTACCTTTTCCTGATGCTCTTTGATTTCTTCATCTGTCAGGTACGCGATTGCAGTGCTGGACTCATAAACTGAATCTATGGTTTCTTTTCCATCACGCGTTCCAGCCATACCCGACTCTTCATTTTCCGTAATATAAAACTCCAAGACCTCCGAGTCTTCCCATGCATCAGCACTGTAGTCCCCAGCAGCTTCCGAACTTCCCTCTATGATTTCCAGACTGTCTGTTTTTGCATCCGAAGCTGCATCTTCACTGATCCGATAGCTCACTGTACCGCCCTCTTCTACTATTTCATGCAAAACACTGCCGGAAAATGGCTCCTCTGACGGACTCACCAAAGTCACCGACACTTCATTCATTTTATCCTTCTGAATTTCTTCATCCATACGGGTTCTCTCATCGTACTCCTCCTGAGTTGCCACACGCACCCCTGTTACCTGATAATCGCTTCCGCGTACTGTATACAGGTCAATCTCTCCGTCCGGCATCTCGAATGCCCGGTACAGATCATCAATCTGATTGTCAATCAGCCAGCGCACCTTCTTTCCTTCATACAAAATCAGATCCTTCTCCGCATCATAAACTACTCCGTACTTTTCCAGATAAGAAAGTTCTTCCTGCATTTCCGCCTTGTGATAATCACTGTACTTTTTCTGTACTTCTGTATCCGTTCCTTCTCCACTTGAAGCCTCCGAAGATACCTCTGCCGAGCCTTCCAAAGACTCCTGCGCCTTTTCGTTTTCTTTCCGTTCATAATAACGGATTTCACCGTCGTCTCCGGCCCAGGAATAACCGTACGTCTGCGCCTGCGCAACATTTCCGATCATCATCAGCGCCATTGTTCCTCCAAGTAATAATACGACTGCTTTTTTCTTCATAAATATTCTGCTCCTTTTCCATAAAATGGTTACTGTTCGCACGTCTGCCAAAATGGCAGCCGTCTGACCAGCAACAATGCTTTGCACAGAAATCCCCTATCTCTTTCCCATGGATTTCCTTCAGCTTACATAAGCAACTATAGCAATGGAATCTGGAGTTCATTTGAAGTTATTATGTGTTTTCTGTGGAGAAACGGAACCAGAATTTCACTCCCTCCTCCGTATTTCCGGCGCCGTATGCGGCATCGTGCTGCTCCAATGCCATCCTGACAATATACAGTCCAAGCCCGCTTCCTCCGGTTTTCCGGCTGCGGGATACTTCCACACGGTAAAAAGCCTCAAATAGGTGCGGCAGTGCCTCTTCCGGAATATGCACTCCCGTATTTTCAATCGAACCATAAATTTCTTTCTGCTCTTTCGTCAAAGAAACTCTGATCTCATTTTCCTCATCGGCAGGAGTATATCGGATTGCGTTAACCAGCAGATTGCGGAATACCTTTTCGATCATACCGGAATCTGCTTCCAACCACAGATGCTCGGGCAAATTGGCACAGAGTTTTAGCCCCTTCTCCTCCATCAGTTCCGTCAATTCTGCGAGCTGGAGCCGCATCTGTTCTGCCAGATCTGTCTGCTGCCTTTTTCTCTCTCCCTGCTTCTCCATCCGCGCAATCATGAGCAATTCCTTCACCATATTCTCCATCGACTCTGTTGTCTCCAACGAACGGCGCAGATAGCGGTCACGATCACAATATGCCCCAACTCCCTGCATCATCCCGGTCAGATGTCCCTTGAGTACCGTCACAGGTGTTTTCAGTTCATGCGACACTGCTGAAAAAAATTCCATCCGCTTCCGTTCCTGCTCCCGTTCCAGCTCAATGTCAGACTTCAGCTTCGCATTTGCTTCCTGCAGGCTGTGCAGCGTATCTGACAGCCCTGCTGCCATCTCGTTCAGGCTTCTTCCCAGTTCTCCCAGCTCATCCGTCCGCCGGCCGCGATACGTATCCGAGAAATCAAGTGACGCCATCTTTCTGGAAATTCTGCTCATGCGGATCACCGGCGAGGTCACATAAAATGAAATCAAAAGTGAAAACAAGACAGCTATCCCTACGGCAATTCCAAAAATATAAGGAAAGATCTGGCGCAGAATCTCCATCGCCTGATTAACCGGCTGCATTCCTCCGAGAACCAGCATCGTATACGGCGTATTCCCAATACTCAAATCATAATGTTTGATAGCAGAACCAGCATTCCCCAGTTCCTCTGCACTTCCTGAAAATACCTCCATTGCATCCAGTGCCTTCAGATAATATGCACGCGTCAGTCCCTCCTGCTCCTCTACCGATTCTATAAAAATCCCTTGCCAAACCTGCTCATCCTTCGTCTCACGGACCTCCCCGGAGTCTTCTTCCTTTACCGTTATTCCTGCATCATCTGCTCCGCCCCCGGCCAGATACACCTCTTCTGCAACTGCTTCATGTTCCGTTTCAGATTCTGTTCCGTCCTCCTGATCATTTCTTTCTTCGATCATAGATATCTCAACCGCAGGATCAACATATACCGCATCACCCTCTTCCACAACAGTCGTCGCTTCTGCTTCCGCCCGCTCCGGCCAGACCACTTCACCATTCTCATCGAGAATCAATACGGTCACCTGCGACCCTGCTTCGAACAGCTCTATCACAGCATTAGCATCCTCAAGCGACTTATGCGTGCTGATAGTCTCCGCCAATTCCCGTGATACCTCGTCCAATCCCTGCTCCAGCTTACTCGAATAAAATGCCGGGAGAAACCCGGCAATAGCAGCATATGTGATTCCGCTGACTCCAAGCAGCAGAAGAATCATCAGCAGGCAGATTTTGACCGCCAGATTATTTCTGATTTTCTTTATCAATGCGATATCCCACCCCTCTGATTGTACTGATATAATTCTGGTTCAGCTTTTTCCGTATATTTTTGATATGAGTATCTACAATCCGCTCATCACCAAAATAATCCTCGCCCCATACCAGATTCAAAAGCTTCTGTCTCGTCAGCACAATGCCTTTATTCAGCAACAAAATATGCAGCATTTCAAATTCCTTCTGCGTCAGCACCACCTCTGTCACTTCCGTCCCATCCTGCATATACACATGATGACCGGACAAATCCAGTCTCAGATCTTTGTATAAAATCTGCTGTTGCTCTTCCTCCTTGTGAACACGCCGCAAAACAGCGGCAATCTTACGCATCAGTACCGGAGCTGAAAATGGCTTGGTAATATAATCATCAGCCCGCAAATCAAGCCCACGTATCTGACAGGCTTCATCCTCCAGCGCCGTCAGCATAATGATCGGAACGTCCGACTCTCTCCTTATCAGCTCACACGTTCCAAAACCATCAATCTTCGGCATCATCACATCAAGCACAATCAGATCAAATCTGCCGCCGTGGAATTTCGCAATCCCATCCACTCCATCCTCCGCCTGCACGACCTCATATCCTTCTGCTTCCAGATAATTTTTCAGTATTTCCTGAATCTCCTCCTCGTCCTCAACCACCAGTATCCGGTACATGATCATCCTCCCTGCATCACGTTTTCTTCATTATAATACAGGAATGTGAAGTTTTCATGGAGTATTGGGTTTTGCATCCATTTTCCTTTTATCTCATCTCCTTTTACGGATATGTCATAATGAGGTTTTACACCACTTTACACCATTTAAAGAGAAACGCTCAAGTTCTCCATTTTCTGCATCTCAGAGTTGATTGTTTCCTGTATAACATGGCAGTATAAGTCCATTGTCATACTCAACATACTATTCTTCTTGAATAATTCTCTGTACTGCCATCTCAATTCTTCCAATGTATTTACGCTCTGAAAATGTGTCGTCCTCACTAGCCTCCAATAAAAAAGTGCATAGCACTTAATAATTTAATAGGCTCTGCACTCTGGTATGGATAGATTATTTAGTTCTATTTGTATCTTCTGATTGCTGCGGTGTTCTTGGCTATCTGGTTATTATGCATTTCAAGTTCACCAGTAATAGTAACAAGTGTATCAGATACTTCTGTGTTATGTTCTTGCTGCATTGCATAGAATTCAACTGTTTTGTCGTAATTACGGTCAACCTTACTATCGACCTGATTAACCTTAGTTTCGATACCGTCAACCTTTGATTTGATTTCTGCGATATCCTTTTTCATATCTTTCATTTCTGAAAGTATT
>JAUNGL010000002.1:10331-63668 GCA_030524665.1 Lachnospiraceae bacterium | reverse complement strand
GATTTATCAGGTATCTGCAATCTATCAGGTATATGCAAATGGTCGGGTATCTGCGATTTATCAGATGGCTGTTATTTATCAGACACTTACATGAAGTTCGGCTTTCTGTAAAATAAAGCTGCCCTGAAAAAGGGCAGATCTTTTTTACTCCTAAACATACCGACGGTTGGTATTATATTGGAAAGTTCTTTGCGCGATTAGTCAGAAGCTTAGTGAGAAGAACGAGGATCAGCAGCTTGTACTGATAGTCTGTTGCTGTTCAGAAATGTTCATTAAAATGGAGGGAATGAAGATGAGTCAAAAACTGTTTACGAAGGATTTTACATTAGTTGTGATCGGGCAGATTATTTCGCTGTTTGGGAATGCCATCATAAGATTTGCCTTGCCGCTGTATTTGCTGAATCAGACAGGGTCCTCGGCACTTTACGGAACCGTTATGGCATGTGCGTTTCTTCCGGCAATTCTATTGTCGCCGGTCGGAGGAATCATTGCAGACCGAGTAAATAAGCGGAATATCATGGTTACGCTGGATTTTTTCACGGCTGCCGTGATTCTGGTTTTTTCTCTGCTTATGAACAGTGTGAATCTTGTGCTTTTGCTGACGGCTACTCTGATGCTTCTGTATGGAATCGCGGGTGCCTATCAGCCGTCCGTACAGGCAAGCGTACCCGCGCTGGTGAGCCAGGAGCGTTTTATGGAAGCCAATTCCGTGATCAATACGATCAGCTCGCTGGCCTCTCTGCTTGGCCCGGTTCTCGGAGGAATCCTCTATAGTGCGTATGGCCTGAATGCGGTACTGTGGGTTTGTATGATATGCTTTGTAATGTCGGCTGTGATGGAATTATTTATCAGAATACCCTTTGTGAAACAGAGCACCAGCGGAAATATGTGGAAGATAGTAAAGGATGATTTTGGTGTAAGTATCCGCTTTATCCGGAAGGATCAGCCTGCGATTGGGCGGGGGCTGCTTGTCATCTGCGGCATCAATCTGTTTCTGTCTGCTATGATCATTGTCGGACTTCCGTATCTGATTACAGAGGTATTGAATCTGGAAGCGGTACAGGCAAACAGGCTGTACGGTTTTGCGGAAGGTGCATTGGGTGCAGGCGGTCTGGCAGGCGGCATCTGTGCAGGTATTTTTGCAGACAGGCTGACTATCCGGAAAGCAGGAAATTTGATTGTAGCCTGCGCGGTCTGTGTATTTCCTATGGGCGCGGCATTGCTGTTCTTTTCCTCAGGCATGGTAAATTATGTGGTTATGACCGCCTGCTGTTTCGTAATCATGATATTTTCCACCGTGTTTACCGTACAGATGATGTCCTTTGTGCAGACAGAGACCCCGCAGAATTTAATTGGAAAGGTGATCGCAGTAATCCTGACCGTATCCATGTGTGCACAGCCCCTGGGAAATGCCCTGTATGGTGTTTTGTTTGAAATCTGTAAAGGATTTGAATTTGCCGTAATATTGTTTGCGGGGATGGTTTCCCTTGGCATTGCTGTTTGTACGAAGAGTATATTTGAAAGGTTTTAAGAAGAATTCTGAGCGTCCAAAGCGTATCACTTATGTTTCTGCAGCTGATAAAATTGCCTTGACAAATTGCATGGGATAATACATAATTAAGTTATATAAATTGATTATATAATAAAGTTATGAATGGAGATTATGAATGCCGAAGCAGAAGATCAAAAAGGAAATGGTAGTGGAGGCTGCTTTTGAGCTTGCGAGGAGCCGCGGTCTGGAGCAGATATCCGTGAAGGAAATTGCAGAAAGAGTAGGGTGTTCTGTGCAGCCGATTTACAGTTATTGTGAGAATATGGATGGCTTACGGAGAGAAGTAATCGCGTTGGCGCGTAAATTCGTAAACCAATACGTCTCCGCCCATCTTGACAGGTCTGATTTTTTCAGAAGTACCGGTCATGCGTATGTGAGGCTTGCGTACGAGGAACCGTATATTTTCAGAATGTTCGTGATGCATGAGAGAGAACATATCTCTTCTCTGGATGAGCTGTACCTGTCAGAGAGCAGTCCGGATGTCGCTGCTTTTATAGCGGATTCGCTGCATATAGACACAGAAAGGGCGAAAATGCTTCATCTGAATCTGTTGATTTTTACAGTGGGGATCGGGACGATTCTGTCCACGGCATCGCCGGGCATACCGATGGAAGAGATCGAGGAAAAGCTGGAGCAGGCGTTCGAAGCTTTCAGGAAACAGGCTGTGGAGAAGTAAGTATGCTGATTCCTGTGGATTTAGAAAGGTCTTTAGGAAGCAGGCTATGGATAAGTAAGAAGAGGGAGGTTTGCCACATGGAAAAGGGGATTATTCTGTATCAGTCCAGGTACGGGGCCACAGAGAAGTATGCGAAATGGCTGACGGCAATGACAGGATTTGAGTGTATGGAGAGAAAGAAAGCAGATATCAGAGATATCAAAAGATACGATACCATTGTTCTGGGCGGCGGGATATATGCTTCCGGAATTTCAGGACTCTCTTTTTTCCGGAAGAATAAGAGACAGTTAAAAGGAAAGAAGCTTGCAGTTTTTTGTGTGGGTGCTTCCCCCTATGATGCGAGTGCAATGGAGGAGATCCGCAGACGTAATTTCAAAGAAGATTTGGCGGATATCCCCTGTTTTTACTGCCGCGGGGCATGGCAGGAAAGCAGGATGTCACTGAAGGACAAAGCACTTTGCGCCATGCTGAAAAAAGCAGTTGCCAGACAGGATCCGGCGGGCTATGAGCCATGGCAGAAGGCTTTGATGGAGGCAATTGGGAAAGACTGTGACTGGACGGATCAGACCTATTTGATCCCGCTGATGGAGTATCTGCAGATATAGTTCCGACAGGTGGGAGATCGTAAAATAAGAACTAAGAAGTACTTGACTTTGACACCGTGTCGCCCTTTAAACTTATTTTATAAGGTGACGGAACTGTGAATGACAGATGTGAGGTGACAGAAGAATGGAGATTATGACAATCAGCGAAGTGTCAAAGCAATTTCAGATTTCAACCAGAATGCTGCGCTATTATGAGAAGGAGGGACTGATCTCGAGTATACGCATTGAGGGTTATGCCTACCGGGTGTATGATGACAGGACACTCCGGAGTTTACAGCAAATTCTGATACTCCGGAAGCTGAGGATTCCGGTAAAGCAGATTGCCGAGATTCTGGAAGATGAAGAGCAGATACGGACATTAGAAATTCTCAGAAAAAATCTGGAAGATGTGAATGATGAAATTGCTGCCTTTACGGTGATCCGCGATATGCTGTCCATTCTGGCCTCCAGACTGGAAGAAAATATCGGGGGGAAAGTGCGTCTGGATTTGTTGGAGGAGACGGCAGTTATGGATATCATTCATGTTCTGAAACCTTTAAAATCAAATTTGAAGGAGGAAGATGCTATGGATGAGTTAATGAAGGCCAGCAGTGTCCTGGAGGCCAGGATGGATATCAGGATCGTGTATCTGCCGCCCGTTGCAGTTGCATCTTATCAGTATATTGGAGAGAATCCCGAAGATGCGGCAGGGGACAGAATTTACACTTTTATCAAAGAATCTAATTTGCCTGCGATTAAACCGGATTTCCGGCTGTTTGGTTTTAACAATCCTTCCCCACAGGAAGGGGAGAAGGTTTACGGCTATGAATTTTGGGTTACTATACCTGAAACGATAGAAGTAAAGGAGCCTGTCGTGAAAAAATACTTTGCAGGAGGGCTATATGCGGCGCACTGCATCAGGTTTGGAGATTTTCAGGAGTGGGGAACATTTCTCAGGCAGCTCGAAGAGAATGAGGAATATGAAATTAAGTGGAGGGAGCCGTTTGGGATGGGTGGTTGTCTGGAGGAAGAACTGAATATATACTCTCTTATTCAGACAGAAGCAAAGAAACCGGACCAGTTGGATCTGCTGGTACCGATTCAAAAAAAGAATCGTAATGTTTGAGGTGATTGTTGATCGAACAGGCACACCGCTTAGTCAAAAATAAAAAGTCAGCTATTAGCAGAAACTGTCGGTGATTTCCCAGCTTTATGATGCCGCGAGTGTATATGCACCGGATTATGACTGCCGCAGGATCTATGAACGATTAAAAATGGAAGAAACCAGTAAAGGAAAAATTTTGGGATGAAACTGTTCCTGCGGTAGTCATGGGGTGCTGCCTGTGATGATTACTTATCTATCAGTGAAAGTGCCTCTTCGTCTGCTACGACGGTCAGGTCACTGTGCAGCTGCAGGACAGATGCCGGAAGAAGCGGAGTGATTGGCCCGTACAGGGCTTCTTTCAGCGCCTGTGCTTTGCTCTTCCCGCTGACAATCAGGAGGATTTTTTTTGCCTGCATGATATTCTTGATTCCCATCGTGTAAGCCTGGCGCGGCACGTCTGCTTCGCTTGCAAAGAATCGTTTGTTTGCTTCTATCGTACTTTCTGTCAGATCGACGCAGTGTGTTTCACGTTCAAATGCTACCCCCGGTTCGTTAAATCCAATATGGCCGTTGTTGCCAAGTCCGAGCAATTGAATATCAATTCCGCCGACCTGCGCGATTACTTCATTGTATTCGCAGCAGGCTTTTTTTGTGTCCAATTCCAGACCGTTTGGTATAAAAGTATGTGATATGTCAATATTAACATGGTCAAATAAATTTGAATTCATAAAATAACGGTAGCTCTGGTCACTGTCCGGACCAAGTCCCTTGTACTCGTCCAGATTTACACTTGTAACTCTGCAAAAATCCAGATCACCTTTTTTGTACCATTCGATCAGCTGCTGGTATGCACCGACCGGGCTCGATCCGGTTGCGAGGCCGAGTACGCAGTCCGGCTTCATGATAATCTGTGCAGAGAGGATGTTTGCAGCCTTGCGGCTCATGTCCTGATAATTTTTGGCTTTGTAGATAATCATAATGTCTCTCCTTTTCTGGGTTCATGCAGCCTGTTTGGAACTGGCTGCATGCGGGATGTTAGAAATGTAAGTGTATGAAACACTATAGATTCAGTATAACCAGATATGATTTTATTTCAATATCCACGGGAAAGGTAGAAAGAAGTATCAGGAAATTGTACAAAACATCCCAAAAGTGCCTGAAAATAAAATGTGTCATTGCGCTGCGTTAGAAAACTTTAAAAGTACTTTCAGAAGACTCTGAAAATCTTGAATTTCATTTTTGAAAAGTTATACTGTAGTCATTACTCAGGGAGGAGGAAAGATATGAATGAGAGCGTAAAGAAACTAAAAGGAAAGTTGATTGTATCCTGTCAGGCATTGCCGACGGAGCCGCTGCACTCTTCTTTTATTATGGGAAGAATGGCAGTAGCGGCCAAGGAGGGCGGTGCGGTCGGAATCCGGGCGAACACGAAGGAGGATATCCGGGAAATCCAGGAGCAGACAGGACTTCCGGTGATTGGTATTGTGAAAAGAGATTATCCGGGAAGCAGTGTGTATATTACGCCGACCATGCAGGAAATCGAGGAGCTGATGGAGGTAAAACCGGAGATTATTGCTCTGGATGCGACCAACCGTCTGCGGCCGGGAAATGTGACGCTGGCTGATTTTTTCCGCAGTGTAAAAGAGAAATATCCACAACAGCTCTGGATGGCAGACTGCTCTACTGTGGAGGAGGCATTGTATGCTGATTCGCTTGGCTTTGATTTTATCGGAACTACGATGGTAGGTTATACCGAAGAGAGCAAAGGGCTGAAGATTGAGGCTGATGACTTTGCAATTCTGAGAGAGATCGTGGCAAAGGCAGCACATCCGGTGATTGCTGAGGGCAATATCAATACACCGCAGAAGGCAAGAAGGGTGATAGAGCTAGGAGCCTACAGTGTTGTAGTTGGTTCCATTATCACAAGGCCGCAGCTGATCACAAAGGCGTTTGCGGAGGCAATCGGATAAAGGACAGCGATAAATGCGGCGGGGCAGAGACAAAAAAGTATTTGCCGTACAAAGTAAATTCAGTGAATGATAACAGATAAAAGGAGAACAGACTATGAGAAATCTGGATAAATATAAAGGTGTAATTCCTGCATTTTATGCATGCTATGACAACGAGGGCAATGTAAGCCCGGAGGGCGTACAGGCGCTGACGAGATATTTTGTGGAAAAGGGAGTAAAGGGTGTGTATGTCGGCGGTTCTTCCGGTGAGTGTATCTATCAGAGCGTGGAAGACCGCAAAATAACACTGGAAAACGTGATGAAAGCAGCAGATGGGAAGCTTACGGTTATCGCTCATGTAGCCTGCAACAATACGAAGGACAGTGTGGAGCTTGCGAAGCATGCGGAAAGTCTGGGAGTTGACGCAATTGCAGCGATTCCGCCGATCTATTTTCACCTGCCGGAATATGCGATTGCAGAATACTGGAATGATATCAGTGCGGGCGCTCCGAATACGGACTTCGTAATCTACAATATTCCGCAGCTTGCAGGGGTGGCTCTTACGATGAATCTGTTTGCCGAAATGCGCAGGAATCCGAACGTAATCGGTGTGAAGAATTCTTCTATGCCGGTACAGGATATTCAGATGTTCCGGCAGGCGGCAGGTGAAGGCTACATTATTTTCAACGGGCCGGACGAGCAGTTTATCAGTGGGCGTGTGATCGGAGCAGAGGGAGGAATCGGCGGTACGTACGGTGTGATGCCGGAGCTGTTCCTTCAGATGGATGCGTACGTCAGAGCGGGAGAGATGGAAAAAGCACGCGAGATTCAGTATGCAGTGAATGAGATCATCTACAAGATGTGCTCAGTGCATGGAAATATGTATGGCGTGATCAAGGCGATTCTCAAGTTTAATGAAGGACTGGAGCTTGGAGGTGTGCGGAAACCGCTGGCGGCTTTGACTGACAGTGATATGGCTGTCGTTGAGGAGGCAGCGAAGATGATCCGTGATGCGAAAGCAGCATATCTGAAATAACATATGGAAGGAGGAAGCATATGCAGGGCTTTACGAAAATTGATTTTGTGATTCTGGTAGTGTATCTCGGTGCGGTACTCCTTGCCGGCCTTCATTTTGCGAAGAAGGATATGAAGGGAAAAGAATATTTCAAGGGTGATGGAACCGTACCATGGTGGGTGACGTCCGTATCCATATTTGCCACACTGTTAAGTCCGATTTCGTTTTTGTCGCTGGCGGGTAATTCGTATGCAGGGACATGGATTATGTGGTTTGCACAGCTTGGAATGCTGCTTGCAATTCCGCTGACGATTAAATTTTTCCTGCCGATTTACAGCCAGCTCGATATTGATACGGCATATCATTATCTGGAGCTTCGCTTCGGCAGCAAAGGACTTCGGATTCTTGGGGCAATCATGTTCATTATTTATCAGGTCGGACGCATGTCTATTATTATGTACCTGCCTTGTATGGTATTGGGTAATCTGACCGGAATCAGTGTGAACTTACTCATCGTGATCATGGGTGTAATCGCAATTATATATTCTTACACGGGAGGACTGAAGTCGGTACTCTGGACAGATTTCATCCAGGGGTCAGTGCTGCTGATCGGTGTAACTGCCGCTCTCATATTCCTGATTGCGCACATTGACGGCGGTGTCGGTGCGATATTCCATGCATTCTCTTCGGAAGGCAAATTCCTTTCAGCAGATCAGCCGATTTTTGATATCAACCTACTCAAGGACAGTGTGTTCCTGATGATCGTGGGAGCAGGCTTCAATACGATGGGATCTTATGTATCCAGTCAGGATATTGTCCAGCGTTTCACGACCACAACAGATACAAAAAAACTGAATAAGATGATGCTTACAAACGGCGCACTGTCAATTTTCATTGCGACAGTATTCTATCTGATCGGTACAGGACTCTATGTATTTTATCAGCAGCATACACTGCCCCCGGCCGCAGCGCAGGATCAGATTTTTGCATCCTACATTGCGTTTGAACTTCCGGTCGGAGTGACCGGGCTTCTTCTGGCCGCAATTTATGCGGCTTCCCAGTCCACACTGTCAACCGGTCTGAATTCTGTTGCCGCGAGCTGGACACTGGATATCCAGGCGCGTCTGACTAAGAAGGAACTGAACTTTGAGAAACAGACAAAAATCGGTCAGTATGTTTCCCTGATTGTCGGAATTTTTGCGATCATCGTATCCATCGTTCTGGCAAATGGCGGCGTCAAGTCAGCATACGAATGGTTCAACGGCTTTATGGGGCTGGTACTCGGAATTCTGATCGGAACGTTTATTCTGGGAGCATTTACGAAGGTGGCAAATACATTTGGGGCAACACTTGCATTTATTGCATCCTCCGTCGTGATGGTAGGAATCAAGTACTTCGCTCCGGCTGGTTCTGTTTCAATCTGGTCGTACTCGATCATTTCAATTGCAGTATCCCTGGTAGTCGGAATCCCGGCAAGCATCATCTGGAGGAAGGTAAAGGGTGACACTTCTGTCCCGGCACCGCACACAACGATCTATACAGTTGATTAACCGAAGGAGGCAGCGTATGATTTTTGGAAATATACAAAATATGAGGGAGTATTCCTTCCTGGAGACAGGGCTGCTGGAATGCTTTGCTTATGCCAGAACACATAATCTGGCAGAACTTGAACCGGGCAGTTATGAAATTGACGGAAAGCGTCTGTTTGTAAACATTGTGGAATATACGACGACAACTCCGGAAAACCGTATCTGGGAGGCACATAGAAAATATCTCGATTTACATCTGATGCTGAACGGTACCGAACAGATTGATCTGAATTTTATCTCAAATATGGAACAGAAGGATTACGTGGCAAACGATGATTTCCTTCCTCTTGAGGGAGAGAAAAACAGCTCAGTGATTTTGAAAAGCGGGGATTTTCTGATATGTTACCCGAACGATGGTCACCGCACGGCAGTAGCAGTCGAAACACCTGAGAAGGTGAAAAAAGCGATTTTTAAATTGTGGGTGTAATCTGAGGAAGGACTGAGATTACAGCTTTATGGTCAGACCGGGCATGTGCAGCGTGTCCGGCTTGCCTGACCTCTTTCAGGGATAGGAAAAGTTGCAGAATAGATTGTTAAAAAATTAACGATAACTTAATGAAAATAGAATGCACTTTCAAAAAAAGAGGAGATATAGTACTAGTTGGCTGCTGTTCGCGGAGCGCCGTGAATAGTGACATTAGTTGTTCGGTCCACCAGATTCATCGGGAGAAAAACATGAAAAAGTATATTAGTATTGATATTGGAGGAACAGCCATTAAATATGGCATGATTGAAGAAAAGGGAACGATTCTGGAGCGCAGGGAAATGCCGACTGAAGCGTGGAAAGGCGGTCCGTCGATTCTGGAAAAAGTGAAAGAAATTGTCCGGCAGTATTGTCAGAAAGAGGTCGTGAGCGGAATTTGTATATCCACTGCCGGAATGGTGGATACGGAGAAGGGAGAGATCTTTTATGCTGCGCCGTTGATTCCTGATTATGCAGGGATTGGATTCAAGAAAACGCTGGAGCAGGAGTTTGGAATTCCCTGTGAGGTAGAGAATGATGTCAACTGTGCCGGGCTGGCAGAGTATACTTCCGGCGCGGCCGCAGGGAGCAGAGTTATGGTGATGCTGACCATTGGAACCGGGATTGGCGGATGTATTGTGCTGAACGGAGAGATTTTTCACGGATTTGGGAACAGTGCCTGCGAGGTGGGATACATGCACATGCGCAGCAGTGATTTTCAGACGCTTGGTGCAGCAAGTATTCTGACGAAAAAGGTAGCGGAATGGAAGCAGGAACCGGCAGAAGAATGGAGCGGGTACCGTATTTTTGAACAGGCCAGGCAGGGGGACTGCGTTTGCTGCAGGGCAATTGATGAAATGGCCGATATTCTTGGGCTTGGAATAGCAAACATCTGTTATGTGCTTGATCCCGAGGTCGTGGTACTTGGGGGAGGGATTATGGCACAGGAAGATTTCCTGAGAGACAGAATCAGGAAATCGCTGGATGCATATCTTGTCAAGAGTATCGCAGCACATGTCAGGATTGCATTTGCAAGGCACCGGAATGATGCAGGAATGCTGGGTGCTTTTTACAACTTTGAGAAACGCCGCACGAAAAAGGTGGAATGAGGATGGAATATTATATCAAATCTGTAGTGCCGATCATTGAGATGAATTATGATAAATTTACGGCTGTAGAGAAAGGAATTGCTGATTTTTTTATTCATAATCAGGAGAAAGTGGATTTGTCTTCCAAGGCGATTGCCGATCGGCTGTATGTATCTGAGGCATCGCTGTCACGGTTTGCAAAAAAGTGCGGCTACCGGGGATACCGTGAATTTATGTATCAGTATGAGGTGACCTTTGTAGAAAAAAATGAATCAATGACCGGCAATACACGTATGATTTTGAATGCTTACCAGGAGCTGCTGAACAAAACATACAGTCTCGTGGATGAAGAGCAGATTGCACGGATCGGGAAATATCTGGGAAGTGCCGAGCGGGTACTGGTTTGCGGACGGGGGAGCTCCGGGCATGCAGCGGCAGAGATGGAGATAAGATTTATGCGTATCGGCGTAAATATTGATTCTCTGAAGGACAGCGACCTGATCCGGATGCAGGCTGTATTTCAGGATAAAAACAGTCTGGTATTCGGCATCAGCATCAGTGGGGAAACGGAGGAGGTTCTTTATCTCCTGCGTGAATCACGGAAACGCGGAGCGAAGACTGTGCTGATTACCGCAGAAGAGAAGGAGACATTTCATGAATTCTGCAATGAGATTGTCCGTATGCCGTCCCTGCGGCACCTGAATCAGGGGAATGTGATCTCGCCGCAATTTCCGATTCTCCTTATGATTGACATTATTTATTCCTGTTATGCGGAACAGGATAAAGGAAAAAAAGAACAGATGCATGACAGGACACTTCGTGCATTGGGGGCAGGCAGGACAGAAAAGACGCCCCCAATGCGGAAATAAAGTTTTTCAGGAGGAAACCGATGAAAATTAAGAATGCAAAGATTTATACGGAAGATAAGACGTTTGAGGAAGGTGAAATCCTCATAAAAGATGGTGTGTTTGCAGAGAAAGCATCTGAGGACGAGGTGGTAGATGCCGATGGATGTTATGCAATCCCGGGGCTGATCGATCTTCATTTCCACGGATGCGTGGGGTATGACATCTGCGACGGTACTCCGGAGGCACTTGCAAAGATTGCGGCGTATGAGGCATCCATCGGAGTGACCGGAATTGCCCCGGCGACCATGACGCTTCCGGTGGAAGAACTGGAGCAGATCTTGTCCGTGGCGGCTGCATACCGGAGGGAGACAGAGGGGCGCGTATTGGGGGCCGATCTGATCGGCATCAATATGGAAGGACCATTCATCAGCAAATCCAAAAAAGGAGCACAGGATGCGCGGAATATCATTCCGTACCGTGCGGAAGTCTGTCGGAGATTTCTGGCTGCGTCGGAGGGGCTGGTGAAATTCATCGGAATCGCTCCGGAGGACAATCCTGAGTTTGTCCGTCTGATCGAAGAGATGAAGGACAGCGTGAACATTTCGCTTGCACATACAAATGCAGACTATGATACCGCCATGGCAGCTTTTGCGGCAGGCGCCAATCATGCCGTGCATCTGTATAATGCAATGCCGCCGTTTACCCACAGGGCGCCGGGCGTGGTCGGAGCAGTGGCAGACAGTCCGCATGTTTATGCGGAGTTGATCTGCGACGGCATTCATATCCATCCGTCAGTCGTGCGCGCAACCTTCCGGATGCTGGGGGAGGACCGCATCGTTCTGATCAGCGACAGTATGCGTGCGACAGGAATGCCGGACGGAGAATATACGCTTGGCGGTCTGGAAGTCACGGTGAAAGGCAGACGTGCTACACTGGTTTCCGACGGTGCGCTCGCAGGCTCGGCAACAAATCTCATGGATTGTATGCGCACTGTAGTGAAGGAAATGCAGATTCCGCTTGAGACGGCCGTTGCGTGTGCCACGATGAACCCGGCAAAGAGCCTTGGAGTGTTCGATACGAGAGGATCGATCAGGGTTGGTAAGAAGGCGGATGTCGTCTTGCTGGATGAGGAACTGAATCTCAGAGCTGTGATAAAGGATGGGAAAAGAATTCGGTAAGATTTGTGTGGATTGCGATTATGCTGCCGGATATTGACCTGGCGCAGTCCTGATATCAGACTGCGGCCGCTGCGGGTGTAATCATAATCTGGTACAGAGGCGGCGGGCTATGATCGAAGATACGGAGACAGAAAGTCTGTAGATGCAGGAAATCGTTTGTGAGGAGTCGACGATCGCGAAGTGATTTTAAATGGCAACGACGATCTGGCAGGTACACTGTAAGGTGCGTGTGCCGTTACTTGTTGGCAAGTAGGTCTGCGGCTTGCATGGCGTACGGCTGAATAGTAACTGAACAGTAAATTTTGTGATATACAGTTATGAAGTTGTTCTTGACAATTGGCAGTTTTGCAGATATACTGAACGAAATAAATTTCAGGAGGATTTTGCATGTTAAGTGTTGTTGTAATGGAGAAAACTGCAAACTAAATATTGCAGGGGCGATTTTGGTTTTACGCCAGAAGTCTGCCCGTTTGTTGACGGCATAAGCTGTCGACGTTTTCGCCTTACAACTGCTTAATATTGTGGTATATATTTCCAGAAATAGTATAAGCATGACTGTACGGTCATGCTTTTTTGTGCCTATGTCATGGACAGAGTTATTCTCTGCGACTCAAAAACCTTTGGGGATGTGCATCAGCACGATGCGATGGCATGCCGCAGGTGAGTGACTCTGTCCGATGGGGAATGTGTTTTGTGCGCTGCACATTCTTTTTTGCTCTTTCAGGAATATATTGATGAATCCTATACAGGGAAAGACCATAGTATCTTATGCTTTTAAGGAGACTATGGTCTTTTTTTGCGTTGTGAGGCAAAATTGGAACTTAAAGCTAAAAGCATAGGTGAGAGGACTCTCGTCTTTGCAGAGGGTGGGTGACAGGAGCGAGTTTTGAAAAGAAAGGAGATCAGAGTATGAATCATATGAGTCATACGGTGGTCAGAACAGAGGGTTTAGTAAAAAAATACCGCAGATATAAGAAGAAAGAAGGAATCCGGGGGAGCATCGTCAGCCTTTGGAAACGTGATTATGAAGAAAAAATTGCTGTGAACCAGATCGATTTGTCGATTGAGGAAGGGGAATTTGTTGGTCTGATCGGACACAATGGAGCCGGGAAAACGACGCTGATTAAAATGCTGACCGGAATTATAGCACCAACAGAAGGAACAATCGATGTGCTCGGGTACTACCCAAATGATCTGAAGAATGAGTTTAAGAAACAGTATGCGGTTGTTATGGGGCAAAAAAGCCAGTTGTTTTTTGAATTGACGGTCAATGATACGCTGCGCCTTTTCAAAGAAATCTATGAAATACCGGAGCGGGAGTTTCAGGAAAATAAGAATTATTTTGTAGATCTTTTCGGGGTAAAAGACCTTATGGATGTTCAGGTAAGAACGCTGTCGCTTGGTGAGAGAATGAAAATGGAGTTGATCGTGGCTTTACTCCACAATCCCAGAATCTTGTTTTTGGACGAACCAACTATAGGCTTAGATGCAGTGGCGTCAAGACAGATACGCAGATTTTTAAAAGAAATCAATGAGCAAAGGGGTACTACAATCATTCTGACATCACATTACATGGAGGATATCAAGGCTCTGTGCAAAAGGACGGTCGTAATCAATCATGGCATCAAAATTTATGACGGTGCAACAGAGGAGTTGTTTGAAAAATACCAGAGAAACAAGAGAGTTACTGTAACCTTTGGGAACCCGGCCGGAGATTTTGTGCCCAAAACGTATACGGCTGTTCTGGCTGAAGCTGATTCGCATAAAAAGATTTACGAGGTATCGAAACAGTATGCGAAAGAGCTGCTTTCAGAGCTGATGGAGCATGAGCCGGAGGATATTGTCGTGGAGGAGGAAGAAATCGGAGTGGTGGTGGAACGGATTTATCAGGAAGGAAAGCCATAGAGCAGAGGCAAAATGGAATTTCCAGGAGGAGAAAAGTGGAATGGCAGTGAAAAGGATTTATCAGGAAGGAGAAATTGGAATGGCACAGAGCAAATTGACAAGAAGGGGAGAGGATGGAGTGCTGTGGAGCGAATCTGGAAGAAATGGAATGGAGAGGTCAGGAAAGGAGTGGGCGGCGTGCGGAAATATTGGGAGATTTCGAAAACATATATGAAGACGCAGTTGGCCTGGAAAGCCGATGTTATTTTTAATATGTTTTTTACGGTGACGAAGATTCTCTTTGCATGGCTTTTGTGGGGAATCATTTTCCGGGAAAAGGAGAGGGTCGGACCGTTTACTTTTGATGGAATGCTTTCTTATTATATTATCAGCTCTTTTTTGTCGCAGCTTGAAATGTCCGGCGGGATCAGCAGCGAAATACATGACAGAATACGCAATGGGACGTTTTCGAAATATATGGTTCTGCCGGTTGGGATAGAACGGTATTTTATGGCGATGGAGCTTGGTGTTGTGTTGTTCTATCTTGTGTTTGATTTTCTGGCAGCAGCGATATGGATCTTCGTATTTCAAATCCGGTTTGTGTTTGCCGCGGACTGGAAGATCATTGCATGCGCTGTGGTGATTGCGGTTCTGGGGATGGTATTTATGGTACAGCTGAATTATTTTCTTGGCTTGCTGGCTTTAAAGTATCAGGGGATCGGTACATTCCTGATGATCAAAAACAATCTGGCGGCATTGGTTACGGGCAGTATAGTTCCGCTGGCATTGTTTCCTGAAGTATTTTTGTGTATGATGCGGATGCTTCCTTTTTACTATGTCACGTATTTACCTGCGATGCTGCTGACCGGATTGTGTCGTGAGGAGGCGGTCACAGGACTCCTTGCCATCGGCTGCTGGTGTCTGGTTCTGCAGTTTTTGATCCATATTGTCTGGAAGAACTATATCAGAAAGTATGATGGAGTGGGAATATGAGAAAAAGAGTAAAGAAAAATATGCGTGTGCTGAAGGAACTGCTGTATCTGCGGTTCCATGGCTTGGTAGTGTTCCGGCTTGATTTTTTCGGGCCGTTCTTCGTGGATGGCAGCCTGTTTTTCATTCAGTTGTTCGCATTTGAGGCCGTGTATTCCAATGTAACTACGATAGGAGGCTGGGGAAGAGGGGAAATGATTCTGTATATCGGCACCTTTTCGCTGCTGAATGCAGTCAATATGACCATTTATTTCTTCGGTGTCAATGGAATTCCGGACAAGGTGAAATCAGGGGAACTGGATTTATATTTGACAAAGCCGGTCAGTCCGCTGTTCCGGCTGACATTTGAACATATGAGTCCCGGTTCTGTGCCGCTGATTCTGATGAGTGTGTGTATGATTGTCTATGGAGCAGGTCATTTGAATGCGAACTCCGAAATCGTCAGGGTGCAGGAAGAAGCCGTGAGACAGTTTTCAGATAGCCGCCTTGTCGGGGCGCTGCCTGCGGAAAGGATAGCAGCTTATGTGTTCTGGGTTTTGATTATGGAGATTTTATACTATGAAATGGAAGTGCTGATGCGTTCGGTTTCTCTGTATCTGGTGTCCATGGCGCGTATGGAGCAGATCGAAGTGGCGGGGACTGACCTGTGTATGAAGCTGCCGGGAATTGCTTTTTATGGCATATATAAGGTGATTTTTTATATGATTCTTCCATACGGAATTATGGCGACACTTCCGGTGCAGAGTCTGATCGGGGAAATGAACTGGCGGCTTGGGATTTTTGGTGTGAGTATTGTTTTGGTGTTTTCTGTGCTTACGGTTGTCGTATGGAAACGGGGGCTGAAGCATTATAACAGTGCGAGCTCGTAGGAAAGGAGTTTAGAATAATGAATATTGAAAATCAGATAGAATTTGATAAGATAAAAGAAATGTGGATGAATCTGGCGGTGACAGAGCGTGCAAAGGAAAAAATACGGGGAGTATCTTTTTATCTGAACGAAAGGGAGCTGAGGAAGCAGCTCAGGGACACGACAGACGGCAGGGATTTGATTGAGAAGCTCGGCACACCGCCTTTGCAGAAGGTGGACGAAATAAAAGATATCCTGATGATGGCAGAAAAGGGAGCTTGTCTCACCCCGTATCAGCTGGAGCAGGTAGAGCAGGTTCTGGCTGCGGTCAGACGCTTCCGGGATTATCTGAGGAGAGGGAAAATGTACCAGAATCCGCTTGGATTTTATGAGGAGAATCTGGATGCGATGGAAGAACTCAGAGAGGAGATCTGCAGACAGATCCGAGGCGGCGAGGTAGATGACTATGCGTCCAGAGAGCTTCAGCAGATCAGAAGACAGATGATAAGATGCGAGGAACAGATGAAGCAGAAAGCGGAGCAGGTGATGCGTTCACATAAGGAATGTATGGCGGATCATTATTGTACACTGCGGAATGGAAGGATTTGCGTACCAGTCAAGAGAGAGTGCAAGCTGAAAGTAGCAGGGAGTGTTGTGGATAAGTCATCCAGCGGAAATACTTTATTCATTGAGCCCTCAAGTGCCGCAAAGCATTATGAGGAATTGCAGATGCTCAAAATCAGCGAAGAAAACGAAGTATACCGTGTGCTGTATACGCTGACTGCCATGACAGCGGAGGCGGCTCCTGTGCTGCAGGAAGATTTTGCAACGATGGAAAAACTGGATTTTATCTTGTCGAAAGGTAAGCTGAGTATTGATCTGGATGCCGCAGAACCGTCGATCAATCTGGAGCGCAGAATCGTTTTAAAGGATGCCAGACATCCATTGATGGATAAGGCTGTCAATGTACCATTGCAGTTTGAGATCGGAAAGGAAGCCAGAGGCATTATCATCACCGGGCCGAATACGGGAGGCAAAACGGTTGCAATCAAGACCGTCATGCTGAATTGTATGATGGCGCAATGCGGGCTGCATGTAACATGCGGAGATGCCAATATATGTATGAATGCTTCTTATCTCTGCGACATCGGGGACGGTCAGAATCTGGCGGAGAATTTATCTACTTTTTCGGCCCACATTAAAAATGTGCTGGAAGTATTGAGTGAAGTGAATAAAGACAGCTTTGTCATCATGGATGAACTGGGATCCGGTACCGACCCGGCGGAAGGGATGGGGATTGCGATCGCGATCCTGGAGGAGCTCAGGAAGAGCGGCGCTATTTTCCTCGTCACGACACATTATCCTGAAGTGAAGGAATATGCAGAACGGACACAGGATATTATGAATGCGCGCATGACCTTTGATAAGGAAACACTGCGGCCAACCTACCAGATGGTGATTGGAGAGGCAGGTGAGAGCTGCGCCTTTTACATCGCAGACAGGCTGGGAATGCCGAATGAAATGTTAAAGGCGGCAATCAGAGCGGCGTATGGGGAAGCGGCTGTGGATGCATATCAATTCCAGAAGGAAGATGCGGGTATAGAAAAGAAGAGCGGCAGCAGAATTTCCAGAGACAGGAAAATAAAGGAAAATAAGGAGCTCAGTACGAAATATCGGCTGGGGGACAGCGTTATGGTCTATCCGGATCAAAGGATCGGGATTGTATGCGGGACCGTCAATGAGAAGGGAGTCCTGAGAGTACAGCTTCCGGGAAAGAAGATATGGATTAACCATAAGAGAGTAAAGCTTCACGTGGCGGCTGAGGAATTGTATCCGGAGGATTATGATTTTTCTATTATTTTCGACACAGTTGAAAACAGAAAAATCAGGCATGACATGGAAAGAAAATATACGGAGAAGACGATTCAATGCGATGACAAATAATAACAGTCCAGCCACAGACAGAAGCTGCATTAGCAGCGGATCGCCTGCAAGGAGTCATTCATCGCGCAGCGATTTAAAATGGCAGCGCGGTGCTGAGTCCCGATGAGGCTCGTTTAGCACCGACCGAAGCGGAGTGGAGACTGGCAGGTATACCGTAAGGTGTGTGTGCCATTACCCGTTAGCAGGCGGGGCTGCGGTTTGTATGGGGCATATGGCTGAATAGCAACGTTCAGCTTCATATATCAGCAGACTGGGGGATCAGATTTGCAGAGCAGAAAGAGGTGCAGGCAGTTATGATACTGAATACAGGCAGCCGGACAGACATTCCGGCGTATTACAGCGAATGGTTTTATAACAGGATACGGGAAGGATATGTGATGACGAGAAATCCGTATGACCCGGTGCAGGTGACGCGCTACCGGCTGAGTCCGGACGTGGTAGATGTGATTGCCTTTTGCACGAAAAATCCGGAGCCGATGCTTGACAGAATGGCAGAGCTTGAGCGGTTCCGCCAGTACTGGTTTGTGACAATCACACCGTATGGAACAGAGATCGAACCTAACGTTCCGGACAAACATACGGTGATGGAGAGCTTCCTGAGACTGTCAGAACAAGTCGGTATCAGGGCCGTCTGCTGGCGGTATGATCCGATTTTTATTACAGAAAAATACAGTCTGGGATACCATATGGAAGCATTTGAAAAAATGGCGGAAAAACTGTCCGGATATACGGAGAGCTGTATCATCAGCTTTATTGACCTGTATGTCAAGACAAAAAAGAACTTCCCGGAGGCAAGAAGTGTCACGCGGGAAGAACAGGAGATACTTGCAGAGTCATTTGTGCGGCTTGGGCAAAGGTATGGAATACAGATCCGCTCCTGCTGTGAGGGAACCGGTTTGCAGAAGTTCGGTGTAGATCCGTCGGGCTGTATGACGCAGCAGGTGCTGGAGCGGGCGATCGGATATTCCCTCGACGTCCCGAAGGGAGTAAAGCCTGCCCGGGAGGGCTGCGCCTGCCTGCTTGGAAATGATATCGGCATGTACAATACCTGCGGTCACGGATGCAGGTATTGCTATGCGAATTACGATATGGAGACTGTGAGGAAGAACCGCAAGCTGCATGACCCGGCATCGCCGCTTCTGATTGGCAGACTTCAAAAAGAGGACAGGGTCAGGGATGCGAGACAGGAATCCTATTGCAGCGGACAGATGATGCTGGAATGGTAAAGGGTGCTAAGTACTGAAAACAGGAAGTGACAGTTCAGGCAATACAGAGAGTGCGAGAACTCAGGGAGGTAATTATGACAAATCAGGAAATGATGCAAACAGCGATGCAGCAGTCTGCCATCGATGCAGGCTGCTGCGCGGAAGATTTCAGGAAGGAACAGAATGTGATTGTTCTGTCAAAGCCGGCGCCGGATGCCAGAAAATATCTGGAGCTGCCGCTTGCCTGCAATCTGATCTCATATGGCAACAATATCGTGGCTTCCGTGCAGGAGGAGTACAGGCAGATTGTGGAGGAGTATATTGGGAAATATCGGGTTGAACACTGTTTTGAAACGCCGAATATGCACGTTCTGAATGAGGCATTGCAGAAGAAGGGGCAGAAGCTGTGCTTTATGGCGGAATATTTTTTGCCTGATATGGAACGATTGAGAGAGAAGTCATGTGTATATGAATTGAGAGTTCTCCAGCAGGAGGATTTTTCTGAACTGTATACGCCAGCCTGGAGCAATGCGCTCTGCGAGAAAAGGCAGCATCTGGATGTACTTGGTGTCGGGGCATATGAGAATGGGAAGCTGGTTGGCCTGGCGGGCTGCTCGGCGGACTGTGATCAGATGTGGCAGATCGGCGTGGACGTTCTGCCGGAGTACCGGAGAAGGGGAATTGCCACTGCTGTAACAAGCAGGCTGGCACTTGAGATCATACAGAGAGGGAAGGTGCCCTTCTATTGTGCCGCGTGGTCAAATCTGAAATCCGTCCGAAATGCGCTGCGGAGCGGATTTTATCCGGCGTGGGTGGAACTGACGGCGAAGCCGGAGCAGTTTGTGGAGGAATTAAACCGATAGAGCAAAAAAGAGCTTGACTCTGACCTTACGTCATAGCGTATGCTGAGGATACATGAGGAGGGAACGACGATGATGACAGTACATGAGGTGAGCAGGCTTACCGGAGTGAGTATACGCACTCTGCATTATTATGACAGGATCGGACTTCTGCACCCGGCGCAGACGACCGCATCCGGATACCGTCTGTATGACGATACAGATCTGGAAAGGCTGCAGCACATCTTACTGTTTCGCGAGCTTCAGTTCCCGCTGAAGGAGATCAGAACGATTCTGGACAGCCCGGATTTTGATACGGACCGGGCGCTGGAGCAGCAGATCACGCTGCTTCGCATGAAGAAAGAACATCTGGAACATCTGATTGATTTTGCTCATGAAATCAGAAAGACGGGAGTGAGAACGATGGATTTTACAGCATTTGATACAAAGAAAATGGATGAGTACGCCGCGCAGGCGAAAGCATCCTGGGGTGAGACAGCAGCATATCAGGAATACGAAGAGAAAAGCAGAAACCGGACGAAGGAGGAAGAACAGATGATCGGCGGTGGGCTTATGAAGCTGTTCACGGAGTTTGGAGGGATGATGGACCGGAAACCGGCAGATGATACGGTGCAGGAACAGGTCAAGAAGCTGCAGACTTATATCACGGAGCACTATTATACCTGTACGAATGAGATTCTGAAAGGGCTGGGCAGTATGTATTCCGGAGGAGGAAGCATGACAGAGAATATTGAGAAAGCCGGAGGGAAAGGGACAGCTCGGTTTGTGACGGAGGCGATTGGGATTTATTGCGGGAAATAGTCTGAATGTTACGTTGTGAGTTCTCAGGTAAAATGTCTCCGCACCACTACATTTTATGAAAAATGAGCCGGATGGTCAGTTGTAAAGGTATCCGGCTCAATTATTATGTCCGGGAGGAGGAATGAGGAGTTTTGCAGGTGTTCCTGTTCACATCCCTGCGGTTCGTGAGCAGTAACATTGAATTGTCAAGGCCTGGAAAACCCGGATGTTTGAAACTTGTCAATTTCAGAACATGATGGTATAATCGGAACATAAAATATGACGATCACATCCTTTGAGAACGGAGTGTCCTGGAAAGGAGGGTGTACGCATTATGGGAATTTATCTGAATCCTGGCAATGATGCATTTCGGATGGCACTAAATGACGATATTTATGTGGATAAAAGCGGTTTGATCGAGTTTGTGAACGACAGAATCGGAAAACGCAACCGTTTCATCTGTGTCAGCAGACCAAGGCGTTTTGGAAAATCCATGGCAGCAGAGATGCTTGCGGCATACTATGGCAGGAATTATGCTTCGGATGATTTATTCCGGAATCTTGCTATTTCAAAGAGCAATTCCTATCGGGAACATCTTAATCGACATGATGTTATTGTGATTAATACGCAGAAGTTTTTGCGGAAAGCAGGTGATCCGAAAAATCTGGGGGTCTATATTGAAACAAAGGTTCTGGCGGAGGTTAAGAAAGTCTACGGTGACAGGATAGATGTGGACGAAACCAGTTTGCCGGATGCTCTGGATATGATATATGCAACCGATGAAAGCCCGGATAAAGGTTTTGTGTTTATTATTGATGAGTGGGACTGTATTTTCAGGGTAGCACGAGATAATACGGAGGCCCAGAAAAATTATCTGGATTTTTTGCGGGATTTGTTTAAAGACAGAGTTTATGTGAAGGTCGCATATATGACAGGGATTTTGCCGATCAAAAAATATGGAAATCATTCTGCCCTGAATGATTTTGATGAGTTTTCCATGACAATGCCCGGGATGTTCGCAGAGTATGCCGGTTTTACAGAAGAAGAAGTACAGGACCTTTGTCATCGGTATCACAAAGATTTTGAAGAAGTAAAAAAAGAACTCAGACAAGCCGATTATTGTAGTTGAACTGAAATGGAACAAGAGTGCTGAAGGTGCCATACAGCAGATCAAAGAGCGGAATTATCCGCAGGTGCTGGAACATTATGGCGGAGAAGTGCTTTTGGTCGGGATCAGTTACGATGAGAGGACGAAGAAGCATAGTTGTCTGATAGAAAAATATAAAAGGTGATTTTTTGATTTAATAATAACATGTGATGTGATTTGTAATAGGAATTTACTTATTTAGCTTGTGAGAGTGAAAAGTATAATATTTAGCATCCCCAGTATTTTGGCGGATGTTTTTAATTGGAAATAATCTTAATAAAAAATATATTACTATTATGTAAATTATTGAAAATTAAGAGGGAGGGATAAAATGCGCGTATATCAGATCCGGCTGAAGCTTTATTTTTTGACTTCAATTCCCGTTGGCAAGGTTCAGGAGAAACTGACGGCATTTATTGATAAAAGCTTGGGCAGAGTGGATGAATTGCTGCAAATGCATGAGGAGAACCGATTTAAGAGCTATAGTTATGATTTGCCGTATCCGTTGGAGCAGGACAAGGTATATAAGGAAGGGAAAATCTATACAGTTACGATTCGAACTGTCGATCCGAAACTGGCGAAACATTTTCGGGAGGTATGCGTCAACAATTATACATGGGAGATGAAAGGGCTGACCGCTGAGATGCGGATCATTCCTGAAAGAAAGATCGCATCCATTTATACATTGACTCCGGTGATTCTGAAGGATTACAGAGGATACTGGAGAGAAAATATGAGTCTGGAAGCATTTGAGGAGCGGCTCAAGATAAATCTGATCAAGAAATGGAATGCGCTGCATGGAGAAAAGCTGCAGGAGGATTTTGAGTTGTATACTTTGCTGGAGTTTATGAATGAAGATCCGATTGTAATGGAATATAAGAAGATCCGGCTGCTGGGGGATAAGATCCGGCTTCAGATTGCAGACAATGAAACGGCTCAGAAGCTGGCATACCTGGCACTTGGGACGGGGCTGTTAGAAATGAACAGCCGCGGGGCGGGATTTGTTAATTATCGTTGGAGTTAGAGGGTAAGGCGTAGCTTCTGGGAGAAATTAGTTACTATCCACACGTTTGCCGAAACGGCAGCCGTCTGGCCAGCAACGACGCTTCAGGTCCCAAGGAATCCACCAGACTGCGTCTGGTACTCCTTCGGACAGGCGATTGTACAGAAATCGCATTTCATGCGATTTCGAGCCTCAAAACTCGGGATTCAGGTGCGAAACCGCACCTGAACACCTTTCGCCAGGGACGGCATCCTGCCCAAAAGACGGGCAGGATAAATCCTCGCGGGACAGCTACCCAATGAACAGTAACGGAAATTATACGAAGCGGAATCATAATACCCTGTTAAATTGACAATATCATCAGACTATATTACTATTGTAGAGGAAATGAAAGCTTCAGACGGAAACGAAAATGTGAATATATCAGGTCCGGAGAAATGATCTGCTCGCATTTTTGTGCACAAAATGAGAGGAAATGTAAAGCAGTACCGGATATAATAGAGGAAATGTAAGGGGGATACAGAGCATGGAATGGATAGAACGATTGAATCAGGCGATCAGTCACATTGAGGAGCATTTGACAGAAGATATTGATTACGACGAGCTTGCCCGCATTGCCGGCTGTTCTACGTATCATTTCCAGCGTATGTTTGCTTATATGGCGGGAGTTCCGCTGTCTGAGTATATCCGCAGGCGGAAAATGTCTCTTGCGGCAGTAGATTTGCAGGGCGGAGATGAGAAAATCATTGATGTTGCGCTGAAATACGGCTATAGCTCGCCAACTGCTTTTAACCGGGCCTTTCAGTCGATTCATGGAGTCGCGCCGTCGCTTGTGAAGAGTGAGGGAGTGGCTGTGAAATCTTTTCCTCAGCTTACATTTAAAATGATCGTGAAAGGGGTCGAGGAATTGAATTATCGGATTGAAAAGAGGGATGCGTTCCGCATTGTCGGGGTATCCAGACCGCTCTATAAGGAAATTGAGAAAAACTTTGAGATTGTTCCGCAGCTGTGGCAGCAGGCGGTGATGGATGGGACGATGCAGAAGCTGGCTGGGATGATGAACAGCCAGCCGATGGGACTTCTGGGAGTGAGCGCCTGCAATGATGAGGAACAGTGGAAATATTTTATTGCTGTTGCAAGCTCCGGTACGGATGATACGCTGGAAGAATATGTGATTCCGGCTGCCACATGGGCTGTATTTCCGGGAGAGGGGACAAACAGGTCTATTCAGGAGCTGGAGCAGAGGATTGTGACGGAGTGGCTGCCGACTTCCGGATATGAATATGGCAATGCGCCGGATATCGAGGTTTATCTGAATGCAGACCCGGAAAACGCGAAATATGAAGTGTGGATACCGGTGGTTAAAAAGCAGTGACGGAAAATCACCGGATGGTATCACTTAAAAAGAATATAAGAGAAAGAATTGAAGCGTGGGCAGGTACAGTGATCGTACCGGCTCATGTTTTTTGTCTCATAAGAAATTCCTCCGGGTTTCTTGCAAGACAAAAACGCTCCGCGAGTGAACAGAAACACCTGCGGACCGATGAAAGATGCCACCACACAAAATTATGGAAGAAGCCACCACACAAAATCTTTGACATATTCTATTCCAGGTAGTAATATGATTATAGAAAAAGTGCTGAATGCAGCAGTTTATTTTAAGAACCACCAGACAGGACAATCTCAAAGTCTGTGAAGGAAGGACATACTGTTGGGCCAGGCCGTATTGTCTCTATATATTGAGTGATTAGAGAGCCGATATAGTAAAACAGGGCGTTCCCGTTATGGGTGTGCCCTTAATTTTTGCCATGCAGCCGGAGTGAAGTGATGACGGCGGGTTCTAAAGGGCGGAGGTTTACGATGAAAAATGATCAGGTGATAAAAAATTACCGCAGGGATGACAGGCTGAGAGCGAGCTTTAACGAACTGGCGCAGAAAACATTCCAGATAGAATTCGAGGACTGGTATCAGAATGGCTACTGGAGCGATAAATATAATCCATATTCCATTGTGATTGATGGGAAAATCGCAGCGAATGTGTCGGTCAGCAGGATGGATTTTATTCTGGACGGATACACGAAGCATTATCTTCAGCTCGGGACGGTGATGACGGCAGAGCCATACCGCAGACAAGGGCTGATCCGACGGATTATGGAGGAGATTGAGCGAGATTACAGCCAGGGGATTGACGGAATCTTTCTGTTTGCAAATGACAGTGTGCTGGATTTCTATCCGAAATTCGGGTTCCGAAGGGCGAAAGAATATCAGTATGCGAAAGAGGTTTCGGTCACGGAGGCAAAACGTATTGTGCAGGTTCCGATGCGGGAGAAAAAAGATTGGGACATACTGGAGAGGGCAGTACGCAGCAGTGTTCCCTGCGGCAGTTTTGAAATGACCGGGAACAGTGAACTGATCATGTTCTATGTTACAAAGTTTATGCAGGATCAGGTGTTTTATGATAGACAGCAGGATGCGTATGTGATTGCGGAGCAGGAAGCGGACGAGCTGGTGATCTGCAATGTGTTCTCACCGCGGGAAGTAAATCTGGATGAGTTGATCGGAGCTTTTGGGAGAGAAAACAAGAAGGTTCGTTTCGGATTTACGCCGAAAGCTGCGGACGCGGCAGGCTGTACGGTATCAGAGCTGAAGGAGCAGGATACGACTTTGTTTGTGAAAGGCAGAGGATTTTCCGGCTTTGAAGAGAGAAAACTTATGATCCCTGTATTGGCGCATACGTGAAGCGGTTATTGACTGTCGGGAAGTATCTGAAGCAGAAACTCCTGTGGATCGAGGAGGGAAAGATGCCGGAGTATCTGATGCTGATCTGCGGGATTTTGCTGCTGTGAGACAAGCTCAGTGGTAAATATAGTTACTGGTCAAACGGATGCCATTCTGGCAGACGTGTGAACAGTAACTAAATATAAGGCTCTGCAGATGCAAGATGACATCTGCAGAGCCTTATCATATTGTTTGACTCATATGTGTATCAAAATCACAATACGGTCGGCTTCCAGAACCTCGGAATGAAAGGCGTAATTCTGCGGCTGAATTAATTTCTGCCTTTCTTTGCATGCCTGGCTGTAAGCGTTTCGGCAGAAGGAAGGAAAACAATGAACTGGCTTTCTTCCCCCACTGTGCTTTTGACCTCAATGCTTCCATTGCACAGTTCAACGATCTGTTTTGCGATAGACAGGCCGAGTCCAAGCCCCTGATTGGAGTGGGAGCGGTCCCCCTGATAATATGGATCAAACAGGTGAGACAATGTTTTTTCATCCATGCCTGTGCCGGTATCTGCGACAGTCACAGAGATTTGCTGCTCCTGCCTGGAAAGCTCTACGGAGATTTCGCCGCCTTCCGGCGTATACTTTACCGCGTTGCTGATCAGATTGATCCACAGATGCTGCATCAGTTCCCGGTTTCCCACATACTCGATACTCGGGAATTCGCCGCTGAATGTCTGCTGTTTTTTCAGCCACTCATGGGATAGAATGATAGCACATTGGCGGAGCTGTTCCCCCAGATTGTACCGCTCCGTATCGGATACAATTTTCTGTGAAGACAATTTTGATAAAAGAATTGTATTACTGGTGAGGTTGGACAGGCGTTCCGATTCCTCCTGTATGATTCTCAGATAAGTACACTGGTCTTCCCGGGGCAGTTCTTTGTCAATCAGCAGGGATGCAAACCCATTGATGGATGCAATGGGAGTCTTGAATTCATGGGAGTAATTGTTGATAAAATCCTTCCGCAGCACCTGTACGCTTTCCAGCTCGGCACTCATTTTATTGAAATCCCTGTAAACATGCGCCATAGAATCATGCGGATTGTAAATGATTCTGGTCGAAAAGTCACCGTTTGCCACTTTGCGGATGTTTTCTGACAGTGTGATAAGCTCACGCTTCCTGCGCCGGTAAATGATGGCAAAGATAACGATCAGGAGAAAGAGTACAATCACGAAAGTACCGAGAAACTGAAATTCCGCACGCAGGTAAACATCATTGATACTTGCGATTTCCGTAGTCAGCCAGGTCATGGACATGTACAGTACATTGATGATAATTGCCAGTCCGGCGACGAGTAAGACCAGCTGGGTGATGTATTTTCGCATGGGAGGGGCAAGATCATTTTTCGCCATGGATAAACTCCTTGTGAATATCAGCCTTGTATCCCAGGCCCTTCAGCGTCATGATACGGAATTCACTGATTTCCGACAGACGGTTCCGGATCCGGTTCACATGGGTTTTGATGGTATCTTCGCTGGTGCTGGAGTTGATTCCCCAGATACTGTCCAGCAGCTGTTCTTTTGAAAAAATCTGATTCGGGTAGGAGAGCAGCTTGAACAGCAGCTCGAATTCTTTTCTGGGAAATTCGATATATTGGGTATCAGAGTAAACAGCATATTTTGTGGAATCAACTGTTACACTGCCTAATACGATTTTCTTGCTTTGAGAAATATTTGCCCGCCGTAAAAGTGCGCTGACGCGCCAGAGAAGCTCATCGCTGCTGAAGGGCTTCGTCATGTAATCATCGGTTCCAAGCTCGAATCCCTGCTGTTTATCATCCAGTGATTCTTTGGCGGTCAGCAGCAGAAACGGGGTTTTGTATCCTTCTCCACGGATCGTCTTCAGCAGTTCATAACCATCCATGCGGGGCATCATAATATCTGCCACGATCAGGTCAATTCCGCCCTGGTGGATACGCTCCAGAGCTTCTATACCATCGCAGGTGCTTACAACTGTGTAGGAATCCACCAGCCTTGCTGCTGTCAGAAGGCGCATGTTCCGGTCGTCTTCGACAATTAGGATTGTTGCCATTTATCACACTTCCTGTTCTGAATATTCGCGGAATTCCGGAACCTGCAATCAGATGCATCTGTTCTGTGTTCCGTCAGAAATAACATATACTATTTAGAAGAGGGCTGTCAATCCTGTTTTTGTGAAATACCGCATACACCGAAAGCACCGGGGCCGCTGTGGGTGGAAACAACGCTTCCTGTCTGAATCCAGCGGATTTCCTGAAATCCAAGCGCAGCAGCCTGATTCTCAATGTCTTTTCTGGTCTTTTCCGACAGCCCTGGGGAATATGCAAAATAAAGGATGTTTCTGGACAGTGCGTGTTTTTCGATAAATTCTGCAAATAGTTTTCTGGCAGCCTTATCCATTGTGCCGCGGTATTTTTTGGTAGCCAGAAGCTGCCCGTCGACAATTTCGATCAGAGGATTGAGAGACAAAAGCTTAGCACCGAGATACGCAATATTGCTGACCCTTCCTCCGGCCCGCAGGTAATCCAGATCGCCCGGGAAGAATCCCATATGACAGGCATCACGGTATTCTTCTGCCTTTTTCAGTACAGCAGGCAGGTCGGCGTCCGGATTTGCCTCAAGAAATCTCGCCATGAGTATTACTACCATGCATTGTCCGGCAGATACCTGTTTCGTATCGAAAGCAGTGATATAATCTCTGCTCTGAGCGGAAATGGCAGCACTTTGATAGGAGCATGTGGTCACTGCAGAATAGGCAAGATACAAGATACGGCTTGTGGGGTGTTTCTCGTGTATTTCATCAAAAATCCTGTCGAAGTCAGTCACATTGCAGCCGCTGGTTCTTGGCAGTTTCCCGCTCTTTTTATAATAGTCAAATACGTCATCGATTGGAAAAGAACCGTCATCCTTTGTCTCCGCTCCAAAACTTACATGCATGGGAACCGTATAGATTCCATATCGTTCCGTTAATTCTGATGGGATGTCTGCACCTGTTTCTGCTAAAATAATATATTTTCTCATAATTTTAATCCTTTCATCCGGCATGCGCCGACAATTATAAAAAAATTATACAGGAGACAAATCACAGCAACGTAAATTTTATCCATAAATTCGTTTACAATAAGTTTACTATGGCTTTTCTTAAACGGGAAGAATTGACAAATAAGACGTATTAGCCTATAATTTGCTTAATTATTTAAGCAAACAGGGGGACGGGATGAGTAAGGTAAGAATGGCGGATATTGCCCAGCGCGTGGGGGTCAGCACGGTGACAGTGCATAATGCGCTTTCCGGGCAAAAGGGAGTCAGCGATGAGGTTCGGAACAGGATTCTGCAGGCGGCAGATGAGATGGGGTATCGTCAGAGACCGGCCGTCACCGTGCGGGAGAAAGGCAGAGGCCTGAAGAATATCGGGGTTATTATCTCAGAAAAATATCTGGCGGATTATACGACATTTTACTGGAAAATGTATCAGGAAATGGCTCTGATCGCCACGGATAAGAATTGTGCTGTGGTGGTTGAAATTCTGAAGCATTACAATGAAGACAATCTGGTTGTACCCCGTATTGTGGAGGAGCACACCGTGGAGGGGGTGATTGTGCTCGGAGAGATCAGCCGGGAATATATTCGTGTTCTGAAGCGGCAGACCGATATGCCGGTTATATTTCTGGATTTTTATGATAAGGAGCTGGCCAATGACGCTGTGATCGCAGACAATTTTTATGGAATGTACCTTATGACGGAATATCTGTTTGCGAGGGGCTTCCGCCGTATGGCGTATGTTGGTTCGATCCATGAGACCAGCAGTATCATGGACCGGTACTGCGGTTTTTATAAAGCTTTGCTCGAACATGGAGTGCAGCTTCGGCCGGAGTGGCTGATTGAGGACAGGAACAGGATAGGCAACATCGAAATTGTTCTTCCGGAATGTCTTCCGGAGGCTTTTGTGTGTAACTGCGATCTCACGGCGGGCCTGCTGATGATGAAGCTGGAGGAACGGGGAATCAGGGTTCCGGAAGATATTTCCGTAGTGGGATTTGATAATTATCTGTATCCCGGCTTCCCGGACAAGAAGATTACCTCGTATGAAGTGAATACCGGGGCTATGGCAAAGGTGGCATTAGATAAAGTATTGAAGCAGATGAAAAATACCGGACGCGGACGGGGGCTGGATGTTGTATCCGGCCATATTGTAGAGAAACAGAGTGTGCGGATGCAGGGAATCTCAGGATCTGTCCGCCATGCCGGAGAATAAATAATACAGATGAACAGGAAAAGGCTGTAACAGAGAAGGATCATATGCTCCTGGAGGGCATGTGATCCTTCTCTGTTACAGCCTTTTTGTTTCACGGGCTGGCTGGTTGTGCCTGCACGGACATTTGATTCATTTCATGAAGTTGTCTAATTATAACAGCTCGTATGACATTTGTGGAAATTAACTAAAATCAGAACTTAAATATTTAACAAATATAACATAATTAAATATTTAAGTAAAAATTGCTTTACCGATTAAGTTAAATATGATATAAATTAATCAGCTTAAAAGTGCTGAAACAAATAATAGAAAATGGAGGGAAAAGCATGAAAGCAAAAAGAGTATTAAGTATGGGACTTGCAGCAGCAATGGTGACATCGATGTTTTTGGCAGTCGGAGCGTCTGCTGAGGGAGAAGTGCCCACGATTGATCAGATTACAGTCGGAGAGGATTATCAGGATGTAACTGCAGCAATCAAGATCCTGACCAACAGAACAGATATCGTGGATACGGTATACAAGGGATATGCAGAGCAGTTCATGGAGCTGTATCCGAATATTACAGTGGAGTATGAAGGAATCACAGACTACGAGGAATCCCTCACGTTGCGGATTACGACCGGAGACTGGGGAGATCTCTGCTTCATTCCAACCGGCGTAAACAGAGATGAACTTTCCACGTACTTTACACCACTGGGTGATTACGAAACACTGGATCCGGTTTACAACTTTGTTCAGGACAAGACTTATGATGGTCAGGTTTACGGTATTGCAAACGGCGGTACAGCGAGCGGTGTTGTTTACAACAAGAGAATCTGGGAAGAAGCAGGTATCACGGAGCTTCCGACTACTCCGGATGAATTTCTGGAGGATCTGCAGATGATCAAAGATAATACGGATGCGGTTCCACTTTATACAAACTTTGCAGCAGGCTGGCCGATGGGCGCATGGGATGCATATATCGGTGTGGCGGCTACCGGTGATGCGGATTTTATGAACAACACGATTATACATACGAAGGATCCGTTCGCAAAGCGTGATGATATGACAGGACCGTATGCTGTTTATTACACGATGTACGAGTCAGTGGCGAGAGGTCTCGTGGAAGAAGATCCGGCCAGCAGTGACTGGGAATCCTCCAAGAATATGATGAATACAGGAAAGATTGCCACGATGGTGCTTGGCTCCTGGGCGGTACAGCAGTGTAAGGATGCCGGGGAGAATCCGGACGATGTAGGATACATGCCGTTCCCGATTACTGTAGACGGAAAGAGATATGCTGGTGCAGGCGGAAATTATTCTTTCGGAATCAACAATCAGGCTGAGACGGACAATCAGATTGCAGCAATGGTATATCTGAAATGGCTCATTGAGGAATCCTCTATCTATACCGATGAAGGAAGTATCCCGGCACTGAAGAGCGGAGAGCTTCCGGATGCGCTGGCCGATTTTGAAGGTGTGGAGCTGCTGGCGGACAATCCTGCAAAGGCCGGAGAGGAAACACTGTTTAATGAAGTAAACAACGAAGCTGAGGTGGGTATCAATAATGATGATTATCCGGACTGCGAAATTCTGGAAGGTGCCCTGTACGGTTCTGCTACACTGGATGAGCTGATGGACAACTGGAATCAGAAGTGGTCCGATGCACAGGAAACTCTTGGTGTGGAAGTATACGAATAAAATAGAGAAGTTAACCAGACGGCCGCCTGGATCAGGCGGCTGTCTCCTTAAAGGCACGGCCTGAGGCCGGCGAAGGAGGAAGTTATGGAGAGACAGATATCAACTCCGAAACCGAAGAAGTCGTTTATGGATCGTCTCAAAGGCAGGGAAGGACAGAAATGGCTGGTGATTATTACATTTATGTTTGCGCCGCTTCTGCTGTTGTTCGTATTTACCTACCTGCCCTTTGCCAAGATGGTGCAGTTCAGTTTCTACAATATGAAATATATCGGTCCGATGAAGTTTGTAGGACTGAAGAACTATATTGATGTATTTCAGCGAGACGATTGCTTCAAATCACTGATTGTCAGTGTCTACTATATGGGCGGTGCAGTTGTTCAGCTTGCATTGGCATTGTTCTTTGCATCTCTGATGGTATTCAAGGTGAAGGGCAGCTCATTCTTCAAGGGCGCTATGTTTTTCCCGTATTTAATCTGCGGTATTGCAGTCGGATTTATTTTTAAATTTTTCTATGCCAGAGGATTTGTACTCGATTCCATCCTTCAGATATTCGGTATGAATCAGGAGAATATTCCGATGTGGCTGCAGGATAAGAGCATCAATAATATTTCACTGGCAGCTACCTCTGTGTGGAGATATACCGGACAGAACATGATCCTGTTTCTGGGAGCTATGATGTCCGTGGATGCGGACCTTTACGAAGCGGCGTCTCTGGACGGAGCGAATAAGTGGCATCAGTTCCGCTACATTATTCTGCCGAGTATTAAGTCAATTGTTGTGCTGAACCTGATTCTTTCCATCAGCGGTTCCTTAAGTGCATTCGAACCGCCGTACGTAATTACAAACGGTACGATGGGAACCGGTACCTATTTCGTAATTATGAACCGTATCGCCCATGAGAATCAGAAGGTTGGACTGGCGTGTGCCATGGCAATTGTCCTGCTGGCCATTATTGTTGTGTGTACGGTAGCCCAGAAACTGTTCTTCAAATATGTGTTTGATGACGGAACCTCTGACGAATCGAAAGCAGCAGTAAGGAAGAGAAAGAAAGCAGAAAAGGCAGCTAAGAAAGTGGGGCAGATATGATGAAACAGACAAAAGTGTTATCCGTATTTTTTTCAATCTTTAAATATGTCATGCTGATTGCCGCTGCCCTGATCGCGCTGATTCCGGTCTGTGTCTGCGTCCTGACAGCATTTAAGACGACGGAGGAATATAACAATACATCCGTACTGGATCTGCCGGAAAGCTTTATGAATTTTGATAACTTTAAAGAGGCGTTTCAGGTGGCAAACATGCTGAGAGGATTTGTGAATACCGGAGTGGTGCTGGTGGTTGTGCTTACCGCTTCCGTGTTTATCGGAGCTATGCTGGCATATGTACTGAACCGTTTTAAGTTCAAAGGAAATGGTCTGATTCAGAATCTGTTCATGTTTGCTGCCCTGATTCCGGGTATTGCGACTCAGGTAACGGTATATCAGATTATGTACTCACTGGGACTGATTAATCACCTGTATGGTTATATGATTGTATTGATGGGTACGGATATTATTTCGATCTATATTTTCCTGCAGTTTTTTGAGAATCTGCCGGTGTCGCTGGATGAGTCGGCGATCGTGGATGGATGTACTTATTTCGGGGTATTTTTCAAAATCCTTTTCCCGCTTCTGAAGCCTGCCATTGTAACCTCGCTGGTACTGAAGGGAGTCGGTGTTTATAACGAATACTACATGGCAAACCTGTATCTTCAGAAAGAGGAACTGAAAACAATTTCTACTGCACTTTACAAATTTACAGGACCTTATGGCAACCAGTACAATTACATTTGCGCAGGTGTGCTGATTACCATCATCCCGATTTTTATTCTGTTTTTAATTTTCCAGAAACAGGTATACGGCGGTATGGCAGCAGGAGCTGTGAAAGGTTAAACATATTGTTGGTTCAGCCGGACTTTTCATATGAAAGGGCCGGCTGATAGTGAAAATGAGAGAAAGAAGGAGACTATATATGAGCAATGTGAAAATTTTCGGACCTGCAGTGCCGAATGTGCCGTGGCAGGAGAAGCCGGAGAAAGTACATGGCGCACCGATCTGGAGATACAGAGAGAATCCGGTCATCGGACGGAATCCGGTAAAAGAAGTGGCAAGAATCTTTAACAGTGCAGTGGTTCCTTACGAAGGTGCGTTTATCGGCGTGTTCCGCGGAGAGCAGACAAACGGGATCCCGCATATCTATCTCGGAAGAAGTAAAGACGGCATCCACTGGGAGTTTGACAGTGAAAAGATTGCGTTTATCGATGAAAACGGAGAAGCATTTATGCCGGTTTATGCATATGATCCGCGTCTTGTTAAGGTGGAGGATACGTATTATATCATCTGGTGTCAGGATTTCTATGGAGCAGCAATCGGAATGGCAAAGACGACAGATTTCAAGACTTTCGTGAGGGTGGAAAATCCGTTCCTTCCGTTTAACCGGAATGCAGTGCTGTTTCCGAGAAAAATAAACGGGAATTTTATAATGTTCTCCCGGCCGAGCGACAGCGGTCATACACCTTTCGGAGATATTTTTATTTCAGAGAGCCCGGATCTGGTTTACTGGGGGAAGCACCGTCATGTGATGGGAAAGAGCAGTGAATGGTGGCAGTCTGTGAAAATCGGTGGCGGTGCGGCGCCGATCGAGACATCGGAGGGCTGGCTCTTGTTCTATCACGGTGTGACCGGCACCTGCAATGGCTATGTGTACAGTATCGGAGGGGCGATTCTGGACATTGACAATCCATCCGTAGTGAAGTACCGCTGCCAGAATTTCCTGCTGACGCCGGAGGAATGGTATGAGGAGCGTGGTTTTGTGCCGAACGTGGTGTTTCCGTGCGCGACCATCCATGATTCGGAAAGCGGAAAAATCGCAGTTTATTATGGTGCTGCTGACACCTATGTAGGACTGGCATTCACAACGGCAGATGAAATTGTTGCATATATCAAAGAAAACAGTGTGGTCCGCGAGTCGGACACGGAAATCGGCAGAAGGTAAGGTACAGATGATGGAGGCATTCGTAAGGGAAATAGACAGTCATTTAAGGCAAAGGCTGATCCCGTTCTGGGAGGGCCTGACGGATATGGAAAACGGCGGATTTTACGGATATATGGGGTATGACCTGAACATAGACAGAAAGTATGAAAAAGGGTGCATTTTGAACAGCAGGATCCTGTGGTTTTTTTCCAACGCATATCTTCTGTATCGCAAAGATGCCGGAGCAGGCGGCGAAACAGAGTTCCTGAAAAAATTGCGCCGGGCGGCAGATCATGCGTGGAAATTCCTGCAGGACTGCTGTGTAGACCGGGAGTATGGAGGAGTATACTGGTCGGTCACATACGATGGAAAACCGAAAGATGAGACGAAGCATACATATAACCAGGCCTTTGCCATCTATGCATTGTCCTCTTATTATGATGCGGCCGGGGATGATGAGGCGCTCAGACTGGCTTTTGACCTGCAGCGCCTCATAGAAGAAAAATGTACGGATGAGTATGGCTATCTGGAAGCGTTCAGCCGGGAGTTTGAACCGGTAAGCAACGAAAAGCTGTCGGAAAACGGAGTTCTTGCAGAGAAAACTATGAATACGCTGCTGCATGTCTTCGAGGCATATACTGAGCTTTATCGTGTCACCGGAGATGAACGGACTGCCATGCGGCTGCGTTTCATGATGGATATTTTTGCAGAAAAGGTATACCATCCGGCGCTTGGCAGGCAGGAAGTCTTTTTCGACCGGACCTGGAGAAGCCTGATTGATCTGTACTCTTATGGCCATGATATCGAAACCGCATGGCTGGTGGACAGAGGTCTGGAGGTGTTGGGAGATGAGAGCTATACTGCAAGGCTGGCTCCGATTACGGCAGAGATTACGAAACATATTTATGACCGTGCTTACTGTGACCATTCTCTGATGAATGAGGCGGAAAACGGGATCAATGATACCACCCGGGTATGGTGGGTGCAGGCAGAGGCTGTCGTTGGTTTCCTGAACGGCCATCAGAAGCAGCCTTCCGTGCGCAGCTACCTTGAGGCGGCAAAAGACATTTGGGCTTATATCAAAACTTATGTGGTTGACCCGCGGGAGGGTTCCGAATGGTATTGGTGTGTGGATGAGAACCACAATCCGATACAGAAGGCGATCGTGGAGCCATGGAAGTGTCCGTATCACAACGGTCGCATGTGCATGGAAGTGATCCAAAGATACCGTTCACAGCAGTGAAATATCCCGGATGAACAGGCCGGAACACCGAATACGGAAAGGCCGGGAAAACAGGGCAGTGCGGGGAACGTACAGGTTGAGTAAAATCAGGAGGATGGAATATGCTGCATAAACAGTATTATGTGGAACAGGCTAAGGTGGACAGGCTGGAAGCCAGAAAAAACAGAAAAACAGATTTTTATAATGGAATTTATGACAGATATGAATACCCGGTGCTGACCAGAGAGTTTGCTCCGGTTCACTGGAGATATGATCTGTCGCAGGAAACGAATCCATATTTTATGGAGCGGTTGGGCATCAATGCGGTGATGAATTCCGGAGCGATTATGATGGATGGAAAATATTACCTTGTAGTACGTGTAGAAGGCAATGACCGGAAATCATTTTTCGCAGTGGCGGAGAGTGATAACGGTATAGACGGATTTCACTTTTGGGATTATCCGGTTGTGCTTCCGGATACGTGCCCGGAGGAGACGAATGTTTATGATATGCGGCTGACGAAGCATGAGGATGGCTGGATTTACGGCGTGTTCTGCTCTGAGAGCAAGGATAAGCAGGATCCGGATTTATCAGCCGCAGTTGCCGCAGCCGGGATTGTACGGACAAAGGATTTGAAGACCTGGGAGCGTCTGGACAATCTGAAAACTCTGCACTCTCCGCAGCAGAGAAATGTAGTGCTGCATCCAGAGTTCGTGGATGGAAAATATGCATTTTATACAAGGCCGATGGATGGCTTCATTGAAACCGGAAGCGGCGGAGGAATTGGCTTTGGTCTGTGTGACGATATTGAGCATGCGGTGATAGCAGAAGAGAAAATTATCAGCGAAAGAATTTATCATACACTTACAGAGTCCAAAAACGGGGCAGGTGCAGTGCCGATCAGAGGGAAAAGATGCTGGATCCATATTGCCCATGGCGTGCGGAATACGGCAGCAGGGCTTCGGTACGTACTGTATGCGTTTGCGGCGGATCTGCAGAATCCGGCGAGAGTGATCGCAAGACCTTCCGGTGTATTTCTGGTACCGCTTGGAAATGAGCGGGTGGGCGACGTATCCAATGTCGTCTTTACAAACGGAGCGATTGCGACGGAGAGCGGAGAGGTTTATATCTATTATGCGTCCTGTGATACGAGGATGCATGTAGCAACGACGACCATTGATAAGCTGGAGGATTATCTTTTCAACACTCCGGAAGATCCTCACCGTTCGCCGGACTGTGTAAAACAAAGATGTGAACTGATTGAAAGGAATCTGGAGCTGCTGAAGGAACAGAGGTAGCAGAAGGACAGAAGCGGCTGGCTGTCAGCAGGATGACAGCTCAGAAGAGCCGCAGAACGGCAGGACAGGACGGCAGAAACAGCCGCGGCCGCAAAGCGCAGGAAGAAAGGCTGGAAGGTATGAAAAATTATATAGAAGAAATCCATAGGAACACATCGGGAATGTCCGGAAAGGACAAACGGAATTATATTCTTACATACTACTGGTACCATATTCTGGGGATTGCGGCTGCTGTCAGCCTGATTCTGTTTTTGCCTGTGCATGTCCTGTTCGGGATGGAAAAGCCGGAATTTACGTGTGTGCTTGTGAATCAGAAGATTGATTACGGGCGTGACAGGGAAATCGGACAGGCATTTGCCGATTTTACCGGGAAGGCACCTGATCGGATTGAGGTAGATTCTGATTATTATCTGTCTTATGGCAGTGTAAAGCTGGAGGGCATCAATGAAAGCTCGTATGAAAAATTCTTTTTCAGATGGAGAAATCAGGAACTGGACGCAGTAATAATGCCGGAGAGCTTTTATGAGTACTGCAAAACTCTGGGCGGAGGTTATCTGGATCTGGGGAACTTTGAAACGGGTGATCTGCCTCTGTATGAAGATGGAGAGACGTTCACGGCAGTCAGGGTAGAAGAGACAGGAATGAAAGAGTATCTGCTGAATGAAACAGGAGAGAGACTGCTTTTAGTGTTCCCGGATAATGGGCGGAACCAGACAGAGTGTCAGGAGTTCCTGAGATTTATGGACGAGCTGTGAAGGCAGAAATCCGGTGGAGGAAAAAAATGAGTATATTAAAACTAAAACCAAGCTGTAAGGATTATCTTTGGGGAGGCCAACGTCTCGCTGAAGAGTATGGAATTGAATATAACGGAGAGATTCTGGCGGAGGCATGGGAATTGTCCTGTCATCCTGACGGGCCGTCTATGATTGCGAACGGACCTTTTGCCGGAAAGACTCTGAAAGAATATATAGATATGGAAGGAAGAGAGGTACTGGGGAGGCATTGCAGGCGTTTCCGGGATTTCCCGATTCTGATCAAATTTATTGACGCGAAACAGAATCTGTCTGTTCAGGTGCATCCGAACAATCAATATGCACTGAGAAACGAAGGACAGTTCGGCAAAACCGAGATGTGGTACGTGATGGATGCAAAAGAGGGCGCATTTTTATACTATGGTTTTAAACGGGAAGTCAGCCGTGAAGAGTTTGCCCGGAGGATTCAGGAAGACACACTTCTGGAAGTACTCCATGCAGTGCCGGTACAGAAGGGAGATGTGCTGTTTATAGAATCCGGAACAATCCATGCCATCGGTCAGGATATTATGATTGCTGAAATCCAGCAGAACTCGAATGTTACGTACCGCGTTTATGATTACGGAAGAGTGGGAAAAGACGGGAAAAAGCGGGACCTGCATATTGAGAAGGCTCTGGCCGTGACAAAACGGGTACCGATTGTCAAAAACAGCAGTTATCCTCATGTGGCAGACTGTGATTATTTTACCGTGGACAAACTGAATCTGGACGGAAGAATGATGAAAAAAATGGAAGGAATGGTGACAGAGGATTCCTTTGTGAGCATCCTGGTTCTGGATGGAGAAGGCAGAATAACCAGCGGCGAAGAAAGTCTGACATACCGGAAAGGGGACAGCCTGTTTCTTCCGGCGGGAAGCGGTGCATATCAGATCGAAGGAAGCTGTGATGCGTTGGTGACCTCTATTCGGGAGAAGGCAGGTCCTGTCCGTATCGGTATTGATATTGGAGGAAGAAATACAAAAATTGGACTGGTGGATGTGGCTCAGAAGTTTCTCGCATACCGTGAGATTCCGTTTGATACCGAAAAAACACCGAAGGAGACTCTGGAGGAAATCGGAGCAGCGGTTCTTACCCTTCTGGAAGAAAAGCAAATCGCGCTGGATCAGTGTGTCAGTGTGGGAATCGGTGCGGCGGGAACCGTACTGCGGGACCAGGGAGTGATTGCCTACTCCAATAACATCAAATGGGATCATGTTCCTGCGGCAGAAATTTTGTCAAAAATCCTGCCGCTTCCGATCCATGCAGCCAATAATGGAGACTGTGCGGCTCTGGGTGAGGCGGCCGCGGGGGCAGCCCGGGGCTATCAGGATGTACTGATGCTGACCATTGGAAGAGGTGTTGGAAGCGGCCTCATTCTGGACGGTAAGATCTACGAGAGAAGAAAAGGCGGCAGCACGGAACTGGGACACATGGTGATTGCAGAGAATGGCCGAATGTGTACCTGCGGAAGAAAGGGATGCCTGGAAGCGTATGTTTCCACTACGGCAGTCAGAAAAGAGACAGAAGAAACTCTGGGGCGGCCGATGGAGCTGCAGGAACTGTTTGCATTGGCAGGAGAGGGTGACAAAGCGGCACAGCTCGTTACGGAGAATTATATCCGCAAGCTGGGGACAGGTATTGTGAATATGATCAACAGTTTCAGGCCGCAGGCAGTAATCATCGGCGGAAATCTTGCAGAGGCTGGGGATGAATGGCTTGAACCGCTGCGGAAACTGGTGGAAGAGAACTGCTTCGGGGGCGAAAACTCGGAAATTCCGGAGATCGAGCCGGCGGCACTTGGCAGAAAAGCCGGTGTGATCGGAGCCGCAAATCTGGTGTAACTGTAACGATACAATTCAATGGGGAAAAGGGAAGATGAAAAGTCCGTTTCAGACATTATCACATCATAAGAAAGAGATCGGAAGATTTACCGTGATACAGGATCGTGTTCGGGTAAATGAGCATGAGCAGATGTATGATTATCTGGAAATCAGACCCGGCGTGTGTATTCTGCCGATGAAGGATGGGAAGGTCATTCTTCAGCGCCAGTACCGTTATCCGATTCAGGACTGGCAGTGGGAACTGCCCGGCGGTTTTGTGGATGAGGGGGAGACTCCGCAGGAGGCAGCAGCGCGGGAACTAAAGGAGGAAACCGGTTACGAAGCCGGGCAGCTCTGCCCGCTCGGGGCCTTTTATCCCTCCTTCGGTTCTACGAATGAAAAGATATATTTATTTTTTGCGGAATGCAGAGCGCAAAGTGGGTGTCACCGTGAGCCGGGTGAAGTAATACAGATGCAGGAGCTTCAGAAGGAAGAGTTCCGGAAGCTGGTGCACAGCGGAGAGTTTATGCATGGAGCCGGGCTGGCCGCATGGGCACGGTACCTGTCGCAAGATGCAGCATGCTGTCAGCAGAAGCGGGAAGCTGATGGTCCGAAAGACAATATAGAGAAGTGAGGATGATTATGGATTACAGAGAAGTATACGAAAAATGGTGTACAGACAGTTATTTTGATGAGGCCACGAGAGCTGAACTGAAAGCGCTGGAAGGAAATGAGAAAGAGATAGAAGACCGGTTTTACCGCCAGCTTGCGTTTGGAACGGGAGGACTGCGCGGTGTGATCGGCGCCGGGACAAATCGGATGAACATCTATACCGTCCGTCAGGCTACACAGGGACTGGCGAATTATATTGTTGCGCAGCAGGGACAGGAGAAGGGGGTTGCCATTGCATACGATTCCAGACGGATGTCGCCGGAATTTGCAAAGGAGGCAGCTCTGTGTCTGAATGCAAATGGGATTCGGACCTATCTGTTTGAAAGTCTCAGACCTACTCCGGAGCTTTCCTTTGCAGTGAGGCATCTGAAATGCATTTCCGGAATTGTCATTACAGCGAGTCACAATCCGCGGGAATACAATGGATATAAAGTATACTGGGAGGATGGTGCGCAGATTACGCCGCCTCATGACAAAAATATTCTGGAAAAAGTAGCTGAAGTGACTGAGTTTTCTCAGGTTCGGACTATGCGGGAGGAGGATGCGGTAAAGCAGGGACTGTTCCATACAATAGGAAAAGAGATTGATGATTTGTATATGGAGCAGCTGAAAGCACAGAGCATACATCCGGAAATCATTAAGGAAGCAGCAAAGAATATCCGAATTGTCTATACACCGCTGCATGGGACCGGAAATCTCCCGGTCCGAAGAGTTTTAAAAGAACTGGGATTCGAACAGGTTTATGTGGTGAAGGAGCAGGAACTGCCGGATGGCAATTTCCCCACCATTGCATATCCGAATCCGGAGGATGCAAAGGCATGGACACTGGCACTTGCACTGGCAAAAGAGAAAGATGCGGATATTGTTCTGGCTACGGATCCGGATGCGGATCGTCTGGGAGTATACGCAAAGGATTCAACAACCGGAGAATACGTGAGCTTTACCGGAAATATGTCCGGGATGCTGATTGCAGAATACATTCTGAGGGAGCGTACGAAGACGGGAACCATGCCGGAGAATCCTGCGCTTGTAGAAACCATTGTTACGACAGATATGGTGAAGGCAATCGCAGAGGAGTACAGTGTGACTCTGGTTGAGGTCCTCACAGGCTTTAAGTATATCGGTGAACAGATTAAACTGTTTGAACAGACCGGAAAGCATCAGTTTGTATTCGGACTGGAGGAGAGCTACGGATGTCTGGCCGGGACTTATGCCCGTGATAAGGATGCCTGTGTGGCGGTGATGATGCTCTGTGAGGTGGCAGCATACTGTAAGATGCATGGGAAAACGCTCTGGGATGCTATGAAAGAGATGTATGGGAAATATGGTTATTACAGAGAAGGACTGGCAACGCTGACCTTAAAGGGGATTGACGGTGCGGAGAAAATCCAGGCTATGATGAACAGCCAGCGGGAAAATCCCCCCGAAGTACTGGGCGGGCTGCAGGTACTGGCAGTCAGGGATTATCTGGCAGATACGCGAAGAGATATGCGAGCCCGGGAGGTAACAGCAACAGGCCTGCCTTCTTCCAATGTTCTGTATTATGAGCTTGAGGATCATGCATGGTGCTGTGTGCGTCCCTCCGGCACAGAACCGAAGATAAAATTTTATTTCGGAGTGAAGGGGAATTCTCTGGAGGATGCAGAAGAGAAGCTGAAGAAGCTGGAGCAGGCGATGACGGAGCAGGCATCGTAAAGGGGGAGTACGGGATGATCCAGTATGACAAAAAACATGAAGTTTTTAAGTTAGATACACCGAATACCAGCTATATCATTGGAATCGCAGACGGAAAATATCCGGGGCATATTTATTATGGAAAGAGACTTTCGGATACAGATCTGGCATATCTGATGCGGACCGGGGAGCATCCGGCAGTGCCTTCTGTGCTACCCCGGGAAAAGGTCAGCTTTTATGATTGTTTTCCCATGGAATATCCATGCGGAGGTACCGGATACTTCAGAGGAGAATGCGTGAATATCCGGACAGCAGAGGGGCAGGAGGGGCTGGAACTCACTTACGCAACCCACCGGATTTATGAAGGAAAGAAAAAGCTGGATGGACTTCCGGCCACATGGGGACAAGATTGCGATACATTGGAGCTTGTGCTGGAGGATGAAGTTTCCGGGCTGCAGGCCGTATTATCCTACACTGCGTTTCGGGATGTGGATGCCATTACGAGAAGTGTCAGGATACTCAATGGCGGGGAGCAGGAGATCTATCTGACGAAGGTGTTTTCTGCCTGCCTTCATGTGGACCGCGAGGACTTCGAGGTGCTTACGCTGCCGGGTTCCTGGGCCAGAGAGCGCAGGATACAGAGAAGGAATGCCGGATATGGAGTTACCGCTGTGGAATCGGTCAGGGGAATCTCTGGCCATCAGGAGCATCCGTTCATGGCGCTGGTGTCCGGGGGCTGTACCCAGACACGGGGGGAGGTTTATGCCATGAATCTCGTTTATTCCGGGAATTTTATTGCAAGAAGTATGGCAGATCAGTTTGACCGCATCCAGATGACAATCGGTATCCATCCGGAGCGCTTTTGCTGGAAGCTGGAGCCGCAGGGAGTTTTTCAGGCGCCGGAGGCAGTACTCGTATATTCGGACGAGGGGCTTGGAAAAATGACGAGAATCTTCCACAGACTGTACCGGACACATTTGATCCGGGGATTCTGGAAGGACAGGGAACGCCCGGTTCTGATCAATAACTGGGAGGCCACATACTTTGATTTCAACACGGAGAAGCTGCTGTCTATCGCAAAAGAGGCGGCTGAAGCGGGGATTGAAATGCTGGTGATGGACGATGGCTGGTTTGGACATCGTGATTCGGACAACAGCAGTCTGGGGGACTGGTTTGTAAATGAAGAAAAGCTGCCCGGCGGACTGAAGTATCTGGCAGATGAGGTAAACCGTCTGGGGATGAAGTTTGGAATCTGGGTAGAGCCGGAGATGATATCCGAAGATTCCCGGCTGTATGAAGCGCATCCCGACTGGGCGCTTCAGGTAAAAAGCCGCAGACCGGGACAGTGCAGGGAACAGCTTGTACTGGATCTTGGCCGCCCGGAGGTGGCAGATTTTATCTATGGAAGACTGAAGGAAATCCTGTCTTCCGCAAATATCGAATACGTAAAATGGGATATGAACCGACCGTTGGCAGAGGTGGAAAATGCAGTCCTTCCGGCTGACCGGCAGGGAGAAATGATGCATCGCTATATGCTGGCTGTTTATCAGATGCAGGAACGGCTGCTGAAGGATTTTCCAAAGCTTTTGCTGGAAAACTGCTGCAGTGGAGGCGGGAGATTTGATCCGGGGATGCTGTATTACAGCCCGCAGATCTGGTGCTCTGATGACACAGATGCCTTAGAGCGTCTGGCGATCCAGGAGGGGACACAGCTTCTGTATCCGCTTTCTGCAATCGGCGCTCATGTTTCAGACTGCCCCAATCACATAACCGGACGAAGGGTATCCTTTGAGACACGAGGCATTGTGGCACTGTCCGGAACTTTCGGTTATGAACTGGATATCACGAAGCTCGCACCAGAGGAGAAGAAGCAGATCCGGGAGCAGATTGCACTGTATAAAAAATATCATCATCTGATGAGAAACGGAACATATTACAGAATTGCTTCCTGGCAGGAAAATCACCTGTACGACTGCTATATGGTGGTATCGGAGGACCAAACGGAAGCCTTGCTGACGTATGTGCAGGTACTTGCCGAAGCGAACAGGAGAAGCCGCCGCATCCGCCTTCAGGGACTTTTGGAACACGGGCTTTATGAGCTGGAAGGAAAGACATACCGGGGAGATACGCTGATGTATGCAGGAATCCTGATAGAGCGTATGAAGGGCGATATGCAGGCGAAGCTTATTCCTGTGAAATTGCTGGAAAGGGTAGAGGAATGATAAAAGAGGATTGGAAAAAACTGGCTTCCTGTATGAAAAAGGCGGAGCAGGGGGAAGAACTCATCATTGGATTTCTGGGAGGCTCAATCACTCAGGGCAGTCTCGCTTCCGGGGAGCATTTGACGTACGCATGGAGGGTATATGACTGGTGGTGTAAGAGTTTCCCTAAGGCTGTATTCCATTATGTGAATGGAGGAATCGGAGGCACTACATCCCACTTTGGGACGGCAAGAGCGGAAAGAGATATGCTGATGTACCAGCCGGATGTGGTGGTTGTGGATTTCAGTGTAAATGATGAGCCGGATCTGTTTTTTCAGGAAACGTTCGAGGGCCTGCTTCGCAGGCTTCTTGCGTGGCCCGGGCACCCGGCAGTGATCGTATTGAATAATGTTTATTATGATACGGGAGTCAATGCGCAGATATTTCATAATGAATTGGCGGATTATTATCAAATACCGCATGTCAGCATCCGTGACAATATCTATCGGCAGATGAAACAGGGACTGTACACAAGGGAAGAACTGACTACTGACGGCCTGCATCCGAACGACAGAGGCCATGGTCTGATCGCAGATGAGATTATTACCCTTTTGGAACAGGTAAAACTCGTACTGGAAACCGGGAATGCATCAGAAAGCGAGGCAGAACAGATCATCGGGAAAGAGGCGGAAGGGCTCGGGGGAAAAGCCGCCCTTACCCCGAACGCCTATCAGGCCGCCCGCTTGCTGGACATAACCAATGTATTGCCCGAACTGTCCGGCTTTCGGGCAGATCCGGAAGAAAAAATGGGACATCTGGATTGTTTCAAAAATGGATGGATCGGGAAAAAGAAAGGTGACAGGATTGTATTCCGGGAGGAGTGTTCCTGTGTAGCCATCCAGTACCGCAAAACTATCCAGGGTCCGTCTCCGGCTGCCCGTGTCGTGCTGGATGGCGATACAGCGCATGGGGTGATTCTGGATGGTAATTTTAAGGAAAGCTGGGGAGACTGCCTGTATTTGGAACCGGTTCTGCACCATGGAGACAGAAAACGGCATACAATAGAAATTGAAATCATTGAGGAGCCATTGGACGCTCTGGTTCCATTTTATTTGTTATCAGTCATTTTGGCATAACTAATGAATCAGCTCTCTTCTTCAGATTCAAATTCAGGACTTAACAGAAGGAAAATTTAGTGGTATAATCCTCAATCAATCGTTCCGTTTGGCTGCAATGGCAGTCTGGTCTTGCGGAAACGGATAAACCTTTGATTACAAAAGACGGGGAGTGTGATACACCATGACAAAAGATATGACGGAGGGGAAACCACTGAAACTGATCCTGCAGTTTGCACTGCCGCTTCTGATCGGCAATCTGCTGCAGCAGACCTACAATATGATCGATGCGGCGATCGTAGGCCGTTTTCTGGGGGCGGAGGCGCTGGCCAGTGTCGGGGCTTCCAGCAGCGTCCAGTTTCTGGTACTTGGGTTCTGCATTGGCACCTGCAATGGTTTCGGAGTGCCGATTGCGAGAGACTTTGGCGCCGGTGAATATGGAAAAATGAGGAGCTGTATGTTCCATGCGATCCTTCTGGCTGCTGCTGCGGCAGTGATTCTGACGACAGCCTGTGCCGTTTTGTGTCCGCAGATTCTCCATCTGCTGTCGACACCGGAGGATATTTATCAGAATGCAAGGATTTATCTGCTGATTATTTTTCTCGGAATTCCCTGCACACTGTTATATAATCTGTTCTCGTGTATTCTGCGTGCTGTGGGGGACAGCCGGACACCGTTTTTCTTCCTGGCAGTTTCTGCCTGCCTGAATATCGGGTTGGACCTGTTCTGCATTGTTGTTCTGAAGCTTGGATGTGCGGGTGCGGCACTTGCTACGATTGTCTCTCAGGCAATTAGTGGGGTCTGTTGTCTGGTCTTTATATGGAGGCGGGTTCCACTGCTGCATCTGACCCGTGAAGAATGCCGGGTGAACGGAACCAGGCTGACAGAATTGATCGCTATGGGTATTCCGATGGGGCTGCAGTATTCCATCACAGCGATCGGCAGTATGGTGATGCAGTCAGCAAATAACAGTCTCGGAAGTATCTATGTCTCCGGTTTTACGGCAGGTATGAAGATCAAACAGTTTCTGCTTTCTCCGTTCGATGCGATGGCAACGGCCGTCTCTGTATTTTGCGGGCAGAATCTGGGAGCGGGCAAGGCCAAACGGATTCGTCAGGGACTTTGGGAAGGAGTTATTATGTCACTGGCATATGGAATCTGCGCCGGATTTGTTCTGATCTTCGGCGGAAGGACACTTTCACTGCTGTTTGTGAGCAGGGATGCGACGGAAGTGCTGGATGCTTCCGCGAAGTATCTGTTCTGCATGGGTTTCTTTTTCTGGAGCCTGGGTCCGCTCGGTATCTGCAGGATGTGTACACAGGGACTTGGATTTCCGGGCAGGGCCGTTTTTTCCGGTGTGGCTGAGATGATTGCGAGAAGTGTTGTGAGCTTTGTGTTTGTCCGAAGGTTCGGGTATACAGCGATCTGTTTTGCGGATCAGACAGCCTGGATTGCGGCGTGTTTTTATATTATTCCGGTATGCCTGATCAGTGTGCAGACCGTTGCGCGCAGGCTCGAGACTGTACAATAAGTGGAGTCGTCAGATTGTAAGCCCTTCCTGAGACGGGGAAACTCAGGAGGGATTTTCAATAAAATAACCGGGGAAATAGATAAAATGAGGAAGTATCTATGAGAATTGATATTAATACAAGATTTGTCACGCTGCTCGGCACGCCTCTGGAGCAGTCATTCGCTGCCAGGATGCAGAACCGGGCGTACGAGGCGGCGGGCCTGAATATGGTTTATTTTTATACAGAGACAGATGAGCAGCATCTGGGGGATATTGTGAATGGGATCCGCTATATGAATTTTGCAGGATTCGCAGTGACGAAGCCAAATAAAGTCAGAGTGCTCTCCTATCTGGACGATCTGGACCCTCTCTGTGAGAAGATGGGCTCCTGCAATACGGTGGTGAAAACTCCGGATGGAAGACTGGTCGGTTATAATACGGACGGCGCGGGATTCCTGGCTTCTCTGAGGGAAGAGGGGAGGACTGAGATTCCGGGAACCGTATTTTTCTGTATCGGAAGCGGAGGTGTAGGCCGGGCGATCTGCTCGGTGCTCGCTTATCACGGTGCAGAGAAAATCTACATTACGGATGTAAATGCGAAGGCTGGCGAGTCTCTTGTACATGACATTAACGTGAATTTCGCCCCGGTCGCTGAGTTTGTGAAGCCAGGGGATTTCTCGAAGTCCGGGGAATGTGCGGTTGTAATCAATGCGAGCGGTGTCGGAATGGGGACTTCCATGGGCTTGAGTCCGCTGCCGCAGGAATATATCAGGACCGGGCAGTTTTATTTCGACGCGTGTTACAATCCGGAGAAGACACGGTTTTTGCTCAATGCAGAAGAGAAAGGCTGCCGGATTCTGAACGGGCTTGGAATGTCACTGTACCAGGGTGCCGCTCAGATCCGGCTCTGGACCGGAAGAGAGGCACCGGTCGATGTGATGCGTCAGGAGTTGATGGAGATTCTGGCGGAAAGAGAATGCTGAAAATATTGTATTCTTGTCCCCACAAGTATGTTTCCAACGGTATCTTGATACTGAATGGTAGTTTTGTAGAAAAGTGCAGCAACAATATAAAAAAGCTGTCCAGTACAGAAAAATGAGTAACATAAAAGGAACTCAACAAATGAGTGCCTTTTACTGCTCTTACAGCGAAAATACTTCTTAAAACTTGCCCTTACGGCGTACAATGCATAGAATAGATGTTGCATTCAAACGAAACAATGCTTACGCAATTTGAGGAGGAGTGGAAATGGCTGAGGAAAGGACATATCTCTGTATCGATCTGAAATCTTTCTATGCTTCTGTGGAATGCAGGGAACGGAACCTGGATCCTATGACGACTAATCTTGTCGTCGCTGACCCGGAACGGACGGAAAAGACGATCTGCCTTGCCGTTTCCCCCTCCATGAAGGCGATGGGGATTCCGGGACGCTGCCGGGTGTTTGAAATTCCGAAAGGGATCAACTATATTATGGCGCCGCCGCGGATGCAGCTTTATATTGATTATTCGGCGGAAATTTATTCGATCTATCTCAAGTATATCGCGAAGGAGGACATTCATTCTTATTCGATTGATGAAATCATGGCGGATGTGACGGATTACCTTCCGATGTATCAGATGACGGCGCGGGAGCTGGGGACGCGAATGATGCAGGATGTACTCGATGCAACCGGGATTCCGTCCGCCTGCGGAATCGGGACAAACCTGTATCTGGCGAAGGTGGCGCTGGATATCACCGCGAAGCATGCGGAGGATCATATCGGAGTGCTGGATGAGGAATCGTACCGCAGGACGCTCTGGACTCACAGACCGCTGAAAGACTTCTGGCGGATTGGCTCCGGGATTGCGAAACGATTGGAGAGCATGGGAATTTTCACGATGGAAGGGGTCGCCAGGGCAGATGAGGATGCGCTGTACCGGATGTTCGGGATAGATGCGGAGCTTCTGATCGATCATGCGTGGGGGCGGGAGCCCACGACGATCGCCGATATTAAGGCGTACAAGCCGAAAGCAAACTCGATTTCCAGCGGGCAGGTACTGGGGTGCGATTACAATTATGAAAACGGCAGGCTCATTGTGAAGGAAATGGCGGACTTGCTCTGCCTGGAGCTTGTGGATAAAGGGCTTGTGACAGATTCTTTTACGCTCTATGTCGGATATGGCAAACGCTACGGGAAAAAGTCTGCTCATGGAACAACGACCATGACGGTTACGACAAGCTCTGCGAAGCAGATTATTGCATATACAGTAAAGCTGTACGAGCGTATTGTGGATCGGACCACGCCGATTCACAGGGTGAATCTGTCTTTCAATAATGTTGTGGATGAAGTTTACCAGCAATACGACCTCTTTACCGACCCGGCAGAGCTGGAGCGAGAGCACAGGCTGCAGAAGGCGATGCTGGACATCAAGGAGAAATATGGGAAAAATGCGATTCTGAAGGGAATGAATCTCGTGGAGGGTGCGACTGCGAGGGAGCGGAACCGCCAGATCGGCGGTCATAGAAGCGGGGAGTAGGAGAGAGGGCTGCCCGTGAATCGTAACCATAAGAGCTGGAAACGGAGGGATACTATGACGGACAGACCGAAAATGAGCCGAGAAGAACGTGCGAAGCAGTTCATGCCGTTTGCTGCGCTGAAAGGGTATCAGGAGGCCCTGAGGAAGAAGGAGAAGATCGTGATGCCGAAGATGGAGTTATCCGAGGATTATAAGGAAACTCTGGACCGCAGACTGCGTCAGGTCAGGAAGAATGATATCATCACGGTAGTATATTTCAGCAGAAATGAATATCTGAAGAAAACCGGAATGGTATCCAGAATCGACGAAACGGCACGGATTCTCTGTATTGTGAATACGAAAATCATATTTGATGATATTTATGAGATCAGCAGTGAGAATATTTCGGATTGAGCTCAGGCCACGAGCCAGGTCAGTGTATATTCTGCCTTCGGCGGGAGCACCTTATGGATTTCACGGTGCAGGATGCGTCCCTGGTGAAGGGGGTTCAGGTGCATTTTTGCACCTGAATCCCGAATTTTGCGGCGCGATATTGTGCCGAAGGTCGAAGGTACAATTTCTGTGAATTATCTGTCTTTCAGAGAAATTTTATTTTTATGTTATTTTAATTTTATTGAATCATCTGCCTGTCGTTGATAAAATGGAGATCAGGAGGAGGTGGGCAGATGGACATGAGCTGTTTTCACCTGATGCAGATTTTACTGTTGCTTCTGATGTTTTACGGTGTGTACCGGATTTCAGTATCATTGCCGATGCGGAAATTTGTGCCGGTATGTATTGTGTATCAGCAGGTGCTACATCCCGTCTATCGCCATTTCTGTCAGCAGATACAGAAAGAAAACCTGTATGCATTTGATAAATACCAGATATGGCGATATATAGAAAAGAGGAAAGGAATATCCGGTCAACGCGAATTTATTCCCGCGAAGCAATGAGCCAAGTAGCCGTGCTTATACGGATATTTGGCGAATGCCGCGAGGGTCAAATACCCCGCAGCTCTGTTGCGCTGCAAATTTGATGCCCCGTGGCTTGTTGCGGGGTATTTGACTATTTAAGGAGGAAAATTGATTGGATATTGCAGCGAATCTTTTACGGGATACAATAGAATGGATGTATAGTTTTACAGGGGACTACGGAGTGGCGATTGCTTTGATCACGGTGGTGGTCCGGGCTTTACTGGTTCCGCTGAATGTGAAACAGAGAGCGCAGATGCAGAAGCAGCAGGAGATCAGCGGCGAGGCAGAAAAGCTGAAAGAGAAATATAAAAATAATCCGCAGAAGATGAATGAGGAGCTTCAGAAACTGTATCAGGAAAAGGGAATCGGAGGGCTGGGATGTCTTTTGAACTTCATTCAATTGCCGGTCATGATGTGTCTGTACAATGGAATCCGGCTGACGGCGGCTGCGGGGACAGCCACGGTTCTTCTGCCGTGGGTATCGTCACTTCTGATGCGAGATCAGACATTGATTCTTCCGGCAGCGACATTGATGATCCAGTTTCTGCCGCAGACGTATCCGTATATTAGGTATTTCAGGGAACTGAATCTGCAGAAAATGACTTTGCCGATGGCTTTGACACTGTTGTTTGCGAACAGCATGTTCGTGTTCATGATACCATCGGGAGTTGGATTGTACTATTTTGTTTCAGGGCTGTTTACGGCTGTTGAACAGCTTGTGGTTCATGTCCTTGCAGTGAGAAGGATGGCGGCACAGGCAGCGTGATGAGGAATGCTGTTTGCGTGGACACCGAATCGGACCCGGGTGTTTGAGCATATATCTGAATGAAGTGAAGGGCGAAGGCGTTTATGCCTTCGCCCGTATTTTTGAGTTTTTGGTCGATAGGGTTCTAATCACCACGGATGGTGAGTAATATCAAATCTGCGTTATGAGAGTCCAATCTCAGTTCAGGATCAGGCCTCGGGTTACTGTTCCGCTTTTCTGCTGTCAAAATAAGAGAACGTATCAATCGCATCCAGAATATCCCGGAAATCCTCCCTCGGAGCAAGCTCAATGTAACGGCGCAGCAACTCTGTCTCCTGATTCCGGTAACGTCCGTAGAAAATATCATACAGGTTGTGTCCGCGCATATAAATTTTAAACTCCTCAAAATGTTCTTTCAGTTCGTCGATGGAGCTGATTTCTTTTTTGAGAATACTGGTCAGGTGGCGGCCGCTGGACAGACGGTACAGATATTCTTTCCATTTGGCGAACAGAATCCGCCAGAACTCATCTTCACTTTTTACGATCCCCAGCTGTGTCATAATAGACGGATTCAGAAAATAATTTTCAAAGGAATAATATTTCAGGATTAAGACATTATGCCGCTGCACGCGCGGCAGCTTGTCGATATCTGCCTTGTTTCGCTCGTTGTAGTAGCTGCAGAGCTGTGCTGCGAGCTGCTCTGAATCCTTTCCGTCCCCGTCCCGGATCATCAGGAACTGATCACGCAGATAGAGCTGGTTCATGTATTTCAGGTTGGCGTACGTTTTGATGTTGGTACAGCTGTTCGTGGTAATAATGGAAATGCGTGACAGATTTCCCTCATCATCGTGAATTTCCGAATAATACTTTTCAAGCAGCAGAGGGAGACGGCTCTTATCCTGTTTGCCCTCCACAATAAAGACGAAGCTGACATTCAGAAAATCGTTGGCGCTGTAGCCGAGGTCATCCAGAATCTCATCGATGTCCGCGTGTTTCCGCACGATGGAGCAGCCGTCCTTATCTGCGATCATCTGCCGGATCTGCCGGTTGGTGAAATTTGCAACCATATTCGGAGAATGTGTGGTAAAAATCACCTGATTTTTCTTGGAGAGCTTATACAGGATCCTGGCGGCAGTCTTCTGAAGCGAAGGATGCAGGAAGAGCTCCGGGTATTCTACCATAATGATGCTTGGAATGCGCTTTTCGTCCTCAATGTAGGTTTCCAGCAGCGACAGCATATAGATGCTTTTCATACCATTGCCAAGCTGTTCGACCGGGCTGAGGCGCTGCTGTTCCTCATGCAGAGCGTCTGCTTTCACATGGAACAGGGCATCCGGATTGCAGGAGAGTGTATAGAGAATTTTTTCGTAGCCTCCGTTTTTATGGTAATTCTCATTCACCTTTTCCGCAAAGTCATTCAGATTAAGCTGATACATTTTGTATTCGAGCAGGCGTGCCGTCTCATTCAGCAGGAGCTCTTCCGGCTTTTTCTGATTAATCAGGCCAATGCAGCTAAAGCAATGATTGCAGGCTTTGGCAGAGTCGAACATACAGACATTGGAGCGCAGCCGGATGAGCTGTTCATCCTCCTGAAACATCAGCAGATCTTCCTGGAACGGCTTCAGATTCCGGTTTGTGTCTATGAAATAGAGGCGGGGCAAAAGCTCAGGAATATAGCGGTTATTCCTGCGGACTCCGTCACGGTAGCGGATGATCCGGCTGCGGTTGATGATACAGGTAAAGGACAGTTTCCCGTCCTGGAAGGATGGGAGCTTCTCACAGAAATCATGCTTCCATGTCTCATAGCGTTTGTAAGAACTGACAATTCCGTGTGTATGAAACAGGCGGAGGTCTTCCTCCGTAATGTCCAGAATCATGGAAATCTCAATATTCTGTTTCTTTTCGTTAAAATCAGTTTCCAGAATTTCGCAGTTACCGGTGACGGCCCGGATGGCATCCAGAACTACAGTTTTGCCAGTATTATTTTTCCCCACCAGGATCAGGGCGTTTTCAATCTCCTGTATTTCAAGATCGCGGATAGATTTATAATTTCGGATGCGGAGAAAATGAATTTGCATGCGGGGCTCCTTTCTGCTGCGGTGAAAAGGACGGAGGAAAGGATTTCTGAGAATCGGGCAGAAAGACTATGTGCCCTCTGGAATCCTTCTTTGTCTGCAAATGCCTGTGCCCGGGCAGATCCGGGCGTTTACTTTTGGCTTTCAGCATGCAGCTCTGCAATCAGTTCACGTATCGTTTCAATATCCTCTTCCAGAATATTTGAGATCTCTGTCTCCGTGTTTCCTTTTTGCAGTTTTTTAGAGATAACTTCTTTCAGTTTATTGCGTGCGCCCTCAGCGAGCCCTTCCGCACGTCCCACCGCATGTCCCTCAGCACGTCCCTCAGCG
>JAUNGL010000002.1:0-10321 GCA_030524665.1 Lachnospiraceae bacterium | reverse complement strand
CCTTCGGTCAGGCCCTTTTTCCGCGCCTCCTGTTCGGCAAAATATTTTTCTTCCCATGCCTGCATATACTTCACTCCAATCTTTTCACTGGATTTTACCTTACGAACGCGCTCATGGATACGCTTAATCCGTTCACTGCCGGTGTTCTCCGCAGCTATATCCGTTGTATCTTCTATATAATGGAGAAACTCCGCAAGTTCTTTTGATACTTCACCGTCATTTTTCCCTTTTGTATTCAGGAAAATACGGGTAGCCCCATCCTCCAGAGTACAATCTGGCACCTCCAGACATTGGGGCTTGAAGGTGTACTGATATTTTTCCTGCTCAAACAGGTCAAAGGTCATGATCAGTATCAGATACGAATTGTTCAGAAGATTATAGTTCGGGATTCCTGGCTCAAGAAGCGATGTATCAAGCAGGGCCTGATAATAGCGGCTTCTCTTAGGCAGATCGGTCTTCCTGGCAGCCTGTACTTCTGTATCATATACGATATGGTCTTCATCTTCTGAAAATACATCCATTCTGATGGAGCGGATGGATGGAGAGATGCGGAATTCTTTTTCCGTTTCATTATGCTGGAGCAGTGAGATCTCTCTACCGAAAATGATACTGAGTACATCCTGCTGGGTATTGGAGTCTTCCATCACTTCATCGAAAAGAAAGCGGTCGCTAAGGTTCAGATCTTTCAGTGGTGTTATTTTTCTTTTATTCCGGTTCATAAGTTTATTTCCTTTCTATCATATCATAATCATTCTCATTTGAACAGATAAAATCAACAGATTATGTGCATAGGCATCACTCCTTATAATTAAAAGATAAAATTTGGAATATTGCGGTGATTTCCGCAGGAGTAAAAATAAATATAGAAACAGAAATATCTAAGCTGCAGTGTGATTATATCATCCTTGAAAAGAGATTGTGGTAAATGCAACGAAATGTGGCATCGATTTGCTTCGGGTTGTTATTTGTGAAGCTTCACATAGCGGGAAATTTTGCTGCCGGGGAACTATAGATATGTTTTAATGACAGCAGCGGGAAATAGAACGAGGCTGAGATACTCATTTAGTGTCTCAGCCTCGTATTCATTCATCAAAATCTTACTATTTAGCCGTATGCCATGCAAGCCGCAGAACCACCCGCCAGCGGATAACAGCAGGTGCACCTGCCAGTCTTCGCTCCGTGCTAAACGAATCTCACAGGGATTCAACACTGTTGTTGCCATTTAAAATCGCTCCGCGATGGGCAACTCCTCGCAGGCTATCCGCTGCTGGCGCGATATCAGCCCCAAAAGTTGAATAGAACAGGTGCTGTTGGATGTATGTTCAGGCCTGCGGAATGACGATCACGGTCACGGAGTATTTCGGTACTTCATACGTAAACTGGCTACCGACTTCCAGTGTACTGTCTTCCGGAACGACATTGTCCGGTGCCAGTTCGTTGTTGACGGCGTCTTTGGTATCTGCTTTCAGTACGGTAAGGCTTGCGGTGGCTGACAGATTCTCTGCATTTTTAATTGAAATGTCCAGAGATTTGTCTTCTTCGTTTACATTTACAAGCTTCAGGATCAGGTTGCCGTCGGAATCGACGGTGGATACCTGATACAGTCCGTCGGCGTTCTCTGAGAGCTGGCTGTCAAGTACCCGGGTTCCCTGATGAACAGAGAACATCTGCTGTACGTAATAATTTACGGATCCGTACAGGGAGTTGTTTGAGAAGAAAATCATGTCCGGTTCCCACTGGTTGGACTTATCGTTGCCGAACAGAGGGGCGTAGCAGGCCATTTTGACGATGTCGCCATTTTCTTCCAGACCAGTCATATAAGCGGCTTCTGCGAGCGCAGCTTCCATCGTATTTGACTTGGCTGCGTATTCCCCGAGGAAGACAGGAACGCTGTCTCTGTCGTAGGAAGCATAGCGGTCGATATTTGCGAGGAACCAGTCAGGTGTCTCATAATAATGTTCGTCTACCAGCCCGGCATAGTCATTTCCTTTTTCCGCAATGGTGTTCCATGCAAACCGGTCGCTTGAAGCAGGCCCGTTGCCGACAATCAGTTCAAGGTCACCGTAGATTTCCGGGTTCTCTTCGGCAGCCTTTGCGAAGGCTTCCTTAAAGCGCTCATAGTGGCTGTAATATTCGTCCTGCCACTGCTCGTTTCCGATTCCGATGTAGTGAAGCTCAAACGGCTCTTCATGTCCCATTGCGATACGGACAGCGCCCCAGGTGGTATCTGCATCGCCGCGGCAGAATTCTGCGAGGTCCAGTGCATCCTGAATACAGGTCTGGAATTCTTCACTGTCTTCAGAGTAGTAGGTGTAGCCCTGTCCGCTGTGGATCGGGCAGACCATACCTGCGTTCAGGACAGGTACCGGGAGACAGTCAAGATCCTCGCACAACAGGAAGTATTCATAAAATCCAAGTCCATATGTCATATAATAAGGATCGGACTGGCTGCTGTGCCAGATATCAACTCCGAGTGGCCGGGCTGCTACATCGCCGACGGTTTTCTCGCCATTGATGGTAAAGGACAGACCATTTCCAATGGAATCCTTCCAATTGTATTTATTCTCTTCTGTAGATCCTTCAATGGCACAGCCACCCGGGAAGCGGAGGAATTTCGGTTCGAGGGCCTCCAGATATTCTCCGATATCTCTGCGGATGCCATTTTCACGTCCTTTGTAAGTATCTGCCGGGAACAGGGAAATCATATCGACTGCGGCCTTGCCCTGTCCGATTTTTACCCAGAGACGGAGCGTTTTGTTGGCAGTCGCAGTTGCGGTAAAGCTGCATTCGTATTTGGCCCATGTATCCGTAATGGATGGGATGGAGGTTTCACCGATCACGGTTCCTTCCTTGTCATCGATGCAGATTTCGACCGGGCCGGTATACCCTTCCAGTCCCTTCAGGAAGACAGAAAAATTGTAGGTGGCGCCTTCCTGCACCGCAAGACCCTTCAGATATCCTTTATTTCCGATTCCCTCTGCGGTGTCGGAGGTGTTGGTCAGGACTGCGTAGTGCGGGTTGTTTTCATTCAGGCAGGTACCATCCTGACTTCCGTCCGCGATCTCGAAGGTGAGCACATCACTGTTGCTGACGGAATAACCATGCTGTCCGGAAGATTTTGCGAGCATACCGAATTCGAAGGAGCCGTTTTTTATCATCTGGGCGTACATGCCGCCGTCTACAGCGAAATTGATATCCTCCAGAAAGATGCCGTACAGAAGCGGGCTGATTTCTGAGGAAGCATCAAGGGCGGAGGTATCCGCATTGATGGTCAGTGACGGGGCAGCTTCGGACGCCATGCAGGCTGTACCTGAAAAAATCAGGGAACCTGTGAGCAGAAGGCTTCCGAGAGCAGTGAATTTTCTGTTTGTTTTCATAAAGAACCTCCCTTATCATGCAGTTTCTGCAGAAAATACGTTTCATAGTTACCAGTATTGTAGCATTTTATTTAGATAAATCAATAATATTTTAAATTTATCTAAAAGATAATGACAAAAACGTTACTATTGACAAAAAGAATGAGATAAAATTGTGCAGAATGGATAAAAAAAGAAAGCTGTTTTCGCGATTGCATCTCGTAGAGGGATGGAGTAAAATATCAGGTGAGAATGAGAAGAAAGCAGCAGATAAGCCGCCGGGCAATTGAGGCTGTGATATGGCGGTGGTGAAAAACAGGGAAGAGAGTAACGAAGAGGAGTGCAAATGACAAAGCAGGAGGTTTTAAAAAGGTATTTTGGTTATGACGGATTCCGTCCGGGACAGGAGCTTCTGGTGGATGGAATTCTGCAGGGGCGTGACACTTTCGGAATCATGCCGACAGGGGCGGGGAAATCACTTTGCTATCAGATCCCGGGACTTTTGCTGCCCGGGATTACACTGGTGATCTCACCGCTCATTTCGCTGATGAAGGATCAGGTGGCAGCGCTGAATCAGGCGGGAGTTCATGCGGCGTATCTGAACAGCTCTCTGAGCGCAGGGCAGTTTCAGACGGCATTGCGGAATATGGTTCGGGGACAGTATAAGATTGTCTATGTGGCTCCGGAGCGTTTGCTGACAGAGCAGTTCCTCTGGGCCTCGCATCAGATCGAAATTTCACAGCTCTGTGTCGATGAGGCACACTGTATTTCGCAGTGGGGACAGGATTTCAGGCCCAGCTATCTGAAGATTCCGGAATTTGTCGGGCAGCTTGACGTCCGTCCTGTCATCAGCGCATTTACGGCAACGGCAACCAAGGAAGTGCGGGAGGATATTCTGGCACTTCTGGATTTACAGGATCCGGTTACGCTGACGACGGGATTTGACCGGAAGAATCTGAAATTTATCGTGCAGCGCCCGGCCGATAAGATGAAGGCACTGCTGGCGTATGTGGGAGAGCACAGAGACGAGTGCGGGATTGTTTACTGTCTGACGAGAAAGGGCGTTGAGGAGGTCTGCGAACGGCTGGTGAAGGAAGGATACGACGCGACGCGTTACCATGCGGGGCTTGGGGATGCGGAGCGGATGCAGAATCAGGAAGCGTTTATCTACGACCAGAAGCAGATCATGGTCGCTACGAATGCATTCGGGATGGGAATCGACAAATCGAATGTCCGGTATGTCTGCCACTACAATATGCCGAAGACGATGGAAAATTATTATCAGGAAGCAGGGCGTGCGGGGCGTGACGGACTGCCGTCGGAATGTATTTTATTTTACGGAGGCCAGGATGTTGTGACGAATCAGTTCCTGATCGACCGGATGGAGCCGCCGGAGGATGCGGACGAGGAGACAGGTGAGCAGATCAAAGAGAGAGAGCGGGAAAAGCTGAAGCGGATGACGTTTTATTGCATGACGAATGAATGTCTGCGCGCATATATTCTGCGTTATTTTGGGGAGTACGGAGACAATTTCTGCGGAAACTGCAGCAACTGCCTGACGCAGTTCGAAGACAGGGATGTCAGTGAAACCGCAAGGAATCTGATCGGCTGTATTGCGTCCGGCAGCAGAAGCTATGGGATGACGACAATTATTGATACGGTGCATAAGAGCAAAAGTGCCAAAATCCTGCGGATGGGTATGGATCGGAATCCGTTTTACGGAAGCTGTGAGGCGGTTCCGGTTTATCAGCTGCGGCAGATTATGAATCATCTCGTCCTGCACGGCTATCTCAGACTGACAGACGATGAGTATCCGGTACTGTATCTGGAAGAGGCGGCCAGGCGGGTCGCAGAAGGCGAGCCTGTGGTGATGAAGGTGGCAAAAGAAATTCCGAAAGAGAAAAAAGAAAAGAAGGATACGAAGAAAGGTTCGGCCGCTGCAGGGATGGCGGATATTGACCGCGGTCTGTTTGAAAAACTGCGTGAACTGCGGCTGGAAATTGCACGGAGGGAGAAGGTGCCGCCGTATCTTATATTTTCGGATAAGACACTCGTGAATATGTGCGTCATGATGCCGAAAAACAAGGAAGAGATGCTTCAGGTATCAGGAGTCGGCGAGGTCAAATATTCAAAATATGGCCCCCAGTTTCTGGAGGTGATTGGCTGCGATTCGTATGTGTAAGGCTGAAGCTACTGTTCACGGGGTAGTTGTTCCGCGAGGTGTTTCCGGGCAGAATGCACGGAAATCCCGAGTACTGCGCGCGCGAAATTGTGCCGAAGGTACAATTTCTGTGCATCGCGAAGCGTTGTTACTGGTCAGACTGCTGCCATTCTGGCAGACTTGTGAACAGTAACAGGCTGAATAGTAGTTACTGCAGGTACATGAGAAAGTTCTTGCATTCATGAGTTCTGTTTTATATAATGATTTGACATGACGGTACAGAGCCATATCTGATGCCGTCATACTATTGTGCAGAAAAATACAGATGCCGGGCTTCACAGCCGGATTGCAGGCTGGTGTTGGCAGGCGGGGCTGTGAAGTGGGCCGGCAGCTGCCGAAATGGAACAGAGGAGGAGAAGATGTCAGAGTATTTCAGAAAAGTCGGAGTCAGACGTATTGTGATCATGATGCTCGGAAATGTGATTCTGAGCCTGGGAGTCAGTATTTTCAAATTGTCGGGGCTTGGAAATGACCCGTTCAGTGGTATGGTCATGGCTCTTTCTGAGCGATCAGGTATGGGATATGCAACATTCCTGATTCTTGTGAACCTTGTGTTGTTTGTCATTGAGCTGCTTTGGGGAAGGAAGCTGATCGGAATCGGCACGGTAGTGAATGCCTTTCTAACCGGATATATGGTGACCTTTTTCTACGGACTGTGCCTGAAACTGGCAGGAGTACCGGAGCATCTGTGGCAGAGTGTGATCTGGGCATGTGTGGGCGTGGTGATCTGCAGCCTTGGCGTATCACTGTATCAGACGCCGGATGTAGGAGTAGCGCCGTATGACAGCCTTTCATTGATTATGGCAGAGAGATGGACCAGAATTTCCTACTTCTGGCACCGTATGTTTATAGATGCAGTGTGTGCAGTCGTCTGCTGGCTGACCGGAGGCATCGTAGGCCTCGGAACGCTGCTCTGTGCGTTTGGACTGGGCCCATTTATCCATTTTTTCAACGTGCATATCTCGGAGAAGCTGTTGGAAAACAGCAGGAAATCAGGCAGAACCTGAAACGGTGTAAAGGACTGGAATATTTGGAGAAGCTGGGGTATACTGTTAGAACAGGAAACAGGCTGCTGTATGTCAGGAAAGCAGAGAAAACAAAAGGAGGAGCGTCATGGATACTGTAAGATTGGGAAAAACAGAGATTACTGTAAACAAGAATGGATTCGGAGCACTTCCGATCCAGAGAATCAGCAAAGAGGATGCGGCTGTAATTCTGCGGAAGGCGTACGCAAATGGAGTACAGCTATTTGATACGGCACGTGCATATTCAGACAGTGAGGAGAAGCTGGGATATGCGCTGTCTGACGTGAGAAACCACATATTTATTACGACCAAGACGGCAGCGGCAGATGCAGACGGATTTTGGAAGGATCTGGAACAATCGCTCAGAAATCTTCAGACAGATTATGTGGATGTATACCAGTTCCACAATCCTGCAGTCTGTCCGAAGCCGGGGGCTGAGGATGGTCTGTATGACGCAATGCTGGAAGCGAAGAAGCAGGGGAAAATCCGCTTTATCGGAATTACAAATCATCGTCTGGCAGTTGCGAATGAAGCGATTGACAGCGGGCTCTATGCGACGCTGCAGTTTCCGTTCAGCTATCTGAGTTCGGAGAAGGAGCTGGGGCTGACCGTGAAGTGCCGGGAGCAGGACATGGGATTTCTGGCAATGAAAGCGCTGGCGGGAGGACTGATCAACCGGGCGGATGCCGCATATGCATTTATGAACCAGTATGACAATGTACTTCCGATCTGGGGAATCCAGAGAGAACGTGAACTGGATGAGTTCCTGGCATGCCAGGAAAATCCGCCGAGAGTCGAGGGTGAGATTGCACAGCGGATTGAGAAGGACCGGGCCGAGATCGTCGGTGACTTCTGTCGTGGTTGCGGTTACTGTATGCCGTGTCCGGCCGGAATCGAGATTAATAACTGTGCCCGGATGTCACTGCTGTTGCGCCGTGCGCCATCAGCCGACAATCTGGGGCCGGAGACACAGGCAAAGATGAAGAAGATTGAGGGCTGCCTGGAATGCGGACAGTGCAAATCCAGGTGTCCGTACGGTCTGGATACACCTGCACTTCTGAAGAAAAATTATAAAGACTATCAGGAAATTCTGGCCGGAAAAGAATTTTAGTCCCAAATTGCGGGCATGCCTGTATTATGCAGGCGGCGGTTGTGAAAAATGTAAATGGATGGTCAGGAGCTGACTGACAGTCTGATCGGGAGGTTTGATCTATGGAAGAGACCAGAATCCATCTGGAACAGATTTTGGAGAAGCTGAAGCAGAGGATCGCGGCATTGAATGAATCCATTGCGCAGGGTGAGCGGGAAGTGGAAGGAATGCATGAATATTACTGGGAAAATTATACGGAGATGGACCAGTATGGATACGAGAACTTTGACAATCAGCAGGCACTGCTGAATCAGGTCAATGCAAATCAGGCACTTTTGCTTCAGAAGAGCCGTCTGAAAAAGATGCTGGATTCGCCTTATTTCGGAAGGGTGGATTTTGTATTCGACGGGGAGGAGGAAGCGGAATCTTTCTATATTGGGATCGGCAGCTTTTCCGAAAAGAAGGGCGGTGTTCCGCTGATTTATGACTGGCGTGCGCCAGTCTCCAGCCTGTTCTATGACTATGACCGCGGAGAGGCTTCGTACGAGGCGCCCGGCGGGATTATGGAAGGGGAAATCACTTCCAAGTGGCAGTATAAAATCAGAAATGGACATATTGTATATGCATTTGAGAGCGATGTGAAGATTGATGATGAGGTATTGCGGCGGGAGCTTGGCGGGAGCGGAGACATTAAGCTGAAAAATATCATACGGACGATACAGAAGGAACAGAATGCGATTATCCGGAATACCAGAGATAAAATTATGGTGATCCAGGGTGTGGCAGGAAGCGGGAAAACATCCGTGGCACTGCACCGGATCGCCTATCTGCTGTACCATGACAGAGAGCATCTGAAATCCTCCAATATCCTGATCCTTTCCCCGAACAGTGTGTTTTCGGATTATATTTCCCATATTCTTCCGGAGCTTGGCGAGGAAAATATCCGGGAGATGAGTTTTGATTTGTTTGCTTACCGTGAACTGAAGGATGTGGTGAGTGATTGCGAGGACCGTTACGATGAGATTGAACGGAAGCTGATGCAGGAAAGAATGACAGCAGATGCAGGCCGCAGGCCGGCGGACAGCCGGAGAAAACAGGAACAGGAAAAGCAAAAGCGGCTTCCGGCCAGGGATGCGGATGGGACAGACCGGAAACAGTCTCCGGAGTTTATTTCCGAGCTGAGGGAATATGTCCTGTTTGCAGAAGACGAGCTGATGCAGTTCCATGATTTTAAATATAAGAAATTCCAGAAAACAGCAAAGGAAATCATGGATCTGTTCTACTACAAATTCCCGGATGTGCCGCTTCTGTCCCGGATGCAGGCAGTTATGGATTATTTTGTGGATGAATATGAGACTCTTGTGAACCGCGATTTCGATGAGGAAGAGCTGGAAACCATCCGGGAACGGTTTTACCGGATGTATCGGTCAACGGATCTGTATGTAATTTACAGTGATTTCCTGAAGAAATACGGATACACACCGCTTCCGCATGTACCGCGTGAAAAGCGTGTACTTGCGTACGAGGATGTCTATCCGATGCTTTATATGAAATATCTTCTGAAAACTCATACGAGCCACAGGCAGATCCGGCATCTGGTCATTGATGAGATGCAGGATTACTCCTGTCTGCAGTATCTGATACTGGATCAGCTTTTCCAGTGCAGAATGACGATTCTCGGTGACAGGGCGCAGACGATGGACAGTGAACAGCTGGACGTGATGAAGTTTCTCCCGAAGATTTTCGGCAGGCAGATACGCTGTATCCAGATGAACAAGAGCTACCGGAATACGATGGAGATCGCAGTGTATGCCAACCGCCTGAATGGGACACAGGAGATGGAATTGTTTGAGCGCCATGGGGAAGCAGTGACGGAGAGAACGTTTGCGGAAATGGAGGAAGCGCTGCAGGAAGTACTTCGGCAGTATGACGGAAACGAACCCGGGAAGTATGAGACATCCGCAGTCCTTTTGATGAACGAAGCGGATGCGGAGCAGGTTTATCTGTGGTTAAAAAAACATCGGGCAGGTGATCCGGAGGGCAGGCTTCATTATATTGATAAAAACAGCAGCCACTTCAAAAAAGGACTCACTGTTACAACATTTTATCTGGCAAAGGGTCTCGAATTTGATCAGGTTTTCACTATCGCTCATGAAGAGACCAGAGAAATGCCTCTTCATCGCCAGGCGGAGTATATCTGTGCAACGAGGGCGATGCATGAACTGCATATGTATCATGTTCTGGACTCTTCGAATATGGAAAACAGGTAATTATATGTCACACAAATAATCACTAAAACATTATGGGACTAATAAAAAATAATAATTGACATAACAGAACAGATGTGTAATAATAGTATCAATCCGGTGACGGACTGATACTATTATTTTTGACCGAAATATAGTTCGGATTCACTGCGTAATGATGAAGCATGTGAGGAGGTAATCGAATGACAGAAGATGTGAAGATGATTCTGGCAGGTATTGGGGATCTGATGTCCGGGATGGACGAAGTAAAGACAGGAGTCAATGTCATAAGGCAGGACGTGGACGGGATAAGACGGGATGTGGATGGTCTGAAGCAGGATATGACAGAGGTGAAATCAGAAGTCAGTGAACTGAGGCAGGAC
>JAUNGL010000093.1:10329-13707 GCA_030524665.1 Lachnospiraceae bacterium | reverse complement strand
TGCGCTGCCTTTGCACGGTCGCTGTTGCTTTTATTTTCCCGGCAGATCCGCATCAGTTCCGGCAGATAACTGCTGCCGTACCGGTCAAAATACTCTCTCACAAACCATGCTTCGTCTTTTACGACTTCCGGCATCGTCTCCGGGTAATCCTGGACATTCATCTGGCCGGGCAGCTGCTCTTCTTCCGCGTGCGACGTCGCACAAACCTCTTCCGTACTGGTCTGCTCCTCCTTTTTCGCCGCCTCAGGATTCCAGTTCTCCATAACCTTTCTCACCTGATTTGCAAATCTGGCATAAGAGCACATTCCAAGATCCTCATTGCCTTTTGAAAATTCAATACTATCCGCACACGTGTAAGCTATTACACCTTCCCCGATCTCGATGCTATTATCTTTTTTCCACCCCAGCATCTGGATCTCATCCTTGATCGTTTTGTCCGAAATATACCTCCTCGAAAAAGTAAACAACCGAAGCCCTCTCTCGCTTACCAGCACTTTCGCCAGACGATACAAATACTTGTCTTTTGCCTGCGGCAGATCGCCGATATTATAACGTTCGTCAAGCACCTGCTCTTCCAGCTCCGCAGGCGAAAACTCCGGTTCTTTGTGTGGCGTCGCACATTCTTTCGCGGTCCCTGCAAGATCTGTCTCTTGTCCCGGCCTTTCATACAAGCCGGATTCCATGTACATTTTCATGAAGGAATAATACGGCCATACTGCGTACTTATCGCCCAGATCAATCCGGATTCCACCGACATCCTTTACGCTCAACCCGTCTTGCCTGATCGGCAGGACCGGAACTATCACTTCTATCACTGCAGTAAAATTGTTTTCGTGCAGCTCATAAATCTTTTGATTTAGGGCTGGGATAATCTCCTTCAATGCTGGATATGTAAATGCCTGCACCATGATTTCTTTTTTCTCGGTATCTTTATAAACTTCCTTCGATTCTGCAACCTCGGGCTGCTGGCTCTCCGGTTCTTCTATTATTGGCTCAGGCTTCTTGAGCGCCCTGATCTGCCTTACAGACATATCCGGTGTTACCTCTTCCAGTTTCGCATCCGGGAGAGACAACATTTCCTGCAGCTGGCTTTTACCAAACTCCTTATACTTGTCATCCAAAACCGGGCTATTACCACCCTTGCTGAATTTCGTATTGATCCCTATTAACCTCGTAGCTTCATCCCGGGTGTAGCCGAATTTATCTTTCGCAAACTCCCAAACATTTCGGTATCCTCCCTCAAGGAATAGTTCCCTGTTCCGGGCATTCCGCAGATACCAGCCGATTGCCACATAGGCCCTCCGTAGCGTAGTACAATTCTCTTTCAGAGAATCTATCGCCTTTTCCCCTGTTTTAATATTGCTCTCGATGATCTTGACCGTTTCCTCATAAGTCACATCCTTCCACCAATTGCCTACTTCATTCATTGTCTGCCTCTCCTTTCCCCAGCAGCTGCGCTTCCAAAGATTCGTAATCATACTCCCGCTGCCTGAAATTGTTGAACCGGTTGCCCTTTGATGGCTGCTTCCCGTTGCAGTATGCTTTTTTATCCCCTGCACATTCATCCTCCCAGCCGCCGCGATTCAGCCATGTCAACGGATGAGGCACATACTGACCTCCCTCTTTCTGCCATTCCCAACAATTTTTCCATTGCTGCAAAGTCGTGAGTATTTGTTGCAGCAGCGCATCATCCGGTTTTAACTTTTGCCATTTTCGCCAACAAGACAGTTTTCCCACATGACGCACATCAGGATATTCATCCCAAAATTTGCAAAAGCCTACCTCAAGTGGTGTTTTAGCTGTTTTCCAGTCTGGCGATCTTTCCTGTGCCTTTCCCTTTGCACCCAAAGCACCTTCCATACCTTCTCCAGTCTTTTCAGGAGTCACGAACAGCTCTCCTCTTGCCTCCCGCCCTTTTACGGCATCATCGCCAACGGTTAGGGTCTCGTCACTGTCAACTGGTCCTCTCTCTCCGTGTGCCTGCTCGTCAGCACACGAAAGTATTTTAAAGGTATCAGGAATCAGGTTAAGGGAATCAGGAATCAGCCCGGCAACAACTGTGTTTGCATCATGCCTGCACTGTGCATGTACTGTGCTTTTGCTTTTTTCTGCATTTTCAACAGCGGTCACTGGGAACTCTCGGTCAGCATTGCCATCATCAATGCCGGTGCTTGCCGTACGCCCTTTTATGCGGTCTGCCGCAACGTCTAGGCCCTCATCACTGTTGTTAAATGCGCATCCAAGAGCCGGTATCACGCTGGCCTGTTCCTTACAATGCGGATTCTGGTGTTTCAAAAAATTATTTACCTGTATATAATGCTCAGCACCCACTGTGTAGCGGGTAATAAAATTATTGTCATGCAGCTGCTGCAGCATCTGATCTACATCATCAGCAGTCAGATCATCATAGCCCAACAGCTCCTTTTTGATTCTTTTAGGGCGGTCCTGAAGCCGCCCTTCCCTGTCAGCCAGGCACCACAATCCTATAAATAAGAGCCTGGTCAGTGCTGGCAGTTCTCCCAGAATCTCATTGTTAAAAAATCCGGGTTTTATATTTCTTGATCTTGCCATTTTCCAGACCTCCTATCAGCACAAATACACCTCCCTGCCTGTCAGGGCCTGCACACGGCGTTTGAATTCATCAGCCAAGCTGTTATCATCACTCAGATGTAATAAATAGACCTGCTGCAATCTGCTTAGATCAAAACCTTCCAGAGTTTTAATTGCCGTATCAATGCTCATATGAGAGCTGATCGTGCGCTTTGCACGGTGTACATCGACCCTTCCGATTCTGACGTTTTCTTCCATAGCGTCCGGATCATAGTTTGCCTCCATCATGACGTGAGTCAATCCAGTGAAGGTATACCGGAGATAATATGTGTCTGTAAAATACAGCAGTTTTTCCTGCGTCACTGTGCTGCGTATTAAGAAGCCCAGCGGCTCCGGAGCGTCATGCTCAACATCAAAAGGCAACACCTTAAACGTCCCTATATTTACTGGTTCTAAAGCCTTCACCCTGTGGATCCGGTGTCCAGTCAACCCCGCCTTTTCAATTGTTCCCTGGCTTGTGTAAATGTCTACGCCCAATCTCGCCAAGTCTTTTGCAGCCTTCACATGATCTCCATGCGCGTGAGTTATCAAGCATCCACTCAGCTGTGTTGCCGTATAACCACACCCCTTCTGGATTTTTTTCAGCGGGATTCCCGCGTCCAGCAACAGACAGCTCTGTCCATCCGCAATGTGATAGGCGTTGCCGCTGCTGCCAGATGCAATAACTTTAATCTGCATTAAAATGTTGGCCTGTTACCAATTGCTGCTGATACCGGCTGTGGCTGCTTTTCCTGCCGTTTCTGCTGTTCAAAATTCAAAACCTGCTGG
>JAUNGL010000093.1:0-10229 GCA_030524665.1 Lachnospiraceae bacterium | reverse complement strand
CTGGGCTCCATTCTCCGGCATATCAATAACCGTCTGTCCGCTGTTTGCGTCAATCACTTCCTGTACCTCAAATTCAGCCATGCGCATTTCCTGCATACGCATATACTGGTACGCGTCATCAATCTTTTTCGGATCTCTTGGCATGTGCTTGGCACTGTAAACCTCACGCTTAATTGTCTTCAAACACATTTCCTCAAACCAACCATCAGTTTCAACCTCGGTCTTTTTCCCGGCCTCCCATACCGTTTTCTTACCGCCCCAAAACTCTCCGGAAGCCTTTTCCGGCTTTCTTTTCAAAATATCTTTCAGGGTCATAATAACCAGCTTATTCTTGGCCGGATCTGCATACTCAATATAGCCAAAACCGCCAACGATCTCCCCGCGGTCAAACGCATTGTTGATCTCAAACTCATACGCCTCCACGCGGTTCTCACGGTTCTTTTTCAGCGGCTTAAATGTGTCAGTGCTGTAAACCAACTCGGTGGTTACGGCAACCGGCTTTTCCAGTGCATACTTTTCAGCAATATACTGGATGCCATTATAGCCAAGCATCAGATTCACAACATAGACCTTTGTGCCGGTCTGGGCTTTCCGATTGTTATCCTTAAACGGGATAGCGCTCAGATGGTTATCCTGCATCATGTCCAGCCCCATACGCGCGTAATGCACTACATCCAGTGCCAGGGCATTCAGATCCACAGTTCCCCAGCCGATAGGATCATTATTGTCATACTTATGGTCCTTGTTATTTGCATTCCTGCTCACACGCTTTTCCTCAGCCATTTTCAAGCTACGGTCAATGGAAATAAAATATCCCTGAATCAGCTGTCTCTGGTAATCGGTCACCTGGATAGCTCCGGCCACCTGGCCGCCAAATTCTTTCAGAACCTTATTGGTAAATGCTTCGCTGTTGCTCAATGTTGCGTTCTTCTGTTCAGTCAAACCTGTTTCTGCCATATCTCTATTCCTCCGTTTCATCATTCAAATAATCCATTATGTTCATTTGGCCAGGAATCGGTGCCTGCGCCTGTTCCTCAGTCTTTGCTTTTGCTGCACATTGGCAGCCATATCCTCTTTCTACAGCCTCCGTACTTGTCAGCAGCCTACCACACCGCTTGCACCGACATGCCCGGACCATAAATATTTCGCCGCTCATCTTTTTGAGACAAATGCATATGCGTCAATTTTCATAGCTCCCAGAAACGCCTCTGCCATAGTACCGACTTCCGGATCAATCTCTCCATATGCATCTGCCACAATCCGCAGTGCTGCGATAACAAAGGGCATTTCGCCTTTACTTAAACCGCCGATTTCATCGGTAATTACATTCGCCCAATACTGAATAGCATCTTTTGCCTGCTGCGTTGCCTTATCAAGTTCTTCACGTTCTAACAGTTCTCCCATTTTCCGAGCAAAATCCGGATGTACTCTTTTCATTATCACCGTTCCCCCTTTTCAAATCTCAGTGTTTTATCAGCTTCTGACACAACCAATCGAATTACCTGTGTATCCGTCTCCTGAATCCGCGTAACGCTTTCTGCATTATCCACAAATACCGGCATCTGTACGCCATAGTAATCTGCCAGCACATCGATTACTTCCAGACCAGCATTAATACGCGCCGCATTATTTGCACTCTTAAACGGTACCAGACCGGTTGCACACGGCACCAGAGCTTCACAATCATCGGCAATGCCACCGTTCTGCTGTTCGATAAACAGACGGAATTGCAAAGTCTTAAACTTACTATTAATCCTTTCACTCAGTAATTTTGCTTTTGATCTGGTGTACAACTCGCAAAGATGAATCCCCTTCTGCAGTGCCTCATATTGAGCGGCCAGTTCTTTTTCCCGGCTTCCCAACTCTGCAATTCTTGCATCCTGCTTCTCTGCAAGGCTCAGAGCTGCCTTTTTCCGATTTTCTGCATCAATCTCAGCATCCAGCTTTCTCAGCTTGCTACTCAATACATTATCAGCCTCTGCTGCCGCCGCTCTCAGATCTTTCAGCTTGCTCTGCAGGTCGGAAATCTTCCTGGTATATTCCTGGTATTCCTCGGTACTCTTATAGTCTGTGCTTGCCATAACTGCTTTTTCAGCTGTTGCCAGGTTCTGCTCAACCTCTTTCAACTGTTCGCGCTTATCTGCAATCTTGTCAGACAGCTTTTTGATTTCGTCCTGTTCGGCCTGGATCATGGTATTGCTGCACTCCCTCATACCGCGCTGGTTGATTTCTTCCAGGCGCTGTGCCTTGGCTATGTTAAAATCTTCTTTCGCCTGTGCTATCTGTTCGGGCGGGAGAGGGCGCTTACATGTCGGGCAAACTTCATCACCAGTCCACTGTTTTTCATCCTCTGCCTGCCAATCTCTCAGCAACGCATCACGGCGGCGATTCAGGCGGGAAATTTCATTCTCATGCTCGCGAATATCCTGCTCCATGTGCATAATGTCCGTTTCAATCTCGGATTTCATATAGCGGAGGTTTCTGATCCGGTCATAGGTCCCTTTAAACTTTGCTGCCTCATCCTTTGCATGCTGTGCCTCACCAGCGGCTCTCTGGCTTTCCAGCTCTGCGATTTCCTGACGGATCATAGCAGCTGCCACATCCTCGCCGCCAGTTCTCTGGCTCTCCAGTTCTCTCCACTGTGCCTGAATTGCTGCAATTCTATTTTCGATTGCCGCTACATCCAGTCCCACAACCTCTGGTTTTGCTTTCTCTGCCTCATTGATCAAAAGCGGGATATTTCTCAATTCTTTATCCACAAGACCTTTTTCACGGGCAGCTATCTTCTGATATTCATCTACTGTATACATAGCTGCCGTGTTTCCCTGTTTACGGAGCATATCCGGAAGATCTACAAGCTCCGGATCGCTATCTACCACAGTCATAAAATCAACATCACCACACACCTGCAGCAGCACATTGCGGCGATCTGCAATTCCCATAGTTTCAAGAAAGTAATCATACATAGTCAGCATCTTTGCCAGTTCCGCATTACAATATATCTCTGTTAAAACCCTCTTAAACTGAGTTTCGTTCACCGGAACACCATCTACACTGTAATCTGTTGTATGGCCGGATAACACAGCCTGCGCACTGCCTTTGATTGTCTTGTAAACCTCATGGAAATCCTTTTTCAGAATCATCAAGGCTCCGTCTTCCAGCTCTGCTGTCAACTCCACGCTGTGATGCAGGTTATGGCTGCCGGTCGTCTTTGGACTATAATTCTTTTCCTCTGTACTCGGTTTCCCATACATCAGCCAGGTAAATGCATTGTAAAGAGTGGATTTACCCGTTCCATTGTCACCATACACAGTGCAGCTCATTCCATGCGGTTCCATTTCAAATTCTTTCACACCCTGAAAGTTCTCCAGTCTAAGTTTTAAAATCTTCATACTTCCGCATCTCCCTTCATTGCCTTCATAGCAAGGGCCATATTCTTTAATTGGACAAGCAATTCATCAAAAACACTCTCTTCAAGCCCAGCAAAACTTATTCCATCCCCGCTCCATACATCGCCTACAAACAGGATGTTTCCCATGATCGGGCATCCATGCTTATCTGTTTCATACAGATAACTGCCAATCAGATTTGGTTTCAAACATTTTCTGTATAAAAACTCTTCATCAACCAACATGCTCACACATTTACTTTTCTCCAATGTCACTTTGTTTGACTGATGCAGTTCTGTATAAAGTCTCTTTGGCATAACATGTTCGATGATATCGCAGCCATTTCCAATCAGCTTATACAGCTCTTCGTTCTGTTCCCGGATACTCCCATCCGGAAAATCATGCACAGTTACTTCCAGATCCGTAGTAACTTTGATGATTTTAGTTTTTGCTTTCATTTACTTTTCCTTTCCCCTGTGCTACAATGAGCACAGGCGCTTATTTGGTTAATGGGTTGCCACAGCCTCGGTTGCTTTGGTCGGTACCGGGGCTTTTATTTTGCCAATGAATAATCATTGCCTGCATTTTTAAATGCTTTTGCATGTCCCGTTCCCGACTTCTGTTCAATCTGCGGGATCCGTCCATACTCACACACCTGACTTTTTACAGCTCTATCTGTTCCAACCTTATATCCAATCCAGAATGTCAGGCACAATCCCGGAAATACCAGAATCTCTCCGCCAGGCAGGCCATTTCTGGTTATCAGTGTCTCATATACCATAGAACCTATCTTCACAAACATTGCTGCGCTCAATCCAACAGCTCCAAGATTAATACCAGCAGCTATGCTCTTTTCCATCTTTATGCGTTTTCTGATTGCCTCCTTACTCAATGTTACATGCTGTTCCATGATTGTCTCTGATCTCACTACTGTACGAACCTTCATGTTGTACTCCTCCCTAGATATCCAATAAATTTTTTTCTTCAGATCCGGCTTTCTCAACTGAATCTTCCTCAGTCTCCTGTACCGTCTTACCAATAATCGCCCTGGCTCTGTCATTAAACGGTTCAATCTCCGCATAAGGTACATTTACTGCCGTTACAATTCCGTGGCTTCTGCTTTCCTCACTCAGGATTTCCACATCTACCAAATCTCCAATCTCCACCTGTTCCGGTGTAAAAAATGTATACTCTCTTCCGGAAGGTTCTCCAGCTCTTAAATACCGGAGCTTAATAACATTTGTTCTTTTTTCCTGCATTCCTGGCATCCTCCTTAATTTTCTGTTTCGCAAATAATCTTCCATCAACTTATCCTCTCAGTCAGATAGCTCTTTGGTACCTTTCCTGTCCTTGTCACCTTCCCCGCTGATTCAAGCTCCTTATTCAGCCTTGCCACCAGTTTGTGTGCACACGACATGGACACGTTCATCATTTCCGATATTTTCGCTGCATCCACATACATTGCTGATTTTTTTACGCTCATAAGCCCCTCCTAATAAACCGCACGCTCCAACAGATATTTACTGGATACCCGTCCGCTCACTGTTATCTTTCCCTTATCCTGCAGCTCTTTGTTGAGCTGCCTCATAAGCTTATAGGCGGTACTTTCAGAAACACTCAAAAGCTTTGCAACCTCCTTTGCCGTCATAAATAACGGAAGTTCTTCCTCCTTTTTTTCCGAACGGCTCTTGCAGGTTCTTGCCATATCATCCACCTCCATCATACTCCACTACATTTTTCCAAACCTTTGTCATCAGCTTACTTTTCATTGTTTCTGTTGTCCCCATTATCTTCTGCGATTGTTCATTGCTTCACATGCCTCTATTTCCGGTACACATATAAAAATAAAATTTTTATAAATTTTATTTCAGTAACAGGCTATCCCTACAAGCGGATCAAATGAGTCATCCGGATCCGCATACGCAATCTGCACATTATGCCCGGCTCTTACAGCTGCAACAATCGCTTTAACCTCTGATATGGTTCTGGTCTCCTCAAAATCCATGGCAGCAAATTCATACAATTCCCTTGCCAGCGTTTCTTTTGCCAACTGAACTCCATCAACTCCGTAACTTGTACGGAAAACAATATCCTGGACTACATCAGCAGTGCCTTTTCCTGCCAATGCATAATATTTAATAAATCCCTGTACTACCGGCATCCCTTTCAGGTTCCCATGTGCCAGGTCAAACAGCCACAACCGTTTTCCCTCTGGTATTCTCATAACCGTATTCCTCCTTTCTGACCATTTTCATTCCGATTCTGTAATAGCGCATTTCATCACCTTCTTTCTATTCTGCCGGATACCCTTTTCGGCTTTCGATCTTTTCAATCGCTGCCAGCATCTCATCCACTTTCTGGCGGGTCTGCAAAAACTGCTTTTTTATTTCAGGAACCCGCTCCAGTTCATCTGGCGTTATAATGCCATCTTCTACAATTCCCGCAAACTCCTCCAGTGCATCCTGCACCACTGTCAGCTGCCGTTGCATCCGGATCGTTGTCCTCTCCGGGGGCATATCGTCAATCTCTGCTACCCTGTCCTTTCCTAATGGGCACTCATTCGCACAGTACCAGCTGCGCAGCTCCGGCTCTGCATATGCATCTGCCATCAAGGCTACAACCGTATTCGGCGGCCTGTTGATTCCCAGCTCGTACTTTTTCAAGCTGTCTTCCGTTACCCCCGGTAAAAAATCTGCAGCTCCAGAACGTGTCAAGAGCTTTTCGTTGTACTTTGCAGCCTTTAACCGGGACTGACGGTACCTGTTTTTACTCTCAATCGTTACTCGGTTCGGCATTTCATCTTCCCTCTATTCTGATAAAATGAAATCAGTATCAACAGATAAGCTTTTACTGATTTTATGCTTTGTCTCCTCAGGTGCTACGATACGCCCGTTGATAATGGCCGATATGTATGTACGGGAGAACCCTGTTTCCCTGCTTATATCAGTCAGGGATTTTCCAAGGGAAATCATCTGCATCTTGCACTGCTTTCCCCAGGGCGAAATAGTTTTCTGCATGCTTTTCTCCTTTCTACTTTAAATTGTTGCAATAATTTGTTATAATATTTTTGTATTATTTCATTCCCTTACAGGAAAGGACGGTGGTGCTTTTGCTCAGTCAAATCACCGAATTTTTGTACCGCCCTGTTCCCTGAGTTTTGACAAAAGGCACCGCAGATTGCAACTGCGTTGATGCCTGGCCAAGAAAGCAATCAAAATCTTGTCGGCGTTAAGGGTTACAAAATAATACGGCGGAATCCTAACCGCCAAAGTGGCAAGGTACCAACACTTTAGCCTACTTGTTTTAGGCAATATACCAAAATCAGGACTTGAGACTCCGTAAAGATTTAAGGGTATATATATAACCGTGTATTCAGGGTAAACAAATTGGAGGCATATCCCCCGGAGCCAGAAACAAGCTGTCATCCGGGAGGATGTTAATACCGTCCCTCTCCTTTCTCCGGTTGCCGCTGGTGATTGGTAGTTATTACTTTTTATTGCAACTTGTTAATTTATGGTTTTATAGTAATAGCAAAATCTCTAATTGTCAAGTCTTTTATAGAGATTTTGCTAAGGTATTTGAAAATGGAAGATATAATAGATCGCATTTTGCTCTTAATAGATAATAGTGGAATTAGCGAATCCGCTATGTGCAAAGAGTTGGGTATTGGAAATGGAATTATAGGTAAATGGCGAAAAGGACTAAATAAGCCTTCTGCTGAAGCAATTCGTAAAATAGCATTGCGTTTTGACGTTACAACCGACTATTTATATTTTGGAACATCACCTACATTTCCTGTCAATATTACACCATATGATAATGAATGGCTATCACTCATTCATCAGTTGCCGATCGAAGCTCAATATGAGTTTCGTGGTGAAATAAAGGGTTACTTGAAACGTCTTAACGAAGAGTCTGCACAGGCAGAAAAATTAAGACAAGCAAAATAATTAGCTTCGAACAGCATCGAAGCAGAAAGGGAAAGAATTAAATTAATTCACCAAAAAGATATGGGCATTTTCGAATTTTTTAAAAGAAAAAACAAATCCAATCAATCTAAGCAAGAACTTTCCGCTGAATCTATGTATCCAGCCAAAGCAAATAACATAGAGCCTGCCAAAAACTCAAATAGTAATCAACCAAAGTTACATACTTTCACAATGGTATTTGGTCGAAGAATAGATATTTCTACACCAGAAGGGCAGCGTGCTCAACAAATTCTGGAACAATGTGAAATTTTAAAAGAAAGTGCCTCGAAAATCAACGAATCAGATAATCTCAACGTTGTACTCAAAGGGTGCACTTCATATGAAAATGCACTTGAATTTTTGATACAATGTCAAAATGCTGATTTAAAATCTCTCAACCTTAAATTATCTGAACAATTTCAGGAAATGTATGACTCTTGGCGTGCTAAAAAAGTTACCGTTATTAACTCGGCAATTTTGCGGGCATATGAAAGTATTCTATTAAAAGTTTCTTTACTTAAAACAAACAAGGGAAAGCTTAACCGTATAAATTTGTTTGTTGAAAACAGTTTAATACTTCCCGGCTTACTCCCCGAAAATATTGTTTTTTTAAAAGAACTACCAGAAAAATTCAAACAATCTCAACGTACCGAACACATTCTTAATCAATATGAAATTTTAAAAGAATGTGTGAATACAATAAATACTTCTGCTGATTTAGCGGAAATTTTAAAAAGCATAAACACTTATGAACAAATTTATGATTTTATAATACATTGCTCTCCTGAAGATTTAAAGGCAAGCAAACTTTCTCCACCCCAAAAACACATTGCGGCCTATGAAGAGTGGCTACAGAAGAAAACAAACGTAATTAATGAAGGCATCTGTCGAGCTTGCACAGCCCAAATGGATACTGCTCATAAACTTTCAAATGAAAATGAACAATTTGCCCATATGAATCATTTTTTTAACACTTGTTTAAAATTAACTGGACTACTTCAAGAAAATATCACTCTGCTTAAAAGTTTGCAGGCAGAATTTATTCAGCCAGCAGAAGATTCTTTTGGATGTGATATTAGATCTCTTGATAAACATATCGAAACTGTACGAGCCTGTGAAGAAAGAATTAACAATTCTGGTAATGTCCAGATTGTTGCCCAAAATATTCGTATCCTCTTGGAAACACTCAATATATTAAAAGATTACTCTCTCTATGAATTAGAAGCGGCAGGCTACCAATTTAACAATGGTTCCCCTGCAGAATGGTATGAAAAAATTAATACTTGTAAACATCAAATCATCACGCAAGTACCAAGCAGACCAACCGTACAAGAAGCAAAATATACAATAAAACACATTCCAGAATATTATTCTTTATATGAAGAATTTTATTCATATGGTGAAAAATATAATTCTCCTAGTTCAACACACGAAAAATTGCAATATTGCAAAAAAGCATTAAAACTCTTACCTGATATTGTTCTTGCTGATCTTGAACAGGATGGGAAACTTATTCGCATACCTGAGGTGTGCTATGTCATGCCAGAAATGTATATGCGCATTGGAGAATGGGAAAAGGCAAAAGAAACTGTAAAATATTGCATAGCATGTAATGCTTACTATTCAGAGCCTGAGGTCGGTGAAAGTGAGCTTTCCTACATTGAAACATTTCAGGAAACAGCTTTAGTAGCCCTAGAATTTATTAAAAACAATCCGGGATTTCTACAAAAAAATATGTATAAAGCTTTGGCAGATAAAACAGATCACGATTGTTTGAAACATTTTTTACGGTGTTCTGAGCAAATTGAAAAGATTCCTTATAAAAAAACCAATATGCTTTATGTTGCAAACATGCAACCATAATAGAATTCTTTATACAAAATATAATCATCAGGCAGATAGCATCTTCCACTATCTGCCTGGGCTTTACAACTGAATAATATATTTAACCGGGGAACCGTTGGGGTGTTATGCCAGCCGCCGATCACACAAATGAAAGGGGGCTGGTGCTTATGGTTACATATTCGGACTTGATCCAGTTTGCAATTATGCTTTGCGCAGTTATTACTCTTGTTATCTATGCCACACGCAAAAAATAGCGCCCCTGCTCTGGTAAAGTAAGGCGCTATTTTTTGCTTATGCTTTTCCCGGCGGTCAGGTGTGCACTGGCCAATGGCTACATAAATAGATTATAACAGGTATTTGCATTTTTTCAACATAATATATTTAACCGGGCAGCCGGGGGCGACCATACTCCCGTTCCGAGTCTTGCGGAAAGGGGTATGCTTATGAGTACATATGAAGAATTTATGGTCCTTCTGACCATGGGTCTTTTGATCGTTGCAATTCTGAATTTAAAAAATAAGTAAGCCGCCCTGTGCTTTGGCGAGACCAGGCGGCTTACTTATTGTAACTGTCAATTGATTTCGCCGGAACGGGAAGCTGTGACCTTCCTTCCGGCTGTCTTGTTAAGTTTATTATAACATGTTATTGCAACTTTTCAACATTAAAATTTCATAATATGCTTAACCGGGCAGCCGGGGGACGTGCTTTTCATCCGTTCTGAGTCCTACAGAAAGGATGATGCTTATGAGTACATACGAGGAATTCATGGTTATATTGACAGCCGCAAGCTTGATTGTTTCCATCCTTACTTACACACATAAGAAATAGCCGTCCTACCCTGAGAAAGTAAACGGCTATTTCTTATTTGCTTATATTTTCGCCAGAGTGGGTGAAGTGCACTCACCTTCCGGCAGTCCTGTTAAGTTTATTATAACATGTTATTGCAACTTTTCAATATAAAACTTTAAAATAGGAGGTTCTTATGCAAGAAGATTTTACAATGCTCACGGGTAAATTTCCGGTATCT
>JAUNGL010000092.1 GCA_030524665.1 Lachnospiraceae bacterium | reverse complement strand
TTTAAAAATGTTTTACCGTTTTTCACTTCTAATTATAAAATTGGAACGAAAGCTTCGCTGAGGAAAGGCTTTTTAAGACTACTGTCAGAAATTCATTCTTTCCGGATATAAAAATACGTATACCTCGCTGAAAATAATACGTTAGAGCTAAAATTTACAGTTTTTGTTCTACAGTTATTGAAACACAGCCCGCCACGGGCCCGGGACATCCCAAGCAAACAATCCAGCGGGTGCTTTTAGCGGAGACGAGATCCACTGCTTACGTAGACTTAGGCGCGAAGGCATTCCTGAGCGCCTTAGTCGGAGTTAGCAGTTAGCTCGTCGGAGCGTTACCCGCGTTTGCATGGGGTGTCCCGGGCCCGTGGCGGGCGTCTGTTAGTTAACAAAACACGAATAGAACTTATTAGAAAAGGGATGCCCCCGGCATCCCCTTTTGATATGAATTACAGATATTTTTTCAGCAGCTCTGCCTTATCCAGCTTCTCCCACGGCAGATCCAGATCATTGCGTCCGAAATGACCATATGCCGCTGTCTGCTTGTAGATCGGGCGGCGCAGATCGAGCATCTTGATGATGCCGGCCGGGCGAAGATCGAAGTTCTCACGCACGATTTCTGTCAGCTTCTCGTCAGACAACTTTCCGGTTCCGAAGGTGTCTACCATAATGGAGGTAGGTCTCGCTACTCCGATTGCATAGGAAAGCTGAATCTCGCACTTGTCTGCCAGTCCTGCTGCCACAATGTTCTTCGCAACGTAACGCGCTGCATAAGCCGCGGAACGGTCTACCTTTGTGCAGTCTTTTCCTGAGAAGGCTCCGCCGCCGTGTCTCGCATAGCCGCCGTAGGTATCCACGATGATCTTGCGTCCGGTCAGTCCGCTGTCACCGTGCGGTCCGCCGATCACGAAACGTCCGGTCGGATTGATGAAGAATTTCGTATTCTCATCTACCATTTCTTTCGGAAGGATCACGTCAAAAACATGTTTCTTAATATCCTCATGAATCTGCTCCTGTGTCACATCCGGGTCATGCTGTGTAGAAAGTACAACCGCATCCAGACGGGATGGTCTGCCACTCTCGTCGTACTCTACACTTACCTGAGTCTTTCCGTCCGGTCTGAGATACTTCAGCGTACCGTCCTTTCTAACCTTTGTAAGCTGAAGCGCCAGCTTGTGGGCCAGTGAGATCGGATACGGCATCAGTTCTTCTGTCTCATTTGTCGCATAGCCGAACATCATACCCTGATCTCCGGCGCCGATTGCTTCAATTTCCGCATCTGTCATTGTATTTTCTTTTGCTTCCAGTGCCTTGTCCACACCAAGTGCAATGTCTGCAGACTGCTCATCAATTGCTGTAATGACTCCGCAGGTCTCCGCATCAAATCCGTATTTGCCGCGGGTATAGCCAATTTCTTTAATCGTGTCGCGCACCAGCTTCTGGATATCCACATATGCGTTCGTCGTAATCTCTCCCATGACAAGCACCAGACCTGTCGTGATCGCAGTTTCGCAGGCCACCCGGCTCATCGGGTCCTGCTCAAGCAGTGCATCCAGAATCGCATCAGAAATCTGGTCACACATTTTGTCCGGATGTCCTTCTGTCACGGACTCGGAAGTAAATAATAACTTTTCCATGCTGTACTCTCCTGTTCCGGGCTTGCCAAAAGCCCTTGTTGGTCTGCTTTTCCATTATCGGGGAAGCACACAGGAAACTCCTGCTGCAAGACAACAGAACCCTGCATCTGAAAGTTCTGCTGCATAAAAAATGTCCGCTGCAAGGCGGACTCAATAATCAATCATCAAATCCCCTTATTGTTCGAGTTCACTCGCTCAGGTTGGCACCTTCCGCTGTCCGGGGTTGCCGTGGCTTCACAGATCCTTTGTATCTCCACCACTCTGAATAAGAGAAAAGCAAGTATGTAATTAGTTCGGTTATAAGGTACAGCCTTTTCTCCTGTTTGTCAAGCGGAAAATACTGTATTCCCACACTTCATAAATAAAGTTTTTATAAACTCTGATTTTGCCATCCTTTTCGGCACATCCATACACCAGTAACAACAGGACCTTCAACCACACATTTTATTCTTTTCCTTCCATTTTCTGTATGTTATGATAAATCATATGAAACTTACAGACATAATCGCAAATGATTTTCCAGGAGGTGTTTATGGTAAATTTTATTTCTGAAAAAATATCCCCCACTGTGACCAGAATACACGGAATCACAGATGAACAGATGTATCTGATTGAGGGAAATAATCGTGCAGCATTAATCGATACCGGAAGCGGAGTGGGCAGTCTCCGCACTTATGTAGAAGGGCTTACGGACAAACCCATCTTCGTGCTTCTGACACACGGACACGTCGATCATGCCATGGGCGCTCCGGAATTTGACACCGTCTATATGAGCCGGAAGGACCGCTATATCTACGAAGACCACTGTAATATGCAGCTTCGCAGAGAGTATCTGTCACAATCTCCCGCATTTCCAGCCGTGGAAGAACAGGATTATATACCACTTGCTCCCTGTGATTCCTTTCATGACCTGAAAGAAGGGGATGTCTTCGACCTCGGTGGTATCACCATCGAAATCTTCGACTGTCCGGGGCATACACTCGGCTCCGTCGCCATACTTCTTCGGGAAGAGCGTACCCTGATTACCGGAGATGCCTGCAATACCTTTACCTTTCTGTTTGACTGGTATTCGACGGATATCACCACATACGAAAAATCACTGCGTCACCTTCTTTCACATACAGAGGGCGCTTTCGACCGAATCTATCTTTCCCACCGCGGCTCCGACGCTCCGAAAGAGCTGATTCGCGGAGTCCTTCAGGTCTGCGAGGACATCAAATCCGGCCGCACAGATGATATCCCGTTTCACTTCATGGGACAGTCTGCCTGTATTGCAAAAGCCATCCTTACGGAAGACGTCCGTTCAGACGGTGGCATTGGAAACATTGTTTACAGCAAAGACAAGATCTGACGGGACGCTGACAGCAGAACGGATGTGATTCTCAGGGCCTCCTGTATCATCCATCCCCTTTCTGCAGCATTCACATGTAATTATGATCCTGGTATTCATGCATTGTTGGTTCCTCAGCAACATGATTTGAAACACATGATAAGGAGTATAGATTGAAATGGCTTTATTAAAAACAAAAATTTCACAGGGTGAAATCCAGGGCGTTGTGAAAGATTGCTGTACTGTATTCCGCGGCGTTCCCTATGCACAGCCTCCGGTTGGCAATCTTCGTTTTCAGGCTCCAAAGCCCCCGCTTCCCTGGAACGGCACTTATCCTGCAGACCATTTTCCAAATATCTGCTGGCAGGACGAGTCTGAAACAGATGGTTTCTATGCGAAAGAATTCTACTCAGCAGAAGAATTCCGCACCACCCCCAGCGAAGACTGCCTGTATCTGAATATCTGGACACCGGCACAAACCTCCGACGAACGTCTTCCTGTCGCCCTCTGGATTCACGGAGGTGCTTTCACTCATGGAAATGGACACGAATCCGAATTTGACGGTGAAGCATATTGCAGGCGCGGAGTGATTCTCGTCACAATCAATTACCGGCTCGGTGTCTTTGGTTATCTTGCGCATCCGTGGCTCAGCGCAGAAAATCCGCTGCACATCAGCGGTAATTACGGATGTCTCGATCAGATTGCTGCCTTAAAGTGGGTACACGAGAATATCTCTGCGTTCGGCGGTGATCCCGACAATATTACCCTCTTCGGCCAGTCGGCCGGAGCCATGAGTACACAGACCCTGGTTTCCTCTCCGCTGACATCCGACTGGATTTCAAAGGCTATTTTTCAGAGTGCAGGCGGATACCACACCGGATTTAATCAGGACATAACGCTTGCACAAGCGGAAAAAACGGGTGAGAATTTTGTCTCCTTCGCCGGCATCTCTTCTCTGGAAGAACTTCGCCGTCAGGATGCCAGAGAACTTTGCCGTCTGGCATCTGCCTATATGAAATCCCATCCCGAACAGCTTCTTACCTTCGTGCCAAATATTGACGGTCATCTTCTGACAGATGGCTATGATTCCTGCATCGAACAGGGAAGTGTCAAAGATATTCCCTATATGCTCGGATCCACTCTGAACGACATCGCAGTCGATACGACACCTTCGGCAGAAGGGCCGCGCAGCCGTCTGTACTATGGCTGTATTGCCTGGAGCCACATGCTGGAGGAGCTTGGACGTCTCCCCGCATATGTCTATGATTTCCAGCGGCAGCTTCCGGGTGATGATGCCGGAGCATTTCATTCCTCAGAGCTGTGGTACATGTTCGGAACCCTTAGCCGCTGCTGGCGTCCTATGACGAATGCAGATTACCGTCTTAGTGAACGTATGCTGGACTGCTGGACGAACTTTATGAAATACGGAAACCCAAATGGCCATGAAGCACCCGTTGAAGTATGGCGCCCCTGCCGCAGAGATGATCCATATGTACAGACATTCAATCTCTGATTTTATCGCTCTGTGATCCTTTATTCTCTTATATGTAAACTGAAAAACTCAGAAAGTCCTCCTTCCTCGAAGCACTTTCTGAGTTTTTACTGAAATAAAACCGATTTATTTCCCCTTCTCACATCCCGTTTACTGGAACTTTCCTGTCAGTTTATAATTTCACCACCAGTGTCCCGTACGCTTCCAGCTTCTGCACACCAGATACTTTTTCCTGTGTATACAGATTCACACCTTCTGTATGTAACATAATCTCCGCCGGATTTTTATCATAATTCAGGACAAAGAGGAATCTCTGCCCTTCCTTGCTTCTGACTGCAATCTCACAGCTTTCCGGTACCTCCACAATATCCTTATATGGTGCAAGAACTCCAAGCTTTTCAAGGAATACCTTTGCAGATTCCTCATTGAAGGCACTTCCGTAGTAATAAGCTTTTCCTTCACCATAAGCATTGCATACCAGTGCTCCGCTTCCGGCATAATAGTCAGCCGTGTATGTTCCGCAAAGCTTCGCATCTCCAACCGGCTCCAACAGATCTGCAAATACGCTTGCCTCAAGCTCTGTGCCATCCCAGTCAACGGTCACTCTGCCTGCATCCGGGGCGATAAAGGAATATTCCGGGATATCCGTTCCCGTCAGTTCTGCCAGCAGTCCCGGCAGATGGTTCATCACACATTTGCCTGTGATATCCTTGTAGCCGCTTCTGCATCCGATCACCAGCGTACCTCCTGATACTACATACTCCTTCAGAATGAGCGCACGTGCTTCCGTCATAATCGTTGCATGCGGATAGAACAATACCTTATATTTCTTCAGGCTCTCCGCCGTCCGGTCTTCCGTCAGATAAACGAAGTCAATCGGCGTGTTGGTCTTCTGCGCCGCGTTGAACAATGCTTTCTGACTTGTACTATCCACACGCTGATGCCATACATCAAGCTGTGCATCCCATACATTATCATAGTCCTTCAGGATACCAACCTCAGCTTCGTAAACAGCACCTGCTACCTCTGCCATTCCCTGAAGCTTCTTATGTACCTCGCGTACCTCACGGATTCTGCGGTTCTCACGTCCGGAGTAATCCAGAATTCCGTGCCAGTAAATCTCGGTGCCCATTGTGCACGTTCTCCAGCGGAAGTAGCTGACATAATCCGCTCCGTGTGCAATAGACTGCATCGTCCAGAGTGTAAGCTGCCCCGGTCTCGGTGTCGGAGCCTCCATTCTTGTATTCCATCCATTTGCACCGGACTGCTGCTCCATAATACCGAAAATCGGAGAAACCGAACGAACCTCTGTCAGATTACGGCTCCATTTCCGATCCTTCAGATCTCCCGGTTTGTCAGAATATTTATCCAGACAGTACGCAAAGTTCGGATAAGAATCATACATCAGGAAATCCAGACTCTCTTCTGTCATCTTGTGGTTGTCCAGATTTCCGAACAGTCCATTCGTCGTTACAAAGTCACCCGGCTTCGTATATCTGCGGATAATATCACTCTGAGCCTTCGCAAATCTACGTGCACTGGCAGAGATGAACCTCGTATAATCCAGCACCTCATGCGGGTTCGTAGAATTGCTGATCGTTGTTCTCGGCACGTGTATTTCCTGCCAGTCCGTATAGGTCTGGTTCCAGAATGCAGTTCCCCACGCTTCATTGAGCGCATCCAGCGTCCCGTATTTTTCCTGAAGGAATACGCGGAATGCTGCCGTATCACTTTCAGAATAAAATTCACTTACCTCACAGTTAATCTCATTATCCAGCTGCCATCCGATGATACACGGCCTTTTTGCATAATGCTCTGCGAATTTTTCCGTGATTCTCGCAGACAGCTTCTGGTAAACCGGTGAATTGTAATTGTAATGCCTTCTTGCCCCGTGACGGAAAAGTACTCCGTCAATATTGGCATTCAGCGCTTCCGGGTACTTCTCAGTCAGCCATGCAGGCGGTGTAGCAGTCGGAGTACAGAATATGACCTTCATTCCAACCTCTTCTGCCACATCCAGAAAATGGTCAAAAAATTCGTATGTAAAGTTTCCTTCCGTCGGCTCTACTTTGCTCCATGCAAATTCTGCAATTCGAACTACTTCAATACCGGCACCGAGCATCCGCTCCAGGTCCTCTTTCCACAGGCTTTCCGGCCAATGTTCAGGGTAATAGCAGGTTCCCAGTACAAGCCTTTTTCCGTCTAACAATGCACTCATAGTACCTCCTTATTTTTCAAAGCTATTTTTCTTCTTTTATCTTTCATCCTGTTGCGCTGTTTTCTGATCAGGCAGAAAGTGCCGCTCTAAGCATTTCTTACATCATCACCAATCTCACAGCATTCTCTTCTGCCTGTCTCTATCTTATTCTTTCACTGCGCCTGCTGTCAAGCCATCCATAAAGAACTTGGAGGCACACAGGAAGCAAATCAGCAGCGGCAGTACCGCACATGTACTCGCCAGCATCATTGCGCCGTAATCCGTACCGCGGTCGGATACCATCGAACGGAGCAGCAGAGGCAACGTATACATTTTTTCTTTTCTCAAAATAATCAGGGCCTGTGTAAATTCATTCCACTGGTTTACAAAGTTCATAATACCGAGAGAAGCGTACGCCGGCTTCAGAATCGGTGCAATGACGCGGAAGAAGATCGTCCACTCGCTGCACCCGTCAATACGTGCCGCTTCCATCAGTGCTTTCGGAACGTTGTTCTGACAATACTGCCTCATCCAGAAAATACCGAATGCATTCGCACATCCCGGAATAATCAGCGCCTTGAAATCATTTACCCATCCGAATTTACTCATCATGATGAACCACGGAATCATACCTGCGGTAGCCGGAATCATCATAGTTCCAAGCAGGATGGTAAACAACATATTCTTACCCGGAAAATCATATACGGAGAACGCATATCCGCCCATTGAGCAGAAGAACAGAACGAGAATCGTATAGGAAAAAGTCACAATACAGCTGTTCAGGAAAGCTCTCGGAAGATTTACCGCCGCCGTCATATTTTTAAAGTTCTCGATCAGATTGCTTCCGAAGGTCACAATCGGCGGGAAGGAATAAATTTCATTCGTCTTCAGCGTAGACATGACAAACATCATATAAAACGGAAGGAGCATTATCAGTGCAATCGCAATCAGAATCAAATAAAGAGAGATTTTCTTCCCTATCGGATGAAGGACTGAAATTACAATAAGAACCACTGCTGTCACAGCAAGCAAAAGTAATAATGTTTTCATACCTTATTTTCTCCCCCTTTTCTTTGTATTTGCAGGATCTTTTTCTGCTGTCACCTTATTCAGCACAATAGAAATAACCACAATCATCACTGTAATCACATATGCTACGGCTGAAGCATAACCATACGCATTTCCGCCCTGCGGCGCCTTATTCAACAGGTACATCATCAGAGTCAGACCACCGTTGTTCGTACCGCCGCTCCAGTTGCTGTTCGTCAGGATGAACGGCTCCGTGAACAGGTTGAACATACCGATTGTAGACTGAATCAATGTAAACAGAATAATCGGCTTCAGAAGGGGAATCAGAATACGGAACACAATCTGCACATGGTTTGCACCGTCGATCTCTGCGGCTTCATAAATATCATTGCTGATTCCCTGCATACCTGCAAGATAAATAACCATATTCCAGCCAATCCACTTCCATGCAAACATAACAATAACTGCGACCTTGATCAGTGATCCGTCACCGCCCAGCCAGTTGACCGGAGCTTCTCCAAAGAGGCTCAGGAAATAATTGATCAAACCATAATTATATCCAAACAGGTTCATAAAGATAATGGAGATCGCTACAGAGCTTGTTACCATCGGCATGAAATAAATCGTCTTGAAAATATTCTGCCCTTTCACCAGCTTGGAATTCAGAATATATGCAAGTACCAAACCGCCAAGCAGAATCGGGATATGTGCGATAATACCAATCAGCAATGTGTTTTTAAGAGCCTTCCAGAAAAGAACATCTTTAAACAGATTGATGTAGTTGTCAAATTTAATAAAATGCATGGCACTCAGTCCATCCCACCGGAAAAAACTCAGTGCAAATCCCGCCAACATAGGAAACAGGTTGAATACCCCAAATAAGATAAAGAAAGGTGCAATATACGCATATGCAACCCGGTTTTTGTAAAGCGTACCTAAGAACCCTGTTTTCTTTTTCAAACTTTTTCACCCTTTCTTCTTTCAATTAATCAAAATCCACGGCATATTACAGCAGAAAGCTGCGCAGCACAGCGACTGCGGGCAGCATCATCCATCCTGACCGCCGATCTTTATAAAGATAGCCGGATATGACACATATCCGGCCATTCTTTTACTTAGATTGCTTCTATACTGTCACTATTCCATTCGTATGACAATCAGTCGCCATTCCAAACACCTGCATCCTTCAGATTCTGGATCTGCTGCTGTTTCAGCTCTGCGCACGCATTCTCGATATCATTTCCAAGTCTCTCACGGATCTGCTCCGGTGTCTCGCCTGCTTCAGCGCCTGCATTGAAGGAGCTGTACAGATAACCCTCAGCCGTTGTATCCATGATTGTGTTATATACTACAGGTACATCTGCAGCAATTTCTGTTGCGATAGAGTTTGGTGCCTGTCCTCCGAAATACTCATCCGGATCAGAATAAAGCTCAGGAGCTGCATCCCATGCAGGTTTGTATGCCGGGAAGTAGTCAATTGCCTTGAACATGGTGTTCTGGCCTTCAGTCGTTGCCAGCATGTACTTCACAAATGCCCATGCTGCTTCTTTATTCTCAGACTGCTCCGGGATAACCAGGAAAGATCCGCCCCAGTTGGTGGAAGGCATTCCAGCCGGAAGAACAGTTGCTCCCCAGTGTCCTGCACCATCCGGATCAATATCTGTCTTCAGGAAACCTGAGAACCAGGAACCTGCTGCTACAGTTACACAGGTACCTGCTGCATATGCTGCATATGCCTCAGTACTCCACATATCAACATTCATATCCCATCCATTCTCTCTGATCTTCAGGCAGGCTTCCAGACACTCAAGGTCTCCGTCTCTCTCAAGCTGAAGCTCAAGATTTTCGTTGTAGTAGTCACGGTTGATGAACAGCCACTGATACGGGTAAGCTGCTGACGGGAGGAACCATCTCTGTCCCGGGATAGAAACCTTCTCAGCTACTTCCAGAACACCGTCCCAGGTGCTCATCAGATCTGCAACCTCCTGCGGGTCTGTCGGAAGTCCAACTTCCTCAAATACATCGGTACGATAGTAATAGAGTGTCGGGCCAAGGTCCCACGGAAGTGCTACCAGTCTGCTTCCGTCATCAGAAATTGCCTGATTCCACTTGAATTCCACGAAATCATCTTTCAGATCAGCTGCTCCCAGTTCGTTCAGGTCAGTCAGAGCCGGGCTGTTCTTGTACTGTGCAATGTAAGCTCCCTCTACCATCGCTACATCCGGAGCACCGGAATTTGCTGCCAGAGCTGTCTGCAGAGACTGATGATGAGCTGTTGTATCGGTAAATACCAGCTCTACTTCAATGTTTGGATAAACCTCATTGAATCCTTCCATAGCTGCCTCAAAACCATCATCACCTGACGGCCAGCCGCCTACTTCAATTGTCCCGGAGACAGAAGTATCTTCTTCCGCAGAAGCAATCGTTGCTCCCGTCAGCATCGATGCTGCCATAGATAATACAAGTGCACCAGACAAAATCCTTTTCAATTCTCTTGTTTTCATTTGTTTCCTCCTTGTAAAATTTTTTATAAAATCCCCCGTACACACACGCGATGGGGCAATTTTCACTGTTTTCGCATTACTCGCCAGTAATTTTTCACTCTTCCGGCACAGTTATTTTGAAACACTCTGTCTTCTCCTCTATCTTCTGATATCTCTTACGGTGTCCCCTTCCAGAATATTCGTCTGAATATCAGACACATACTTAAATTTCCTGCCGTTAATCATATCCAAAAGCACCTCCACACACTTACTTCCCTGCTTTTTGGGATTCAGTGCCAGTGTAGTCGGATTTTTATCTGAATACCTTCTGGAATATACACCATCAAATGCTGCTACCGATATATCATCCGGAATACGGTATCCTAATTGCCGGAGTCTTTTGCAAAATCCAAGCGCCATCTCATCGTTAAAGCACAGGACTGCCGTGGCATCCGTTTTCCGTTCGTGAAAAATTTCTGCTCCGAGTTCTCCCTTCTCAAAAAAATTCTCGGGAATTTTGATATCTCCTCTGCCTTTTTCCTCCGGGAAGCTCATAACCCGCTGATCCATAGAAAGGCTTTTGCTGTTAATTCCAAAGTAGTATCTTTCAATCTGATCACCAAGCTCATACTTCATGAAATCCTTCCACACCAGAATTCTTGCTTCATCGTTGTCAAAATCATACGAAGTGACCATTGCAATCTTCTGATGCCCTCTGTCCCACAGATATTGGAGTATCTTCTCTGCTCCCTTCCACAAATCACAATCAATTCTCGGTATAGCTCTGGAAAATGCGATATGGCGTCCATAGGAAGCCACGACTGTCGGAAGATAATAATTTTTTCCTATGTCATTCAAATACTTCTGTGCAATTACTTCATTCGGAAGTATGATGCCATCTGTCATAACATTCCTGACATTCTGGAAATTCAGATTTCCATTAATCACCATCATGTAATCCTGCTTCTGAGCCTCTTCCAGCATGCCTTCGTAAAGTTCAATATTAAAAGCATTTTTCAGCTCCTTGCAATAAAACAGAATCTGCCTCGTCCGCCGGCTCATCAGCGACATTGCAACCGGATTCGGGTGATATCCCATCTCCTCTGCAATCTGCAGGATTCTCTCACGCTTCTCAGCGTCTACATAACCGCTGTTATTCAATGCCCGTGAAACTACTGATACGGATACATTCGCTTTTTCAGCAATGTCTTTTCTGGTAATCATACGAATCGCTCCCTCCCAAAACAGATACCATTATGTATTGCATTCATTAGCTGAAACTATCGGTCTGGAAACGGTCTTTCGTTCTTTTGTACAATTATCCGGTATTATTTCCCTTTCTTTCGTTTGTATTTATGGAAAATCAGCTTTTTTATGTTTATCATTCTAATAGTATCGTTATTTTTTATCAATTCTGAAATATCTGGTCGCGCGTCCACATAGAAAAAACACAATGGTGTCATATAGACAACCCTAAAATGCTGAACGCTATCTACAAAAAAAGTGTCCGCACCTTCTGAAATTTAGACCTTTCAGAAAATGCGGACTCCTCTGTCAACAACCAGTATTCTGTTATCATATTCTTTCAAAACACTGCCCTTTTCTTCCCGGGCGCTTTCCTCTGCCTTTCCTTCTGACGGCTATTTTCCCAAAAGCATTACTAAATCTCTCTCTTTTCCCAAAAATAACCGGGAATAAGGATCAGGTCAGCTCCTAGCCAGGCAATGACCTCAGCAAACAGAATCCCGTTTTCTCCGAGCAGCATCGGCATCACCAGAGAGGCACCTGTACGCATCACGAACTCCGCAATCCCGGACATCATCGGTATCACCGTATTCCCCATTCCCTGAATACAGCTCCTTGTGATATGCAGCACATACAATACCGGAAGGAACGCACTCATAATCTTCAGAAACCGGAATGCCACGTCCAGTGCAAGCTCACCCGATTCGGCATCTGCTGCAATAAAACATCCCAGAATCCATCTGCCAAATACAAACATCATTACCGTAATGATCACGGAAGTGACCATAGATATTACCAGTCCCCCCCGGATTCCCTGCGAGATCCGCCGTTTATCTCCTGCCCCCATGTTCTGACCTGCATACGTAGTCATCGCATACCCATACGACGTAGCTGCCACCTCCAGCATTCCATACAGCTTACTCGTCGCAGTATACCCTGCGATAAAGACAACTCCAAATCCATTTACCACAATCTGGACGATCATTCCCCCGACTGCGATCACTGCATTCTGAAATGCCATAGGCGCTGCAAGTACCGACATCCGGCGGCAAATCTCACTCTCAGGTCTGAAATCTTCACGGCTCATCTTCAAAAGTTCAATCCTTCTGATTATCCGAATACAGTATACGGCAGACAAAAGCTGTGCCAGTACTGTGGCAATTGCAGCCCCTGCCACACCCCATCCAAATACGAGTACAAACAGAAGATCAAGTGCGATATTCGTCACTGATGCTGCTATCATCGCATACAACGGTGTTTTGCTGTCACCAAGCGCACGCAGAACCGCGGAGGCCATATTGTAGGTCATGACAACCGGCACGCCGCAGAAAATAATCCTCAGGTAAATTCCCGCTATAGGTATAATCTCCTCAGGTGCACGTACAATCACAAAGGCCGGTCCAGTGAGCAGCTGTGCAAGCAAAAGAAGTACCACTGCACATCCTGCTGCAAGCACGCATGCATTTCCAACTGCTTTCCTCATCTCCCCGTATTCTTCCGCGCCAAATTTCTGTGCAATCAAAATCGAAAATCCCTGTGTAATTCCCTGGATCACTCCCAATACCATCCAGTTCATCCATTCCACAGTTCCAAGCGCCGCAAGTGCCTGTACTCCAAGCGCCCTCCCTACAATCGCGGTATCCATCACCGTGTATAGCTGCTGGAACACATTCCCGGCCATCAACGGCAGCGCAAAAAGCAGCAGAAGCTTCACCGGGCTTCCCTGCGTCATACTCTTTACACCCGCATTTTTTCTCTTATATACTGCTATCATATCACAACTCCCGTTCACAAGATCCTCTCAGGCTCATCCCCCTCGTACACCACAATCCTTGTTAAGCTTCACATCACTCCGGGTTCTGAAGTATGTTACTGTTCTCAAACCCGCAGCCGTCCGGTTGCTTCTCTTTCACTGCACTTCGGGTCTTGAAGCATGTTACTGTTCCCGGCAGAACTCCGTGCATTCAGATGCCATCCAATTCCTCACTGAACCTGATACTGTATGTCCCTCTTTTATATCATATTTTTGTTTTCTTGTAAACCGGATATTCTATGATCTTTATTCCACACGTTGCAATTCGTTACTATGAAAGCCCAGTCTCCATGCAGGAGTGCGGTGGGAGCTCGCTCACACAAGCACTCATGCATGAGAGACGCTAACCCGTATAAGCAAGCAGGGCGATAGCCCGGATTGCGCATACGGGTAGGATTGCGGGAGCACGAAGTGCGGAGCAATCCGTGGGCTTTCATGCGTGATGGTGCCTGCGACAGCAGGCATGAAAGTTTACTATGAAAGCCCAGTCTCAGTGAACAGATAGACTGCGTGCTCGCACGCAAGGACATCTGGGCACTAGAGACGCTAACCCGTATAAGCAAGTAGGGCGTTAGCCCGGATTGCGCATACGGGTAGGATTGCGGGTTGCTGAGCGCCGGTGGCGCT
>JAUNGL010000091.1 GCA_030524665.1 Lachnospiraceae bacterium | reverse complement strand
TAAGTTCTTCTAAGCACCCTGCGCTATGCTTCCAGTCCACCCTCTGCCCGCCTGCTCCTCCCACCCTGGGGCATCTGATGTTACGATTTCAATGGCTGAAAGCAAAGAACTGTTTGTATCAAATAGTGTATCCATTTTACAGTGCAGGTAGTTTCATCGATAAAAATTTGATTGAATTGAAATCCCCCGGAAAAGTATTTTTTAATGTTCTGGTCAATCAAGAACTAAATAAGGGGAAAATCCATAGTCAATGTAGTAAAAATGGTTTCCTGAAAGTATCCTGATCTCTTTTGAAGCTAATGTATTAAGTTTTCAAGGTACAAATTTAAAAATGTAGCCTTAAATCACCCGGTTTGTCGGGCAACTCATATGATTGTAAAGCATGGTTTCAGTATTCATATTTGTGTGGTGCCTTGCTACAGCTAGTATCATTTTCTATAGATAATTTCCTATTTATGCTTATAAACTTACACTTTTGAAATCAGCAGGAAACGTATGGTTTGGCTGCTTCGATCACTTAGATGGCCTCAGGGAGTGCGGGCGGGGCAGGCGAAAGGCTGTAATGAGTGGTCTAGAAATACTTAGGCTCCGGGCTTTCCCGGAATGTCATAAAATCCGGCTTTCAGGGCCGGATTTTAAGTGAGCCGTTGTCTGAGAGAGCTGGCATCAGGCCAGCGAACGAGTTGGCGAACGCTGACATGGAGGGGAAGAACGGAGCCTTAGTATTTCTCCACGAATGATTCGCCTTTCGCCAGTCCCGCCCGTACTCCCTGAGGTCTTTTGTATACCTGCAGGGCAGCCAAACAATACGTTTCCTGCGTCCGTTCGTAGTTCATCAAACACGAATAGCTCCCCCGGATCATGAAAAAAGGATTTGCCAGTTCCTGTTGTTTCGGTGTATAATACTTTCTATACAGGTTACGGACCTAATCTCACATTTAGGATAACGACTGTAAATTTCCCGGAGCTGTCCGCAGTGGCGGCGGCTGTCATTTTTACAGAAAGTGAGGTTTGGTCTGTTTTTATGTTTTATATGGTTGATAATTATGATTCTTTTGTCTACAACCTTTCTGCGTATCTGAAAGAAAACGGGCAGGATGTCCTAGTCCGGCGGGCAGATGAGGTTAATCTCTCTGAAATCCACGATCTGAAACCTGAGGGTATTCTTCTTTCTCCCGGCCCGAAGCGCCCGGAAGATGCGGCAGAGTCCGGAATGGTTCTGAATGAATTCCAAAATAAGATTCCGATTCTCGGTGTTTGCCTCGGTCATCAGACCATTGGCTGGGCATTCGGTGCTTCTGTCCAAAAGGGTGGGCGTCCTATGCATGGAAAAATCACAAATATCCATCACGATGGTACCGGTCTGTTTGATGGCCTTCCTTCGTCGTTTTCCGTGACGCGCTACCATTCGCTCGTCATTTCTGACGATTCACTGCCGCCCTGCCTCCGTGTCAATGCCCGGAGTGAAGACGGCATTATTATGGGGATAAAACACCGAACGATGCCTGTCTATGGGGTTCAGTTCCATCCAGAGGCCGTTCTGACTGAATATGGTCACGAATTGCTCCTTAATTTTCAGAAAATATGTGAAAGGTGGGGGAAAGAACATGCGGATAATTAAAAAGTTAGAACTGTATCCATCGATTGACCGTATTTTTTCTCTGGTACAGGAACAGGAAGATGCCGTTTTTCTGGACTCCTCCCTGACCGGACGGCTTGGACAGTTCTCGATCCTTGGAATGACTCCCTATCTGAAGCTGGTCAACGGAGAGGAGTTCACGGTCAATGGAATCGTATCGGAGGAGGGCTTTGAGTGCTTCGTAAAGCGCTATCTCCGGGAACATCAGGAAGAAAATGATACCGGACTGCCCCTGCTGTCCGGTGCAGTCGGATATTTTTCCTATGACTATGGCAGAAAAAAGGAAGGAGTCTCCTCGAAACATGCGAAAGAGGTGGAGATTCCTGACTGTATCCTTGTTTTTTATGACAACTTTATCATCGAAGATCATCAGAAACAACGCCTTTATCTGGTAGCAAATGATCACGCCCAGAACTGTGAAGACGGAATAGAGCTGCTGCAGAAGCTTGTGGAACGGGCAGAGATACAGAATGAATTATCCTCACAGACTTCCAGAAATTTCCATACTTTACACAGCTGCGCAGGAACCGATATCCACTATCTGGATTTTTTTGCCGACCATGTGAATGCCAATTTCACCAGAACGGAGTACATGGATGCTGTCCAGAATATGATTAATTATATCATTGAAGGCGATATCTACGTAGTAAATATGACCCAGCAGCTTCAGATTCCAAGCCCGATGCTGCCCTATGATCTGTTCCGGCAGCTCCGGGTCAGCAATCCTTCTCCGTTCGGGGCCTATCTGAATTACGGTGATTTCCAGATCGTGTGTGCTTCACCGGAACGTTTTCTCCAGATGCGCAAAGGTTCTGTGCAGACACGGCCGATCAAGGGCACCCGCAAGCGCGGGGCCACGCCCGAAGAGGATGAGGCGCTGCGTCTGGAATTGGAACAGTCTGAAAAGGATCAGAGTGAGCTTCTGATGATTGTCGATCTGGAACGAAATGACCTGAACCGAGTCTGTATCCCCGGAAGCGTGAAGGTCACAGAACTCTTTACCGTGGAGACGTATGCCACCGTATTTCATCTGATCTCGAACGTTGTCGGACAGCTCAGTCCGGATCTCACAGTTATGGATTTGCTGGAAGCCACTTTCCCCGGCGGTTCCATCACAGGTGCTCCGAAGCTGCGTGCCATGGAACTGATCGACGAGCAAGAACACAGCCGCAGGAACCTCTACACGGGTTGCATCGGATATCTGTCACTCGACGGTGACTGTGATTTCAATATTGTCATACGGACTGCGCTGTACCAGAACGGCGTCTATCACCTTGGCGTCGGAGGCGGCATTACGTATGAATCGGATCTCGATTTTGAATATGAGGAAACTTTGCAGAAGGCGAAAGCATTGCTGGAAGTGCTGAAACATGCCTGATGCCTTTGATACAAACGGGAAAGGATGGCACAGCAGACCATTTGAAATCTGTGCCTCAGGTAACAATATGCAGATTACATTTGATGAGGGTTATCAGTTCGGGCTCGGTTTCTTCGAGACGATCAGTGTAGAACACGGCAGGCCGATTCTTCTGCCATGGCATCTGGAACGGCTTCGCCGCTCCATGAAAGAATTTGGAATTGAGCAGGACGTCTGCCCGGAAGAGATTTCGGAATTTCTGGCTTCCCGGGAATCGGAACACCATGCGCTGAAGATCATGGTATCAGATGCAAACAACTTGTTCACGATGCGCCCTAACCCTTACACTGCTGCGCATTTCCGGAAAGGCTTCCGGCTCGCTTACAGCCATGTGTACCGCAATGAGACTTCTCCGCTGATCTGCCATAAGAGTATGAATTACGGAGACTGTATCCTTGAGAAGCGCCGTGCCCGATCTGTCGGTTTTGATGAACTTGTTTTTCTGAACAGCCGCGGTGAAATCTGTGAGGGGACAACTACCAATATTTTCTTCGTCAAACACGGAACCCTTTATACACCGCCGCTTTCCTGCGGCCTCCTGCCCGGTATTCTGCGGCGTTTTCTGATGGAATCCTTCCCTGTGACAGAATGCAGGCTTGGAAAAGAGGATGCTTCGCAGATGGATGAGTGCTTTGTCACAAACTCTCTGATGGGAATCATGCCGGTCACTGCGCTGGAACAGAAAGAATATACTTCTCATGATGTGACACAGCAGTGCATAGAAGTATACCGCCAATTTGTCAGCAACAGCCTTCGGGCATAAAACCCCCTGCAAACCACAGAAAAAGGCGTCCGGTATCGAAACACCGGGCGCCTTATTTTTCATTCACAAAATTTCTTTTATTTTTTGCTTGCCAGATAATCCTGGATTGATTTCAGTACTACATCGGCATCAAGTCCGTGAACCATGCACGCCTCTTCCAGTGATTCTCCGATGGAGGACGGGCAGCCGACACAGTGCATACCTGCCTGCATCAGTACGTAAGCAATTCCCATATCATATTCCAGCATCTGACCCATTGTTGTTTCCTTCGTAATTTCCATCTCCATATTCCTTTCTCTATCTATTATCGTTTTATATCGAAGAGTACAGTAGGAAAATATCTCAAATATCCCTGCACACTGCCATTATAATGCCTGCCGGATATTTATGCAAGCCCCTGTCTGAACATGATTAACTAATCAGCTGCCCCGTGGTTACTGTTCACGGGGTATCTGTCCCACGAGGTGTTCAGGTGCGGTTTCGCACCTGAATCCCGAGTTTTGTGGCGTGAAATCGCATGAAATGCGATTTCTGTGCATCGCGAAGCGTTGTTACTGGTCAGACGGCTGCCATTCTGGCAGACGTGTGAACAGCAACGCCCCTGCGGTTCGTGAGCAGTAACCTATTTATCCATAATAATTAGGCATAGGCCCCTCAGGATACGCTGCATCCATATTCAGCACATACGGCCATTTCCCGGTATCCTCCACCAGAAATCCGTAAATAAGTCCCATATGACGGTGCCAGTGACGGAACTGGCCGAGGATCAGACGGAATCTGGTCATACTGCATCCATCAGGCTTTTTCCCAAGCTCTTCGTCGGTCAGAAGCCGGATATATGTCTCGAGCTTATCGCGGATCCGGTAAAAATAAGCTTCTGCCTGTTCACGGCTCACTTGTTCCTCTGTGGGAATCACATTCAAATCTGCCATATATTCCGTGTGGAATTCCGGATTCCGGTAATTTGCATCGCAGGGATTGATGTACCAGCGGTCCATGGAATACAGGGTATGGTAAAGATATTTCCACATCGGAAGCCCATCATATCTCCTGTCCCATAATTCGTCCGGGATACATTTGATCAGATTTTCCGTCTCCCACAGAGCCCGTCCTGTCAGATAGCGTATATCCTCACACAGAACCGCAGCAGCATTCTTCACTGTTCCTGCTTTCCTCCCAAACAGAGCCGGAGTGATTGCAGGATATGTAAGCTGTTCCGGCAGGCTGGCAAATTCCCGTACCTCTGCAATTTCACTTTCCGGCAGCCCTCCCAGCTCATGAATCACAGCGGTGAAGACTACACCGCCAGCGCCCTGAAAAGTATCACCGTCCCCTGCCCAGTAATCACAAAGAGGCTCTATCTCATACTTCACTGCGCCGGACTCCTCATATAGTTCCCGTTTCGCAGCTTCCAGCGGTGTCTCGCCCGGCTCAATATGTCCTCCCTGCGTCTCCCAGGTCATCCGTTCTCTGTGTCTGCTGAGAAGAATGCTGCCATGATAGGTTGATAGTATCACAACATACTTGTAATGTTTCAGATGATCCAGTTCAAACGTTTTGCAAATCATATTCATCTCCCTCTCACAGCTCTCTTTCGTACCGCATATCCAGTACGTCCGTTCCTTCTATCAATCGTTCTTCTCCGCTTGCATGAAATCCGTTTTTCTCATAAAATCTCCGCGCCGGTAAATTGTCTTTGATAACCCACAGGTATAGCTTTCTTTTTTCCTGTTTCTTAGCTTCCTCTATAAAAAACTGAATCAGTTCCCGCCCGATTCCCTTTCCCTTAAAAAATGGTTCTACATAAAATTCACACAGCTCTCTTCCGTCTGCAGCATCCTTCTGATTGATGACTCCCTTTATAATCCCGTCGTCATAAACCAGCATATGGTCAAATATGTCCGGAGAAGCCTGGTAGCTTTCTATGAGGTCTAATACCTGAAGATCATGAAAAGAACCAATATCATTCCTGAAAATCGACCGGTATGCCACTCTTTTTCCAAAAACAATGATCTCTGCAATGCGGGAAATATCGCTGCTTCTTGCATGCCTGATCATAGATGTGCCCCCTTCTGCCCTGTTTTTCTCAGTACACCATACAAAGCTGCTTCTAACTGCTTTTATTTCCCATACAGAAATTTTCCCGGAAGGCTTGTTCTCTATAGCCTTTCTCTCAGGACTTCTATTCTGCAGCTATGTTTTTTATCTTTCTTATGGTACGCAATCCCCACGGCAAGAATCCGTCCGGTAAATTTCATCTTTTCTCCCAGTCTTCCCTGAAACTTTAACGCATAATTCCGTTCTTTAATCTGCTGTATGGCTTCGTCTGCGGTGCAGTCAACCTTCAACTCCAGAATGATGCAGTCATCCTCCCGCTTTACCGGATAAAAAATGAAATCCACATAGCCGATTCCCGCCTTATCCTCCCTCTCAACCTGATACGTATCCCTTGCGGAAAGATAAGCCATATTTACAAGCATTGTAAGTTCTGTTTCGCTGCTGTAATTCAACAGCGGGCTTTCCGTATCATGTGCATACTTCAATATATCTGCCACTGTTGCGGCATCTCCGGCTTTCGTCGCCCTCAACATCCGCTCCGATTCCCTGGCCAGACGATACACATATCCCAGTGATGGCTCTTTTCGAAGCATGTCAGCAAACTTTTCCATCAATTCTCTGTTTGGTATCGATACACAGCCATCCTCATAATTCAGGAACCCATAGACAACCATCGCTGAAAAAATCTCATCCTTTGTCTTCAATTCCATTGATGTGGCCGCGTATTCCCTGACCTTCGCCGGAACAGGCACTCCGGATACCATTAAAGCCAGCTCATCCCTGACAGTATCCGTGTTCTCCCTGACATAATAGAATATTTCATCGTAGGGACCAGAACTCGTCCAATAATTTCCCAGATTATTATTCATCAGTGAAAATACCACGGACCGCGGATTATACACCCTCTCCCCTGACTTCGTGTGATATCCGTCATACCAGACCTTCAGACCTTCTCTTGTAACATATTCCGTCTGCAGCCCCTGTCTCTGATATCTGGCAAAAAGATCATCCACCTCACGGTCAGTAAAACCAAAATACTCCGAATATTTTTCCTCTGTAACCATTGTGTACTCACAAAACATATTCAGTTCTGAGCCACTTGAGTATTTTGCAATTGGCAGGATGCCTGTCATGTATGCAAATTCCACGTATGCTTTTCCCTTCAGCATATTGCTGAGAAATTCCATGAAAGCCGCCTTATCCCTGTCCGTAACAAAATCCCGGTGAAAAATATAATCCCACTCGTCGAGCACAAAAATAAACCTGACGTCATCTTCCATTTCATAGATTCTGTTCAGCGCATCCCAAACCGCATCACCTTTCTCTATTTCCGCATCCGGAAATGCTTTTTTCAGATCGGTTCTGAGAATTCTCTTAATTCGGGAAATATACTGTGAATAGGTTGTACATTCATCGGGAATCTCGTTAAAGCTAATGTAAATGACATTATGCTGATTTATATGTGCCTCAAAATTCTCTGATGTTCCGATTTTTAATTGCTGAAAGACCTTACGGCTATCCCTGCCCTTGCCGAAAAAGGAAGCAATCATGCTTGCCATAAGAGTTTTCCCGAAACGGCGCGGTCTGGTTATGCACACGTACTTATTGCTTTTTCCCTTGTTTGCTTCCTCCTGCCAGACCATTTTTTCATGTTGAGATACGAGGGGGAGCAATTCATTCAATATCTCTGACTTGTCCACAAAATATGTGGACGCAAATTCATCCAAAAACAGTCCAAACGGATTCTTGCTGTTCAGATAAACTCCCATTTCATCCACACACTCCTTCCCAAAGCACAGCTTTCGATATCCTTACCGTCAGATTCGTCGAAACCTAAAAGATATCACGCTCTTATGCTGATTTTAATATTACCACGTCCATCTGGAAATAGCAACAATCACGCAATCAGCTCAGGCGTACAATCACGCAATCAGCTCAGGCGATACCGGATCCGGTACACGCCGGAACCTGCCTCTGCCTGAATAATTCCGTCCTTTTCCTCAAATGCAAGCCCGTCATCCTCCTGTACAGAATCCGCCTGATACAGCTTCACGGTTGCAGTCGTATTGTGCGGAATCTCAATCGTTTCTTCCACTTCACTGCCGGAAACCTTCCACTCCACACGGACTCTTCCATAGGGAGACTGATAGGAAGCCAATGTGGATGTGATACCGCCTCCGATCTGCGGATAGAGAATGCTGTGTCTGAACCCTGCATGTTCCTCATCCGTATCGATGCCTCCCATCACCCGGAACATCCACTCCTCCACGGCGCCGTACGCATAGTGATTGAACGAATTCATGTCAGGACTCCACATCGTGCCGTCCGGCCGGATTCCGTCCCAGTGCTCCCACACTGTCGTAGCGCCCATCTTCACCTGATACAGCCAGGACGGAAAATCCTCCTTCAGCAGAAGCTCGTACGCCTCCTTCGTATGCCCGTTCCCGCTCAGCGCATGGCAGAAATACGGTGTGCCGACAAATCCGGTCACCAGATGCCCGTTTTCCTTCGCCAGCAGCTCCAGCAGCCGGTTGATGGTTTTCTGACGGTATTTTTCTTCCACGAGATCAAAATGGAGTGCCAGGATATGCGCCGTCTGCGTCTGTGCCGTCATGGTGCCGTCTTCCTCCAAAAATGTCCTGTGGAACGTATCCCGGATCTGTTCGTACAGTGCCGTATACTCTTTTTCTTCTTCTGTCTTTCCGATCAGTCCTGACATACGCGCAAACAGCCGCGTGGAATATGCATAATAAGCTGTACAGGTCAGATCATTCGGCGTCGCTCCGAAATAGCTGCCTTCTTCCGCATCGAGTGCCACCCAGTCACCGAACTGGAGCCTGAAGTTCCAGATATTTCCGTCAGAATGTGCCCGCATGAAGTCAATCCATGCCTTCATACTCCCATACTGCTTCCTGATCAGTCTCGTATCCCCATAATTCAGATAGAGTGACCACGGGATGATGACCGCTGCATCCGCCCATGCCGCCGCTGAGTGGTCTCCCTGACTCATCAGCCAGTCATCTTCTGCACGTTGATTCAAAATATCCGGTATCACGTGCGGCACACCGCCCTCCGGTGTCTGATCACATGCGAGATCATGCAGCCATTTTTCATAGAAGCAGTATGTATTGCGCAGATAGCTCGCTGTCCGGGCAAAGATTTCTGCATCCCCGGTCCAACCAAGGCGCTCGTCCCTCTGCGGACAGTCTGTCGGCACATCGACAAAGTTGCTGCGAAGCCCCCAGCCCACGTTTTTATGAAGTTGGTTCAATCCCGGATGAGAACATGAAAACTGACCCGTCTCTTCCATATCGGAATACACCGCATATGCTGTAAAGTTCTCTGCTTTCGGTTCACCCGGAAATCTCACAATCTTTGCATAGCGGAAGCCCTGATACGTGAAACTCGGATGGTAATCGATCTCACCATCTGTCCCGAATCGATAATATAATCTCTGTTTCGCCTTGCGCAGATTGTCAAGGTAAACATTTCCTGCTGCATCCAGTGTCTCAAAACATCTGAGTTCAATTTCATCGCCTGCTTTACCCGCTGCATGTACATGAATCCAGCCTGCCATATTCTGACCAAAATCAAGACAGAGATCTCCCTCCGGTGTGCGAAACAGCTCTTTCACCGGCAGTATCTCATGCTCCATAACCGCAGATGTGGTCTGTGCCCTCAGAACGGTTTTATCAAAACTGATTTCTTCTGCCTGTCTCCATCCGCTGTCGTCAAATCCGGGCAAGTCCCAGCCCGGCTGCTCCAGGGAAGCATCGTATATTTCACCGTCATAGATTTCCGCAAAAACCACCGGTGACCTGGAACTTTTCCATGTAGGATCAGTCACAACTACTTCCTCTGTCCCATCCTCATACCGGATCCATAACTGTCCGAAAAATGCCGTGCGGTTCCCATAATTGTTTCTGTTTCCGGTAAAGCCCATCACGCCTTTATACCAGCCAGCCCCCACATGTGCACCGATCACATTTTTCCCTTCCCTGATCACTTCAGTGACATCATGCGTCTGGTAAAGCAGATGCTTCCGATATGAGGTCCAGCCTGGAGAAAGCTCTTCGTTTCCAATCTTCTCTCCATTCATCCAAAGCTGATACAGTCCGAGAGCTGTAGTAAACAAATATGCACGCTTCACTCGCCCGAAAACTTCAAATTCTTTTCGGATATAATTTCCCTCTGACTCCTCTGCCTGCTCCTCACCCTCCGGGCTCACAAAGCATGCCTTCCACTCATTCTGATTCATCACACCTGATAGGAAGCTGCAGACAGGTGAAAACTCTGTCTCCTCTGATTCCGTCCATATTTTGACTCTGCCAAAATACCGCGAGGCTGTTTCCATTTCAAACTCTTCCTCCACATGCGCAGATTCTTCCGACTCTATTCTGCCGGAATCGTACACGATTTCCTGAAAAGTATCCTCCTTTGCAATCTGAAGCTGATATGCCTTCTGCCTCACGTTCCTCGCTTCACTATCAATCATCCAGTTAAACTGCGGAACCTCCGTCACAGCCATCAGTTCCTTCTGATAATTCATACGTAGCTCGCTGATTCTGATCATACTGTTCCTCCTTATATCCATATTTCTGATCTTTCCCGGCAGCAGCCATCCGGCCATTCCGGTATCTCTTACGGCTGCTTTCTTTTCCCCTGCCTGCTCCATGCATGTCACAGGAAGTTACGATTGCTGAATATATCATACAGGAAATCCCGCTCTCTTTACAGGTCTTTATCTGAAAATAATCAGGACGTTATTTGCACTGCCGTTGCTGTTCACACGTCCGCCATTCAGTTAAACTTTTCCCGGATTTACAAGCATAACCATGCAGCGCTTCTTATAACAGGCAATTCCATACTTAATATACGCTCACTTCCCTCATCACGGAGTGCTTCCTCATATCGGTTGGACTCAATCTGCTCCAGTGTTTCCCTGCAGCATTTCTCCATGTTTCCGTTTTCCGCATATTTTACCTCTATTACAACTCCAGTTGCCCCATCGTCCATCATAAGCAGAATATCACTATATCCATCTCCCGCTTCCTTATTGGAAGAAACGATCCATGTATTGTAGCAGCTCAGGATTCCCAGTAAGATTCCATGATAGAAATGTAACCCGGACAGTCCTGCAATCAGGCTGCCGCAAAATATCACGGCAGCCTGCGGACCTTCAGCGTTTCATTTTTCTTTATTTCATCTTTCCGTTATTTGTGAAAGCAGCACGAGATTCTCTGACAAACTCCTTTGCATTTATGGCGCAGGGACTGTTTCATGACACGAAAGATTCCCCACATGCCGGACTCCACATCCCACTTGAGGCTGCCTGACCGATACAGATAATCACCGGGACAGCCTGCCCCATCCTTCAGCTCCATATCGAAGCGGTTTCCAATGCTGATTCCTCCCTGAAGCGGGATCACTCTGGAAAACGGGTCATCCTTCTGTTCCTTCCACAGATGCCCGTGCACGGCCAGGGACACATTCCGCGGCTTATCCGCAGGCATCATAGTCCGGAAAATCACCCGGTCGCCCGGATACGCTTTCCAGACAGGTGTTGCCGGGTCACCGTGTATCCTGCTGCTGAACACCTTCCAGACTCTTTCGTCCTCTTTCAGGCGGTTGGCAAACCGCTCTGACCGGTAATTATACCCTTTTTCTCCCGTATCCTCCGCGTCTACCGGCTCATCGGCCTCCCCGGCGCCTGCTGTCTGAATCAGATTTCCCTGTGCATCCAGAAGCCGGATTCCATTCTGGATAAACAGCACATATTCCCGAAAGCTCTCGACACCTGGCGCGGTGATGACCGCCTGCTCTGCAAACGCATCCTGTTTTTTTGTAAAGTTCCGGTACCATCTGGCTCCCGCCGGTTCCACAATAACCGCTCCGAACAGCCCATGATATCTGTGATTTCTCATATCCCCGAACGACTGTAGGATACACGCCCCATATTCCCGGTCTGCGCGCCAGAGATACCGCTTACTCTCACCGATTCCTACCGTCTGCTCCTTCGGATTATATCCCACATTGATCCCGGAATCATTCACCGGGTCATATTGCAGGAACTGCGGATTCAGAGACACTCTCTCCGAAGGCTTATGCGGAAAATCCAGCGGGACTCTCGGATAATCGAAAAACGGTACAGGATGCTTCGGATCCCATACATTATGCAGAGTAACCTCAAGCCAGTCGCCGACATTCGCCCTCAGGATCAAAGGCTTCGGCTTATAATTTCCCGCAAGCACCAGATCCACATCCTCAAGCGGAACAAAAATCAGTCCGTTCGGGTCGTGATCCCCATAGCGGTTGTATATAAGATCCGTCTGAACCGCTGCGATCTCATATTTTCTGACCACATCATCCTTCCCCGGGCAGGGCGGCAGCGGCAGTATCCTGTCTTTCCCCCGGCAAAGAGGTTTCAGACATTTCTGATATCTGTCATAAGCCCGGATAATTCCCCACAGCCCAAGCCACGCATCATCGATTCCTCCGAAATAATACAGGTAATCTCCGGCCTGGTATGGTTCCGTGATATTCAGATTGAATGCCTCCGAAATTCCCAGAGTCTGGGATGCAGCCAACGGAGACCGCGGATCTGCCAATTCTTTTCTCCACGCCATTCCCGCAACATTGAACGCATGCTGCTCTTCATGCGCACCGTCCAGCAGGCGGATCATAATCTCGTCTCCCGGATACGTCTCAAGGATCGGAGTGGCCGGATCCCCATGCACAAATGAGCTGAAAATATAAGCCGGATCATCATGCCTCTTCAGTCTCTCACGCATCGGCTCCGAACGGTAATTGATTCCCATCACACCCGGATCATCATGTGAGCCAGGAACCGCAGGCGGATTCAGCGGATCGCCCTTTTTATCAAACAGCAACGCAAAATCATGGACGAACAGGGCAAACTCCCTGAATGACGTGCCGTCTCTCCTCTGAATCACCGCTTTTGTGCCAAAACGCAGCTCTTTCCCATTGCGGATGTTGTGGAAGGTCGCTCCTGCCTCCTCGATGATCAGTGCCCCGAACATTCCATGCTGCTGGTGAGAATTGGCAAACAGATGGTCGTGGAAGAATACCGTGTGAAGCTCCTCGTCTGCGAAGAAACGCTCCACCAATGTCTCGTATCTTCTCGCCCCTGCAATATTATTCCAGCCATTCGCCGCCCCGTCCGAGACAATCGTATCGAACTTCACCAGATGCACATGGTGCCCGACAATATCGGTTCTGGTCCGCAGCTGGAATGCATTTGCTTCCAGAAATTCCGGCAGAAGGTTCGTCGTACGCAATTCAATACAGTCTCCCGCATTTGCCCGGATGACCAGAGGCTCCACCCGTATCTTCTGTTCCTCTACCTTGCGGATGTAGGCTTCCAGACCACCGTGGCGTTCCAGCTCCTCCTTCAATACGAAAAAACGTCCCTCCGGGTCATGCCAGCCATACTCGTTGTATGTGAGCTTCGCCTGAACCATCGCAATTTCAAACACTTTCACATTGCTGCAATTGCCCGGGCAGGGGCATTTCCCGTATTCATCCTCTCTGCAATCGTGACCCGCTGCCGTTTCACAGCATTTCACCACATCCTCGCTTTCTCCGACAGCCGAATCCATCTGAATTTCTTCATTTTCATCCTCCGGAAACTCTGCTATCTCAGCCTTTCGTATTTTTTCTTCTTCGTCCGGCAGCGCCCCTGTCAGATTCTTCTCCCAGTCTCGTTCCCGATCATCTTGTTCTGGACATTCCTGTTCCCGACGCTCCTGTTCCTGGCAATCACATTCCGGACAATCCGGCTCCAGGCAATCGCATTCCGGGCAATCTTGCTCCGGACGCTCTCGTTTCTGACAATCGCACTCCGGACTTTCCTGCTCCGGACAATCGCATTCTGAACAATCCGGCTCCAGGCAATCGCATTTCGGGCAATCGCGCTCTGGACGTTCTCGTTTCTGACAATCGCGCTCCGGACTTTCCTGTTCCCGGCAATCACATTCTGAACAATCCGGCTCCAGGCAATCTTGTTCCGGGCAATCGCGTTCTGGATATTTCTGCTTTTGACAATCGCATTCCGGGCAATCGCGCTCCGGACGTTCTCGTTTCTGACAATCGCACTCTGGACTTTCCTGCTCCGGACTTTCTCGTTCCGGACATTCCTTCTTCCGACAATCGTATTTCGGACAATCTTTCTCCGAGCCTCCTCGTTCCCGGCAATC
>JAUNGL010000090.1 GCA_030524665.1 Lachnospiraceae bacterium | reverse complement strand
AAACACGAATATACTCGAAGTGTCATGCATTTGTAAGGGAACTGCGCTGAGTAACTGCGCTGCTATTTATTTTGTGGCCGCAACCGTACTTGTCAGGGTATTAGAAATATGATATATTTGTTCTGAAGAAAGTACGGATGTGATTCTATTATCAGAAAAAGGAGGAATTCATTCTATGAAAAAGCTTGGATTTGGATGTATGCGTATGCCGCTTCTTGACGCAGAAGATCAGACAAGTGTTGATTTTGAGCAGGTCTGTCAGATGGTGGATACGTTTCTGGAACGTGGTTTTACATACTTTGATACGGCTTATATGTATCACAAATATGCAAGTGAACGTGTGGTAAAGGAAGCATTGGTGAAGCGTCATGCACGGGACAGCTATACGCTTGCGACGAAGCTGCCGACCATGTTTTTGAAGGAAGAGGGGCAGCAGGAACAGATTTTTGAAGAACAGATGGAAAAATGCGGTGTTGATTATTTTGATTATTATCTGCTTCATAATCTGAATCAGGCCAATTATGAAACTGCACGGAAGTTTGACAGCTTCGCATTTGTGCAGAAAAAGAAGGAAGAGGGCAGAGTACGTCAGTTCGGCTTTTCTTTCCATGATACGGCGGAGGTACTGGACCAGATTCTGACAGAGCATCCGGAAGTAGATTTTGTACAACTTCAGATTAACTATCTGGACTGGGAGAACGAGAGAATCCAGTCAGGCAAATGCTATGAGACAGCAGTGAAGCATGGTAAAAAGGTCATTGTTATGGAGCCGGTCAAAGGCGGGAAGCTGGCAAAGCTGCCGGAGGAAGCAGAAAAGCTGCTGCTTGGTGCACACCCGGACTGGACGGTACCTTCCTGGGGAATCCGTTTTGCGGCAAGCCTGCCTGAGGTCATGGTGGTATTGAGTGGTATGTCAAATATGGAGCAGATGCTGGATAATACAGGTTATATGCAGGAATTCGAACTGTTGACTGAGGCAGATCAGCAGATCGTAAAGGAAGCAGCAGAGATTATCCGCAATGCGATAGCCATTCCGTGTACGGAATGCCGTTATTGTGTGGAAGGATGTCCGGCACAGATTGAGATTCCGGCACTGTTCAATTTGTATAATGCAGAGAATCAGGCGCTGAACCGCGGTTATTCGACACAGAAAGAGAATTATGCAAAGCAGACAGAAAGTGGCGGAAAAGCGTCTGAGTGTGTGGAATGCGGCCAGTGTGAAGATGCTTGCCCGCAGCATATCCAGATTCGCGACTGGATGAAGGAAATCACACAGATGTTTGAAGCGTAAACGCCGTTTTACCTGCTATGAATGAAAGGTAATTTGAACTTAGCTTTCCTGCAAAATTTGCTTTATGGAGGTTCTACTTACGAAAGATTCTTCATATACTAATAGGAGATAAGTGATACCGGAATTACGAGGCAAAGGGGAAGCTTTTATGAATGAGAAAGAATATTCAGTATCAGAAGCAGTGCGGCTCGTCGGTGTGGAGTCGCACGTTTTGCGTTACTGGGAGGAAGAACTGCAGGCGGATATCAGGCGGACAAGTCAGGGACACAGAGTATACAGTGAGAAAAACATTGAAACCTTTCGGAAGGTGAAGGAACTGAAGGAGACAGGGCTGCAGCTTCGGGCGATCAGGATACTTCTGGACAAAGCGGAAGGGGATGAAGCAAAGGCAGCACTCGCAGAACAAATCTGTGAGATTGGGAACTGGCGGGAGCCGGATACCAGAACGCAGGAGAAGAAAGCGGGGAAAAATGAAACGGAAGGAAGAAATGCTGCAGAAGACTGGGAAAATACAGAGGCCGGAAGTGCTGCGGAAGCTCAGAGAAATACAGTGTCAGGAAGTATCATGGTAACCGGAAATGTAATGGAAGTCCCAACGGACATCGCGGATGGAAATCGGACGGAAAATGCTGGAAATACGGTACAGGAGAAGTTTGAAAGTGTGGAAAGTTGTGACGAAGCTGTGGATAACAGTCTGCCGGAATGTGGAAAAGCCGGAGAAATGGCAGATGTTCCGGAAATTATACGGAAAGGGGCTGCAGAGCAAGTATGCGGCGTAACCTTTTCGAATCTGTCCTCTCAGGGATCCGATAATTTGCAGCAATTTGAAAAAATCCTGAAACGACTGATCGGGGAAGTGGTGGAGGAACGAAATCGGAAGATGGAAGAAGAACTGCGGGAGATTTTCAGGGAAGAACTGGAGCGAATCTATCTGCCGTACAGTGATATGATGGCGGAAGCGGCAGTATCCGCTGAGCCATATCCGGGAAAGAGCACTACGTCCCGCTATCCGGAAAAAAACGGGGTGATCAGTCAGCTGCGCAGGCTTTTAAGGGGAGGCAGGTGAAGCAGGAATCAAATAACATGAAAAAGAGCCCGAAAATGCATCTGCATTTATCGGGCTCGTGTTATGTTCGAACAGAAGATATGCTGTTCTTATGCTATGATTCTGCTATTATTCAGCTGAAATAGCGCCCGTCGGACAGACACCTTCGCATGTTCCGCAGTCAAGGCAAGCATCAGCATCGATTACGAATTTTCCATCACCTTCGCTGATAGCCTCTGCCGGGCACTCACTTGCGCATGTTCCGCATGCTACACATTCGTCAGAAATTACGTATGCCATGATTAAATCCTCCTTATAATATATAGTATTTGCGGTCTCCTACGGAAACCTTTGCTCTATTCTAATACAAAAAAACGAAATATACAAGAGAGAATTGCGATTTCTGCATGTATTTCTGTGGGAACACTTCCAGAATTTGTTACTATTCACGGCCCGCGAACAGTAATCAGAATTTTCATCATGCAGTTTGAGCAGCGTAAGGCGACTTGCAATGAGATCCAAACCGTATTATAATAAGTGTACATTAAATGAAGGAGGGAACTGCCCAATGGCAACGACAATCACGAAGGATATGACAATTGGTGAAGTATTGCAGATCAATCAGGGGCTGGCACCGGTACTGATGGCTGGCGGAATGCACTGCATCGGATGTCCGTCATCCCAGATGGAAACGCTGGAAGAGGCTGCTATGGTGCATGGAATCGAACCGGAACTTCTGCTGGCGAGGCTGAATGCCTTTTTGCAGGCACTGGAGTCCTGAGAAGCGATATGAGTGTGAACAGGAAGGGGATCCAGATGTGTTCGGCACCTGAATCCCCGGTTACTGATCACAGGTGGCTATCCAGCGTTACTGACCACGGAGTGGAAAGTAACAATCCTAAGTTTTTCCGGTATGATTTCGCTGAGTTTGTCTTGACTTTATATGGTGGGTTAGGTAGAATAATGACACAATATATGGATTACATATATTTGGAAAAGGCAGCCATCGGAATGGATGACTGCCCAAAATTTGAAGAGAGGAGGAAAAGGGTATGGCAAAGAGAGAACTCAAAAAGGAGATGCTGACAAAGTTTGGTGTTGTACTGGCAGCTTCTGTTGTACTGGTTGGTGTTTCTGCTGCCGCTGAAGGTGTGGTAGAGCAGCAGCCGGGGGTTCCGACAGGAGAGATTGAGTACAAGCAGGTGGAGGCTCCGGCGGCCGCGAACGAGAACGGTGTAATTACTGCTGATGAATGGGCAGAGACGTATCCGGAGATCGTTGCATCGTACAAATCCAATTCGGACAATAATTACAGAGTCAGCTATCTGGAAGAGGATCCGTATCTGACGACGATTTACGAAGGATTCGGCTTTGCAAAGGATTATACGAGTGCGGTTGGGCATACGTATACTCTGGAGGATGTCGGTGCGACAGAGCGTCCGCATCCGCTTGCAAACTGTCTGACCTGTAAGACACCGGATTACACGAAGCTGGTGAATGACATGGGCGTGGACGCTTATTCACTTGATTTCGAAGAGACGTATGCACAGATGAATGAGAACATCAGCTGCTATAACTGCCATGAGAATCAGGCAGGTGACAGCGGTAAACTGGTAGTGACACATTCTTATGTGACAGAGTCCATCGGTTCTGAGACAGGTATCGCACCGCAGGTACTGGCATGCGGACAGTGTCACATCGAGTACTACTTCGATCCGGAGACAAAGGCAACCAGTATGCCGTATGACAGCGTAGCAGCTATGGACCCGGAGGCAATTCTCGCTTACTACAACGAGATGGGATTCTCAGACTGGACACAGGAAAGTACCGGAACAGGCCTTCTGAAGGCACAGCATCCGGAGCTTGAGACATTCCTTGGAAAAGGAAGTATGCATGCGTCCAGTATGAACTGTGCAGACTGTCATATGGCAGTTACCACATCTGAAGATGGTGTGACCTACACGAGCCACAAGTGGCAGAGCCCGCTCGAAAGTCCGGAGATTCTGGAATCCTGTGCAGCCTGTCATGGAGAGACCGATATGGCAGAGAAAGTACACGCGATTCAGGATGAAGTGACTGCACGCGAGAAGGAAGTCGGAGAGAAGCTTGCAGCTTTGAAGACGGCTTTGACCGATGCTGTTGCAGGCGGTTCCTATACAGAAGACGAGCTGAATGCGATCCGTTCCAAGTATCGTGATGCTCAGTGGTACTGGGATTTCTGCTATGTAGAGAACAGCGAAGGCGCACACAATTCCACACTGTCTAAGAGATGCCTTGATACATCAGAGTCTCTGATTGATGAGGCTATGGGACTTTTCAAAGCGTGAGATTCCGAAACGGTACATATGAATACAGGAAAGCTTAGGCGAAACCTGACAGAACATAAGAATACCGGAGCGTGATGATGCAGAGCAGATGAGGGTCGGTTTCCGGCCCTCATTTTTGAGTAACAGTTTGGATGTCAGGAGCAGCTTTCGCAGGGATGGTCAGTGAAGCGGACATATCTGTTGCTTGAATGGTATCCGGCCGAGCAGTTACTTAGATGGAGTATGTTTGAAAAATAACTGCGGATTATATCGGCACAGTTATTTTTCAGACATACTCTGAGACAGAAAATATATTGTGGTTCCGGTCAGGAGGACGGTTCCAGGGGAACTGGGATATATCTGAGAAAGAAAATATTCTATAATTCCGGCAGATGACGGACGGGACTGTGATAAATACCGAACAGATAGGGAGGTAAGAAGTGAAACAATTGAAAAGGGCAGGAAAATTCCTGTGTTCCATGAAATGTGCTATTATTCTGCTGCTGATTCTGGCTGCGGCTTGTACGGGGGGCAGTCTGATTCCACAGGGAGAAATTACAGCTTATTATACGGCAAACTATTCAGAACAGATAGCGGGTGCGATTATGCTGTTTGGACTGGATGATATTTTTCATTGCTGGTGGTTTATAATTCTGACGCTTTTTTTATGTGTCAATCTGCTCTGCTGCAATGTGCTGAGATTTCCTTCACTGATCAGGAGAATGAAGTCCGGATTTAGTCTGGAAAAATGTCTGAAGGTATGGAACGGCGAGGCGGCAGTACAGATAGAAGGAGAACCGGAAGCAGCCTTTGAAAAGTTGGGCTTCCGCCATGCCGGGAAGGGGCTGGATGCATCTGGAAGGGAATGCCGCTATGCATCGAAGAACAGGATCGGTATCTGGGGCGCATGGCTCTGCCATCTCGGGATGCTGATTGTAATTGCAGGCTTCGGGCTTGGACAAATGCTGCAGACGGAGCATACGGTATACGGAGTACCAGGGCAGACGAAGCCGATCGAAGATACCGGGTATGAGCTGACGATTGACAGTTTTGAGGTACAGCTTCGGGAGGATAATACCGTGGAACAGTATCTCGCAGGTGTGACTGTGAGTGATACGAAAAGCGGAGCCTCGAAAAGCGGTGAGACGAGCGTGAATTCTCCGCTGTCGCTGTTTGGAATGAAGTTTTACCAGAATTCTACCGGGTGGGCGGCAACGCTCGAAGTATGGAAGGGAGAGGAAAAGATTCAGGAGGAGCTGCTCTGTGCAGGAGAGTATCTGGAAGTAGAGGGGATGGATGGACTTGCTGTACTGTTCCGTGCTTTTTATCCGGATTATGGGACAGATGAGACCGGAAGCCCGATGACACACTCTCCCAGCCTGAACAACCCGGGGTATCTGTACGCTCTGTATTATCACGACCAGGTGCTTGGAATGAACGTACTGACCGGGGAGGACAAGATCACAGCGGATGATTACACATTTATTTTCCGGGATCCACAGCAGTATACACTGATCCAGATCAAGCGCGACCCGTTTAGCTGGCTGACTGCAGTTGGAGGATTGATGGTAATCATATCACTGCTGCTTGCATTTTATATTCATCCGGCAGAGATCTGGGCCGTCAAGCAGGACGATGGAACCTGGTTCGTGGCCGGCAGGGACCGAAAAGCAGGAATGCTGTTTCAGGAGGAAATACTGGAGAAGAGTGGTGGAAGAGCAGTTCCGGAAAACGGACAGAAGGAAGTTTCGGATCCGGAAAGAGCACGGGACTTGAAAGACGGACTGGGAAACGGGCCTGTCCGGAAAGCTGGCTGTCCGGAAAATGATGGATCGGCAAGCCGGGAAGAGGAGGAACAGAAGAATGAGCAGTGAACAGTTTCTGAGTATTGAAAACAGACTTTTTACAACGGTCATGGTGCTTTATCTGGCGGCGATGGTACTGTACTTTGTTTTCTTTGCAATCAAAAATGAAAAGCCCGGAAAGGTTGCGGGCTGGATTATGGCAATCGGTTTTGTGCTGCATACAGCGGCTCTTATCACAAGAGGGATCGGTGCAGGCCGTCTGCCTCTCACAAACCAGTATGAATTTGCAACGAGTTTTGCATGGGGCATCTGTCTGTGTTATCTCGTATTTCTCTGGAAATATAAATTTCAGGCACTCGGCGCATTTGTGACCCCGGTAATTTTCCTGCTGATTGGTTATGCTGCGATGCAGAGCAAGGAAGTACGGGAATTGATGCCGGCGCTTCGCAGCAACTGGCTGGGAATCCATGTATCGACTGCGATCATCTCGTACGGCGCATTCGGAGTTTCCTTTGCAGTATCCCTGATGTTTTTGCTCCGTGAAAAAATGAAAGGGCATGATTTTTGGGAAAAACATATTCCGGAGGCACAGAAGCTGGATATCATCAGTTACCGTGCAGTTTCTCTTGGGTTCTTATTTCTGACCTTTGTAATGATTTCCGGTGCAATCTGGGCAGAACGTGCATGGGGCAGCTACTGGTCCTGGGATCCGAAGGAAACGTGGTCACTGATTACCTGGATTATCTATGCACTCTATCTGCATCTTCGTATGTCTAAGGGATGGAAAGGGAAAAGTGCGGCGATGTTCGCGGCAATTGGATTTATATGTGTCATCTTTACCTATATTGGAGTAAATACGTTGATTCCGGGAATCCACAGTTATGCCTGAAGAAATGGATCCCAATCATTGAAAAGAAGCATAGGATAAAATGTAAGCCCCCTGTTCACAATACAGGGGGCTTGCGTGCATATGCATCAGATTGCTATTCCCTGCGAAGAGGAAATACAGTACGTAAGGTGACAGGGCCGATAGATTCAGTGAGAATGTTCATAGTAAAAGGATTCTGCCTCATCCATTTGCTTTGTAAATTCACTGAAATCATGAGCTTCCATGGCTGGATATACGGTATCAAGCAGAAATGTGGACCAGTATTCATCTATATTTTCACATACCTTATCGCCAATCTGGTCATTCCCGTTTCGGAATTCCTCACTGATGTTCTGGTATAGATTTTGAATCGTCAGGTGTACTCTGTATTGCTCCTTTGATTTTTTCAAAAATTGTCTCAGAGTAGTTCCGGCTTCTTCAAAATATGGTTTGATTTCATCGTAATTTTCTGCTTGTTCCAGAGAGGTAATATAGAATTCCAGGCTCTCCCTGAAATCCTCTTCCGTTGGTTCACATCCCTCACCTAGTGCATACTGATAGAGAAGAAAGCGGTTTTTCAACCATTCCCGGGCATTAGTAACAGCAGTCTCTTCAGAAAGACCAGACTGGATATTTTCACGTATTTTCAGTGTCAGGTGGTAGCGCAGATCATGTGTGTCCAAAAGCTGGTCCAATTCTAAGGTATCCCCGGAAGGAGCGCTAAGTGTTGTAATGGGATACCCGGTATCCGGAGTAGTCTTGGCGGTTTCTTTTTCAGAACCGAGCAGCGCATACCCCTGCGTGATATAATCGGTAATGAAGTCCGCGTTTTCATAAATAATCCCATCCGTATCCTCCATGTACCAGATATCGTTTTCGATGAAAAAGCAGAAGATGTCTTTTGTACCATCTTCATAGGACAAACAGAGGGTATCATACCAGTCTCCCTTTTTGAGTTCTTCAGAGGATGGTGTCTGTACGGGAATTGCCTTATTCAGGGCCTTCAGAAGGTTGGAGATCCAGCTTTTGCCCCATTTGTCGGCAGCACATTTCAGGGTATTGATCTGAACGGCAGTAACTGCTTCGGCATCCGGAAGTGCGAGCTCTGCCTTGGCGGCAGGAGCGGCGGAAAATGCCAGAAGAGGAATGAACAGGCACAGGATTTTCTTTGAGGTTTTCATGTTTGACCTCCTTTCTGTGAATCATGCATTCAGGTACAGAGATGTAAGTATCTTTGTTTTATGGGGATACGATTGATTTTTATAAATTGATTATACTATAGCTGTGCTATAATTACTATTAAAAGATGGGTGTCACAGAGATTTTTTGTGAAAAACAGGTTACTGCTCGCGGACCGCAGGCCCGTGAATAGTAACAAAAATAGAAATCTGCGTCGGTATAACAGGAAATCCCCACCTTCGGAAAAATATCATCCGAAGGTGGGGATTCGTATTATTTAAAAAGAGGGAGGATGCCAGACCACGGTGGGTCTGGCAATATTATGAAAAAGTTTATTCAAAAGCTGTTGCCTGTCTGTCTGCTGTTGATAATAATAATATAAAAGAAAAAAGTGAAAAAATGATGTTTGTTGATTGAAAAAATTCTGAATTAGAAATGAATAAATTATGAACATGGCATATTTGCCTTAGCCAGAATAGCTATAGCAAAGTACCTGTTTTCAAACACTAATTTAGTGCATTTTTCACAATAATGATTGATTTTTTCTCGGGATTATATTAAAATGATATTATCTGAGCAATTCTGCCAAAAATGAAAGGAAGATTGGGCGGGTTTTGTGGCAGGAATCACAAGACAAAGTCTGGACACTGGACGGACAAAGAGCCGGAAACCGGTTTCAGGACGGGTAAGTAAAGGAGGTATTTTCGTGATATCAAATCAGGTATTACAGACAACGTTGGACGGGTTAAAGAGTATCAGCAGAGTGGATCTCTGCGTGCTGGATACAGAGGGAATCATGCTTGCTACGACATTTCCTGAAGCGGAGAATTTCCGGGATTCCGTACTGAGCTTTGCAGAGTCTCCGGCGGACAGTCAGGTCGTGTCCGGCTGCCAGTTTATCAAGGTATTTGATGAACATCAGCTTGAGTATATTCTGCTTGCGAACGGCAACAGTGATGACGTCCACATGGTTGGGAAGATGGCGGCATTCCAGATTCAGAATCTTCTGGTCGCATACAAGGAACGGTTTGACAAGGACAACTTTATCAAGAATCTTCTGCTTGATAATCTGCTTCTGGTAGATATTTATAATCGTGCAAAGAAGCTCCACATCGATGCGGAGGCAAGGCGTGTGGTATTTATTCTGGAAATCAGCAATGAGAGAGAGAACAACTCTCTGGAGAATGTGCGTGCCCTGTTCAGTTCACGTTCGAACGATTTCATTACGGCTGTCGATGAGAAGAGCATTATCGTAGTGAAGGAGCTTGCACCGCAGGAGAGCTATGCTGAGATGGATAAGATCGCGGAGATGATACTGGATTCTCTCGGTGAGGAGAAGAAACAGAAGGCGCTGGTTGCTTATGGTACGATTGTCAGCGAGATCAAGGAAGTATCCCGCTCTTACAAAGAGGCACGGATGGCATTGAATGTCGGCAAGATTTTCTTTGAGGAGCGTACGGTAATCGCATACAGTTCCCTTGGGATCGGACGTTTGATCTACCAGCTTCCGATTCCGCTCTGTAAGATGTTTATCCGTGAGATTTTTGATGGAAAGTCACCGGACGATTTTGACGAGGAGACGCTTGTAACGATCAATAAATTCTTTGAGAACAGCCTGAATGTATCCGAGACATCCAGACAGCTTTATATTCACAGGAACACGCTTGTGTACCGTCTGGATAAGCTTCAGAAATCTACCGGGCTGGATCTGCGTGTATTTGAGGATGCAATCACGTTTAAAATTGCGCTCATGGTCGTAAAATATATGAAGTACATGGAAAACCAGGAGTATTAATTAAAGGAGGATGCCAAATGGCTTGTTTACCTGAGACAGGTGAGGAGGAAAGGGAGACTCCGGAAAGAACGGAGCCGCCGCGCAGCTTTGGGGAAGGTTTTGTGACAGGCATTCTGGCAGCACTTGTCTGTGTCATTGCACTGACAGCAGGAGGCAGGATTGCGGACTGGCTGGTACGGGGAAAGAACAGAGAGCAGGTGCCGGGAGCGGAGGTCCTGACAGACGGACAGACGCTGGATAAATTAAAAGAAATACAGGAACTGATACAGTCCTGTTATCTGGAGGATGTGGACAGCGATATGCTGTCCGCGTATCTGTTTAAAGGGGTAGCGGCAGGACTGGACGATGACTATGCGAGATATTATACGGAAGAGGAGTTTAAATCAGTACAGGAGTCAAATCAGGGAGCGTATCACGGGATTGGGGTGACGCTGTCTCAGGATATGGCGACAGGAGAGCTTTCTGTACTGGAAGTGTATGAAGGCAGCCCTGCCGATGAGGCCGGGATGAGAGCGGAAGATATCCTTCGGGCGGTTGCGGGAACACCGGTAGAAGGGATAGAGCTTTCGGATGTGGTTTCTCTGATCAAAGAGAACGAGGATGAATTTGAACTTGTAGTATACCGTCCGTCGGAGGAACAGGAAGTGACTTTGAAGCTTGCCTGCGGTCCGGTGGAGAAGAATACGGTCGAATCGGAGATGAAAGAGCCGGGGATCGGTTATATCAGAATTGTTGAATTCGATACGATTACGGTGGATCAGTTCGAAGCGGCAGTAGATGACCTCATAGGACAGGGCGCAGAGAGTCTGGTGATAGATCTGAGAGACAATCCGGGTGGTCTGTTGGATTCTGTCTGTGATATTTTGAATTACATTTTGCCTGATGGGCTGCTCGTTTATACGGAGGACCGTAATGGAAACCGTGAGGAATTCTGTTCGGATGATAAGCATTCTGTGGATTGTGAACTGGCAGTACTGGTGAATGGAAACAGTGCAAGCGCTTCTGAAATCTTTGCAGGTGCGGTACAGGACAGAGGTGCCGGTACAATTATTGGAACACAGACCTACGGAAAAGGAGTTGTACAGAAAACGTATCTGTTGTCGGATGGTTCTGCGATGAAATTCACAGTGGAAAAATATTTTACACCAAACGGAACGGATATTAATGGAGAAGGAATTACGCCGGATATTATTGCCGGGGAGAATCAGGAAGTAAGCGGGCAGGAAGAAAGCAGTGAAATGCAGGATGAGCCGCTGGAAAAAGCACTGGAGGTTTTGAGAGAGCATGGAACAGAAAATCATATTCAGGGAGAGGCTGACTGAGCTGAAGGAGTTGGCGGACAGCAAAGAAAATATTCTGACGAAGTCTGAGATTCAGGAATTTTTCCGGGAGACACCGCTCGAGGCTTCCCATTTTGAATTGATTTATGAATATCTGAAAAGTCAGCGCATTCAGATTGCGGACACAGAGGAGGAAGCCGAGGAAGCACGCGGAAGTGAAAATCCTGGCAGTCTTTCCTTTTATTTGTCGGATCTGGAAAAAATAAACGGGAAGGTTTTCCAGGTAATGCAGGAGGGGGATGCCCTGCTTCCTCCGGAGGAAGAGCTTGCATTGTTTGGAAAACTAACGGCCGGTGACATGGAAGCGAAAGAAAGGCTGATTGAGCTGTATCTGCCGGTAGTATGCGGGATTGCCGAAGACTATAAGGGCAGCGACATACCGGTGGAGGATCTGATTCAGGAGGGAAATATCGGACTGCTGACAGCACTTGGTTCTTTTGGAAAAATGGATAGTCTGGCGGCGTATCAGGCCTGCCTGCTGAATGGAATCAACCGTGCCATGGAAGAAGCGATTCATGCTGGCAAGGACTATCACGAAATGGGAGAACAGATTGCGGAACGTGTCAATCACCTGAATGAGGCGGTGAAGAATCTGGAAGAAGATCTCGGACATAAGGTATCCGTCGAAGAACTGTCTGCATATCTGGAAATGCCGGCTGAAGAGATCCGGGATATCCTGCGGATGGCAGGGGACGAAATTGATATTGAGAAGGATGGAAGATAAAACTACAGCACTTCCTTCTGTATAAAATATCCCTCAGCTTGCTGAGGGATATTGATTTATGCATCTTTGTCTTCTTCCTCTTTTTCTACAGGTTCAGGAAGTGTCATACGAACAAATTCAATACGGTTTTTGTCCATCTGCTCAACTTTCAGTGTAATACCATCCTCGGTTGTGACGGATTCCCCTTCTGTCGGAAGATGGTCAAGCTTCTCGATGATCAGGCCGCCGATGGAATCGTAATCCTCGGAGGCAAGGGAAAGTCCGATGGCATCGTTAAGGTCATCGAGCTTGACGGAACCTTCAATTAGATATTCTCTGTCATTCACCATCTGGATCAGGTCTTTTTCATCCTCATCGTATTCATCACGGATTTCACCGACAATCTCCTCCAGAAGGTCTTCAAGAGAGATCATGCCGACGGAAGATCCGTATTCGTCAAGAACAATAGCGATGCTGACAGAATTTTTCTGCATTTCCATCAGAAGTTCAGAAGTCTTTTTATATTCGTAGGTAAAGTACGGTTCATACATGACATCCGTGACTTTGAAATCAGGCGTGTCATCACAGAAGAAGAAATCCTTGATATTCAAAATACCGATGATACTGTCACGGTCATTCTGGTAAACCGGAAGACGCGTATATTTTTCCTGACGGAATACTTCACGGATCTCCTGATATGATGCGGTTTCGCTGACAGATACCATATCTGCACGCGGAACCATGACATCCTTTGCCTGTGAATCCCCAAAATCTACTACGTTATAAATCATTTCCCGCTCGGATGTCTCAATGACACCGTCCTTATGGCTTACATCTACAATAGTACGAAGCTCCATCTCTGTCATGACGTTCATGGAAGAGTCTGTATTAATATGGAGTGCCTTCAGGAAGAAACGGCAGATCTGATTAATGATAAAAATGACAGGAGTCATAATCTTTACCAGACCGTATATAATACCGCCGTATGCGAGAGCAAGCTTTTCAGAGTTAGCCGCTGCAATTGTTTTCGGTGTAATCTCACCAAAGATCAGAACAATGACAGTCAATATGGCAGTCACAGCACCGACGGAACCGCTTCCAAAGAGCTTGATTGCAAGGGCGGTGGCGATGGCAGTGATAAAGTTATTGACAAGGTTGTTGCCGATCAGGATCGCACTCAGCATTTTCGATGGATTGTTTTTGATCTGAAGGACCGTCGCAGCACGCTTGCTGCCTTCATCGGCGAGAGCCTGAAGTTTAATCTGGTTCACCGTGGTAAGCGACGTCTCAGCAGAAGAAAAAAATGCGGAGAGCAAAATGAGAATTATCAGCATCAGCAATTGTATGGCGTCATCAGAAGCCAAAAAATCATCTCCTTTATAAAAATAAGGTTAATAAAGCTGCATTATATTCACCGGACAGGGAATCATGGTGTAAATGAGCCGGCAGATACAATATCTGAGAGGGAAGGTACCTCCCAAATTATAAAGAATATACAATAAAAAGCCGAGAAATGCAATATAAAAAGATGCGGTAATTCAATTCGTGTTTAGTTGACGATGGACGGACGCCGGGAATCCGCATTTGGGCTGCTCTGTAGGTTTACAAAAGGCATCGGAGGGCAGCGGCAGGGGGCGCAGAAGGCGAATCATTCACGGAGACCTACTAAGGCGCTGGTCTTCCCCTACATCCTGCCGTTCGCCAATCAAGAGGTATTGCGCTGAAGCGCAAGCAGGTCGCAAGTTTTCTGCGAAAACTTGTGACAGTTCCTCGTTCGCTGGCTGATGCCAGCTCTCTCAGACAGC
>JAUNGL010000241.1 GCA_030524665.1 Lachnospiraceae bacterium | reverse complement strand
GTCTTATTTGTGCTGCAAGGCTTTAGCCGCGGCGGCATGGTCTGAAACACGAAGAGAATACACTATGCCTCAAATTCCTTCGCCACATCCACCAGCAGTTCCCTGATCTTCAGATGCTGCGGACAGACTTTCTCACACTTTCCACATTTTACACAGTCTGACGCCTTTCCGTTCCGCACCGTATGTACATTGTCGTAATAATAATTTGCATTCCAGTCATGGTACTTTGTCTTCGCATTATAACAGGAAAACAGATCTGGAATCGAAATCTGCCTGGGACAGCCGTCCGTGCAGTAACGGCACGCCGTACATGGAATCAGATTCATACTCTTAAAGATTCCGCTGACTTGATTCACAGCAGCCTGCTCCTCCTCTGATAATGGCCGGAATTCCTTCATATAACTGATGTTATCTTCCATCTGCTCCAGATTGCTCATGCCGGACAGTACCATCATCATATTGGGGAAGCCTGCCGCGAAACGGATCGCATAGCTTGCCGGGCTGCCGCCGTTCAGTTCTTCAAAGACTGTCCTTGCCTCCTCCGGCAGATTTACCAGATTACCGCCCTTGACCGGCTCCATGACAATGACTGGCTTGCCGTGTTTCTCACAGACCTCATACACCAGCTTACTCTGCACCGCCGGATCTTCATAGTCCACATAGTTGAACTGAATCTGGACCACCTCAATCTCCGGATGCTCCGTCAGAATCTGGTCCAGTACCTCCGCCCTGTCATGGAAGGAAATCCCGAAATGTTTGAATTTCCCTTCTTTCTGCAATTCCTGCGCAACCTCATAGGCACAGCACTTCTTATATTTTTCATAAATCTCCTTGCTCTGTGCATGCATCAGATAAAAATCAAAATATTCGACTCCTGCTGCTTCCAACTGGCTTTCAAACAGCGGACGTATCTCTTCTTCTTTCGTAAAGAAGTGTGTGGACAGCTTATTCGTCAAAATATATTCCTCTCTGGCATGGCGTTTCACCAGACACTCCCGCAGGGCGATCTCACTCTTGCCGCCCAGATATCCGTGTGCAGTATCAAAATAATTGAACCCGTTCTCTAAAAAAGTATCTACCATTTTAGAAAATTCCTCATAATCCACCTGATCTCCGTTCATCGGAAGACGCATGCATCCAAAACCGAAATTCTTCTTTACTTCCTCAAAAATTGAATTCATTCTTTGTTCTCCTTTCTTTCCCCATGTAAGTTTCCCCGTTTCAAGCGCTTCCTCATATTTCAATATTTTATAATTCAGTCGCTCCAGCGTAACGTCAATCTTCCTTCGCTGCTCCAGAAGATTCTCCCGCTGCCCGGTTAGCAGCTTCAGCCTGTCACCAATCGTGTTTTCTCCTTCCTGACAAAGCTTCACATATGTAATCATTGTTTCCACCGGAAGTCCGGCACTCCTCATACACTTCGCCAGCTCCACCCACCTCAGATCCATCTCCTGATAATCCCGGATACCTCCCTGCGATCGGGTCACCGGAGGAATCATGCCAATACGCTCATAATACCGGAGCGTATCCTGTGTGATACCATACTTTTGGCTTACTTCTTTAATCGTCATATTCCCTTCCTCTGGTAATTCAGTTTTATTCTGACACCCCTGATAAAATCCACGAACATCTCAGCATTCTTACTGTCAGGCTCATCCGGCTGTTTTTAACCCCGCTTGCCTGCTGACATATTTAGTATAAACCTTGGAGTTTACTCAAAGTCAATACCTTTTTTCATCTTCCATCCTATTCGTTACTGTTCAGCCAGATTCGTGTTTAGTTAATTACGAACGGACGCCGGGAATCCGGGGTT
>JAUNGL010000089.1 GCA_030524665.1 Lachnospiraceae bacterium | reverse complement strand
CGGTAGCGGAAACCGACCCCCTGAACCCTCCCGTAAAACCGGATTCTTTTTCTTATTTCCCGCATCCTGTCCCCTCATTCCTATGAATTCTGCTACACCTCTTATCGTTTGAAAATCTGCAGGTGCGATTTCCTCCCGATATGATATACTATTTCGTCCTCTTAATGCCACCCTTTCTTTTTAATCCGAATCCGTGCAGATATATTTCTGGTACATTAATTCTTCCATCTGTTGTCTTCATAACAATCCCCAAAGCCAGCAAAGCTTCCAGTATCTCAGTACTGGTCTTACCAGGCAGCTTGTCCCGTTCTTCTTCTGGCCAATTACATGGCTGCAAATACTCAAGGAATTCCTCCTGTTTCATAAGCATTGTTTTTCCATGAATTCGGTTAATCAAATTTTGCAGCCACTGGTATTCTTCCCAAGTCAATTCCTTTACACGTGTAAATGACACTTTCTCTAACGCTCCCTGCAATCTTGTAGGAGATAACACTCTTTCTGCCTCTAAATTCAGTATCTCATCCTTATGATTCAGCATCTCTTCAGCCGCAAAAGCAAAACACCTCAAAAATGCTCTGGGAACCATCTCGCCATTCGCATCCTGGATATGGTTTGGTACCCATGTGTAGCTGGCTCCCCTTTTGGGTGTTTTTCCCATATACTTGCCTATCATTTTTTCCATCAAAAGCTTAAGCGCATCCTCTGAATCTCCCGGGAGATATCCCAGTTTATCCTTTGCTGCTACCTGCAACAGTCCCGGCACCTTCTTTAAATATACTACCAGACTGTCAATTTCTGCATTCGCCATTCTTTTTACTAATAATCTATAAAGTGAAATCGCATTCCAACTTAACTCCATCTGATAAGATCCCATTTTAGATGCATCAACAAACTGGAGTGCTTTCGCATTATACAGATCATTGCGCAAAAATATTTTTGCTTTTAAATTCGTAAACCGGCTGTTATGACGATACCAGAAATCCAGAAGACCTCGTATAAAAACAAATAGATCCCCATAATTACTGCAGATTCGATCCAGTTCATCGTAAGTGATAAAAACACACTCACCTCGCTGATGCAGGATATCATCTACTCGGTCCAAAAAACTCTCCCACATTTCTTTTCTGAACTCCAGCTTTTTCCACCAGCGAAAAAGTTCATTGCTGTTTTCTATTAAAATCTTGCTAACATCATCCCCCAAATACGCAGAGGCCAATTCGCGAACCTCTTGGTCCGATTCAAATCTGCGCAAAATCACAGAACATACAAGTCCACCCCAAAAAGAAGCCAGTTCCTCTGGTTTCTCTATTTTAAGCCAATCCGTACACACACTGGAAGCAGGGAATACTTTCGCTCCTGAACCATTCGCAACATATCCAATAAGAAACTCACTCTCTTTTAATCCTGTATAGCGTTTTCTGTCTTTTTCATTAATGATATGTGTAAATCCGCCGCAGGAAGTCATGATGCGGAACAGTTCTGTTTTCCCTGCCCCCCGTCCTCCTATAATCAAAAATACCTTCTGATCTGCCAGTTTACTGTAACTGCGCAGAGGAAGGAAATTCTGCAACAGGTTTTCTTTTTCTTCCTCTTCCCCCAAACCATTCTCCGGCACACATTCTGAAATTCCTCTTAAAATTTCACATTTTTCTTCTATGCCCATACTCACTCCTCGCCAAACCATCCTTTTATTCTGTCCGCAATTTTCTTATAACAATCACTTATTAATATAGTTTTAAAAGCGGATACCCTCTGATTTTGTCCCTGACTTCCATCCGAATACAAAATCACCTCATGCAAAAGTTCATCATTAAATGGGACGAATTCCGGAGAATGTATTTCTCCCTCTGCCTCTATACCAGGTATTCCGCTCTCACTGTCATAATAATTTTCTACACATATCGTATACGCATTTTGTATGAACCGCTCTCTGCCTGATATAAAATTCGCTGCCGTTGGTTTTGCACACATAGTATCTACAAGCATCACAGGAAAATCTTCCGTATGCCCTTCAGCGATTGCACGTAAAACCTGTGTAAGCCCATCCCATGATTGTCTGCTGTCATTGCCGAACAGTACAGCTCCATGTGGAAGCTGCGCAACCGCTACACCTCCCATATCATGGAATCCTGCTCGTGCATCTATGAGAATATAATCTACCTCATAGCGTTCCCGCACATCAACCAACAATGCTGTCATTAGATTTTTTAAATGATTTTCTCTATTGTCCTGATAATCAATACGTGCCAGCTTCTGTAAATAATTTCGATCTACACGTCCAGCCGGCATCAGGTAAATCTGCCCGTCATCTTCATTCAACAATGCGGGTTCTGTCACATCCAGCACATAATCTCCGATATTTACATTTCCGTCTATTTCATGTTCGATCAAGTAATCCAGAACCCCTTTTGTGATTGCATCAGTTTCAAAAAAAAGTGTGGCAAGTCCTGGTGCCTCAATATCCGTATCTACCATCATCACATTTTTGCCCTGCATGGCAAGTGTCAACGCAACACCCGCCAGAGCAGTTGTCCTTCCCATTCCCCCTTTGAAAGAATAAAAAGTTACAACTTTTGTTCCATTTTCCTCCACTGCGCTCTCATATGACCAGACCGATTCCAGAATGTCCGGTGTTTTTATCCATGCCTTTTTCGCAATTGGGCGTTCCGACACATAAAAGTCAATATTCTCCTCTCTTTTCCAAAATAAGCGTTCTCCTTCAATAATATTGATGATCGGCGCTATTCTTCTTCCTTCCGTATTCTGACGATTATGTGGTATTCTTTTCCAGTAAATCCTCCCGCTGAAATACGGTCCCATATTCTGCTCTAAAATCACAATAAGCGACTGCTGCACCTCATCAGGGACAGTTTCCGTATTATCCATCATAAAAGATACTTTTCCGTATACATCTCTTACAATCGTAACTATCGTCAAAAGATTCCTGTAATTCCATTGGTGAATACTCTGTAAAGCTATATCCAATGTATTATTAAAAGTGATCATTCCTTCACCTTCCCCAGTTCCACTCAGATACATCCACATACAGTTTCTGATTTTCCATCTAATGTCAAATATATCCATCTAACCGTAAACGAAACATTTCCTTTAACAAATCTTCTGCTGCATTCCGGCATTCTCTGGCATCTTCATCTGAGTATATACCATCTCTAAAGTATCGTCTGTCCGGGTGTTGATAGAATAAAATCTCCGGCAAAGAAAAACTAGACAGTCTTAATCCACATGCCGGATCTATCACAGCAGCCAGACTTATGTCTCCCAGCAGCATCATTTCGATGTCTCGCAGCAGCCCGGGGCCAAAATGACCGTATTTCCTTATCTCCTCATTGGAACGTCCTTTTTCCAGTATTTTCTTCAATGCACATTCAGCAGCAAAACCCTGCATACAAACAGCACTGTCATATTCTCCCTGTTCTTCTAATATAGCCCCATCCACCCAATGTCTTACAGCGGCCCCGTAAAAATCTTCATCACCATTCTGTACCATGATTTCCTCCACCTTCTTTCCATCATATCCCATTCCATTTCACTTTGCATTATATCTCACCAATTCATTTTTGTACACACCCGGATTCTTTTTAGAGTGTATCATTCCAAATGTAAGTTATTGTCCATGTTCCTTTAATTCCCGCGATAAACAGAAACCTATTTACATACGATTTTATGTCGAAAAACGCGGAATTCAAGTAAAAACCAGTGACAGCATCCTGCACGCTTATCATGGTAGACTATAAAACAGTTTCCTCCTCTAGCTGAACTGTTGCTTCAAAATGACAAGACGCAACAGAAATTCTCCTTTCTGCTGCGCCCCCTGTCACCACTTTCTTAATTATTCACTGCCTCATCATGAAGTACTTTGCCTTTGCAACCCCTTCACTCGTATATTTCATAACAAAATTGCACTTTTAAATCGCACACTGCCGTTATTTTCTTTATTCTTATTTATCGCTAATCTCACTGTGCAGTTCCTGCAGCGACTTCACCTTACCGCAGCCCTGCATCTTCATTGACTTGATACCGCTGACAGTTGCCTTTGCCGCAGCCATCGTCGTCATATACGGAATCTTCTTCCGGATCGCTGTCTTGCGCAGATAGCTGTCATCCCAGTTGCTTTCTTTGCCTCTCGGAGTATTAATGATCAGGTCAATCTTGCCGTTCATCATCAGGTCAAGCATGTTCGGCCTGCCCTCCTGCAGCTTGTTGATCATCTCTGCCTCAATGCCGTTCTCCCGGATCAGTTTGCAGGTATTTTTCGATGCAATAATCTTGAAGCCTGTCTCCGCGAAATCTTTTGCGACTTCTACCACCTCCGGCTTATCCTTGTCGTTGACAGAAATCAGAACGGTACCCTCCAGCGGAAGCTTCGTCTGTGTCGCTTCCTGTGCCTTGAAGAATGCCTCTCCCCAGAACTCAGACAGTCCGAGCACCTCTCCGGTGGAACGCATCTCCGGTCCGAGAACCGGGTCTACCTCCTGGAACATGTTGAACGGGAACACCGCTTCCTTCACACCGTAGTACGGAATGTGCTGCTCCTTCAATCCCGGCACCGGTGACGGTCTTCCAGTCAGTTCGGATGTCACAATATCAATCGCGAGCGGCACCATGCGGATGTTGCACACCTTGGATACGAGCGGTACCGTACGGGATGCACGCGGATTCGCCTCAAGCACGTATACCTTGTCGTTCTCAATCGCATACTGCATGTTCATCAGACCCTGAACGTGCATTTCCTCCGCAATTTTTCTTGTATATTCTTTGATTGTCTTTACATTTTCCTCACTCAGATGGCGGGAAGGAATGATACATGCGGAATCACCGGAATGAACACCTGCCAGCTCGATATGCTCCATCACAGCCGGAACGAATGCATGTGTGCCGTCGCTGATCGCATCTGCCTCACACTCGGTTGCATGCATCAGGAAACGGTCAATCAGGATCGGACGGTCGGGCGTCACGCCGACTGCCGCGTTCATGTATCCCACCATGCTCTCCGCATCGTACACGACCTCCATGCCGCGTCCGCCGAGCACGTAGGAAGGACGAACCATAACCGGATAACCGATCTTCTCTGCAATCTCCAGCGCTTCCCCGACATTGACTGCCATGCCTGACTCCGGCATCGGAATCTCCAGCTTGTCCATCATCGCACGGAACTGGTCGCGGTCTTCGGCAAGGTCAATGACAGACGGTGCTGTACCGAGAATCTTCACGCCATTCTTCTCAAGGTCAGCCGCGAGATTCAGTGGTGTCTGTCCGCCAAACTGAGCAATGACACCGACTGGTTTTTCCTTATTATAAATACTCAGTACATCCTCCAGAGTCAACGGCTCGAAATACAGCTTATCAGAGGTATCGTAGTCCGTCGATACGGTTTCCGGATTACAGTTTACGATAATCGTCTCAAATCCAAGCTTCTTCAGAGCCAGGGAAGCATGTACACAGCAATAGTCAAACTCAATCCCCTGCCCGATACGGTTCGGGCCGCCGCCGAGGATCATAATCTTCGGCTTGCCTGTGCTGACCGGATTCTTGTCAGCGGCATTGTAGGTGGAATAATAATAAGCACTGTCCTTCGTACCGCTTACGTGAACGCCTTCCCAAGCTTCTTCCAGACCGAGCGCCAGTCTCCGATTGCGGACTTCGTCTTCAGTTACTCCAAGAATCTGGCTCAGATATTTGTCGGAGAAGCCATCCTTCTTCGCCGTAATCAATGCCTCGTCAGACGGAAGCTGTCCCTTGCATGCCAGAAGTGCCTCTTCCTCCTCGACCAGTTCCTTCATCTGGTTCAGGAAGTAATGCTTTACCTTGGTCAGCTCGTGGATCTCATCGACAGTTGCGCCTTTCCTGAGTGCTTCGTAGATCACAAAATAGCGCTCGCTGGACGGTGTGATCAGCAGCTTCAGCAGCTCTTCCTTGGTCTTCTGGTAGAAATCCTTTGCGTGGCCGAGCCCGTAGCGGCCTGTCTCCAGACTGCGGATCGCCTTCTGGAAGGCTTCTTTGAAGTTCTTACCGATACTCATGACCTCGCCTACGGCGCGCATCTGCGTGCCCAGCTTGTCCTCGACGCCCTTGAACTTCTCGAACGCCCAGCGCGCAAATTTGATTACCACATAGTCCCCATCCGGAACGTATTTGTCAAGCGTACCGTATTTCCCGCACGGAATATCCGCAAGCGTCAGCCCGGTCGCCAGCATTGCAGACACGAGTGCGATCGGGAAGCCCGTTGCCTTCGACGCGAGTGCGGAGGAACGTGAGGTACGCGGATTGATCTCAATGATGATGTCGCGGTCTGTCACCGGGTCATGTGCCCACTGCACATTCGTACCGCCGATGACCTGGATCGCCTCAACGATCTTGTAGGACTTCTCCTGCAGGCGCTTCTGCACCTCCTCGGAGATCGTCAGCATCGGAGCAGAACAGAAGGAATCACCCGTGTGGATACCGAGCGGATCAATGTTCTCAATGAAGCAGACTGTGATCATATTGTTGTCCGCATCACGCACTACCTCCAGCTCAAGCTCTTCCCAGCCAAGGATAGACTCTTCCACAAGCACCTGTCCCACCAGACTCGCCTGCAGTCCGCGTGCACAGACCTTCTTCAGTTCTTCCACATTGTATACCAGACCGCCGCCTGTTCCGCCCATCGTATAAGCCGGGCGCAATACAACCGGGTAACCAAGCCTGTCTGCGATCGCCAGTGCCTCATCTACGGAATATGCGACCTCGCTCCTTGCCATCTCGATGCCGAGGCTTTCCATTGTCTTCTTGAACTCAATACGGTCCTCACCGCGCTCGATTGCATCCACCTGGACACCGATGACCTTCACGCCATACTTATCCAGGACACCCGATTTAGCAAGTTCCGAGCATAAATTAAGACCGGACTGTCCGCCAAGATTAGGTAACAACGCATCGGGTCTTTCCTTTGCGATAATCTGCTCAATTCGATCTGCATTCAATGGTTCAATATAAGTAACATCAGCAATCTCCGGATCCGTCATAATCGTCGCCGGATTCGAGTTTACCAGTACTATTTCATAGCCCAAACTTCTAAGTGCCTTACATGCCTGCGTTCCGGAATAATCAAACTCACACGCCTGTCCGATAATAATAGGACCGGAACCGATAATCAGTACCTTGTGGATATCTTTTCTTTGAGACATCGTAATTCCTCCAGTTCGTATCATCTTAAATATTTTTGTGCTGCCGATATTATACACAAAATAATGGGGGCTGGCAACGGGAAACTTTTTATTTTTTCAATTAATTCACGATTTTGGCAGCCGCCCGTCCATGCGGTGTTCAAACTACCGGTTTGCCTATGATTCTTAAAGGGACTTGTCTATGTGAAGAATACTTTCAAAGTATATAAGAATGCGAAACTAAGAGTAGATAGTATATGTTTTTTCATACTTTAACACAAATTTATTTTTATGATATTTGGATATTTTTTTACCATTTTTGAAATCAGCCGGGAATCCGTTTGTAATTAACTAAACATGAATTTATCCGAAGCTTGTAAAACTGGTTAAAATGTGCTACCATTCAAACCGTGTCTGTACATATATATAGAAGTTACGGAGAATTGTAAGGAGAATCCCATGATACTGAATGTAAAGAATCTGAGTCACGGTTTCGGTGACCGTGCCATCTTTGAAAATGTTTCCTTCCGCCTGCTGAAAGGTGAACATATCGGCCTGATCGGAGCAAACGGCGAGGGGAAATCCACATTTATGAATATTATTACCGGAAAGCTGATGCCGGACGAGGGTACGGTCGAATGGGCAAAGAATGTGCGTGTCGGCTACCTTGACCAGCATTCTGTGCTGGAGAAGGGGATGACGATCCGAGATGTCCTGAAGTCCGCGTTTTCTTTCCTGTTTGAGATGGAATCATCAATGAACCAGATGTTTGAACAGATGGGGGAAGCCGATGCAGACGAGATGGAACGTCTGATGGAGGAGACAGGTACGATTCAGGAACTGCTGGATCACCATGATTTCTACATGATCGATGCCAAAGTTGACGAAGTGGGGCGTGCGCTCGGACTGGAGGAAATCGGAATGGACCGTGACGTGACCGAGCTTTCCGGAGGTCAGAGAACGAAGGTATTACTTGCCAAGCTGCTGCTTGAGAAGCCGGATATCCTGCTGCTCGACGAGCCGACCAACTATCTCGACGAATCACACATTGAATGGCTGAAGCGCTACCTGAATGAATATGAAAATGCATTTATCCTGATCTCCCACGATATCCCGTTCCTGAACAGTGTCATCAATCTGATCTACCATATGGAAAATCAGTCGCTTGACCGCTATCCCGGGGATTATGATCATTTTCAGGAGGTCTATGCGATGAAAAAATCGCAGCTTGAGGCGGCATACAACCGCCAGCAGCAGGAAATCAGTGAGCTGAAGGATTTCGTCGCGAGAAATAAGGCGCGCGTTGCCACCCGGAATATGGCAATGGCACGCCAGAAAAAGCTGGATAAAATGGATGTCATAGAGCTTGCAAGAGAGAAGCCGAAGCCGGAATTCAACTTCCGCACTGCCCGATCCTCCGGCAAGATGATCTTCGAGACACATGATCTGGTCATCGGATATGAGGAACCGCTTTCCATTCCACTGAATATCCGCATGGAACGGGGAGAAAAAATCGCACTCGTCGGTGCAAACGGAATCGGAAAGACCACACTTCTGAAGAGCATCCTTGGGCTGACAGCTCCCTATTCCGGTAAGGTACAGCTCGGTGACTATCAGTATATCGGCTACTTCGAACAGGAAGCAGATCAGAATAATACGACCACATGTATCGAAGAAATCTGGAGCCTGTTCCCATCCTGGACACAGTATGAGGTACGCTCCGCTCTGGCCAAATGTGGTCTGACCACCAAGCATATCGAGAGTCAGGTGCGCGTCCTGAGCGGTGGCGAACAGGCCAAAGTACGTCTCTGCAAGATCATCAATACCGATACCAATATCCTGCTCCTCGATGAGCCGACCAATCACCTCGATGTCGATGCTAAGTCAGAACTCAAGCGAGCCCTGCAGGAATACAAGGGAACTATTCTGCTCATCTGCCATGAGCCAGAGTTTTACCGTGACGTCGTAACTAAAGTATGGAACTGTCAGGAATGGTCCACCAGAATTTAAGGTATCACCAAAAGCTGCTCACGCCAGATATTTCGTCCGCCAGATGACAGCAGTACAGCCAAATTCGATGTCTCAGCAGACAGAATATTCGTTTATGGGTAACAAGTCCGCCCATGCATAAAAAATAGAAAGACAAGCCCTACAAGTCTACAGCAGGCTAGAGATCCTATAGTTTTATGTCTCTGTCCTGCCGTAGATTTTATTCTTTTGTTTCGTCCGTCCTGATTCTGCCCTTCTCCACATTCGGTCTGATAAACTGATTCCGGGAATATGCCCAAAGCGTCTCTGAACCATCCGCCGTATTTTTATTCCGCTCCAGAATCTGCGACAGATGGATTCCGCGTTCCGACCACGCCTTTCCCTCAGTCGCTGCATTCAGCATCGTCGGCTGGACATTATCCATTGTATGCGCAAATCTGGCTTCCGGTGTCACCGCTTCTTCAAATTCTTCCCACAGACTTCTCATTTTCTGTGCCTGATCCATAGGAAGCAGACCGAAAATCCGCTCCGCAGCTTTCTTTTCCCGTTCTCTCTGGGTCTTTTTCCGTTCTTCATCATACGCATATGTATCTCCGGCATCTATCTCCACGACGTCATGGATCAACACCATTGTCACAGTCTTCAGCACATCAATCGGCTCATTCGCATATTCACTGAGAAGAATCGTCATCAAAGCCAGATGCCAGGCGTGCTCTGCATCATTTTCCTTCCTGATTCCATCCGACAGATAGGTCTGCCTTCCAATGAATTTTTCTTTATCCAGCTCACGTATAAAATCAAACTGCTGCACCAGACGCTTTTCCGGCTGATATTTTTCCTGTTCATCCCATCGATCCATATCATCTTTCTCCTCTGCTCGTTCTTTTGTCAAAAGAATTTCTTTTCCGCATGTCTCTATTCACACATTCTCGGCCAACAGGCCGTATTTCTCCATCAATGCCCTCTGATATTCCGGATCAAGGATCGTCCTTGCAAGCTCATCCGTCCTTCCCTCTGTCAAAAGCTTCTGCTTCAATTCATTAATACATTCTTTTCCTGCTGCAAATCCGCCCCTGTGTCCTTCTCTTTGCCCTGCTGCAAATCCCTCTTCCCGGCTGTATTCTTTTTCCAGGCGCAAATGCTTTTCTTCATTGAATTCAAACATACTCATGCGTTTCGCCTCCGCTCTGTTCTTTTTCAGGAAATCAGCCAATATACCTTCCTGTATACACTCTGTAATAGCACGCTCCACTGCATTCTCCAATTTCATCGTTTCCGCATATCGTCTGACTCTGTCTGTGTACTCTGCATAATCCCTAAGTGTCCGACACGCATTCAGCAGCTCTCCCATTTACCGCATTATACAATTCCAACAACGCCTTTTTGTCGCCAAACAGCATTTCAAACATCCGTGATTTCCAGACACGATTCGGTACAGCTCCGTCCGCACTTTCCGGCAGCTGCCCAGACGGCTTTGTGGGAATGTTTGCCTGCTGCACTTTCCATGATACCTCTTTTACCATATAGAAGTCCTCCTTATATTTCGCAGAATACTTCTATCATGCACTTCCTGCCCATCTGAAATCTTCTGCCTGTAAATTGTGAAATACAAAGCATTCAGATTTCCTGATCGGATGCCAGACGGCAGATTTGATATCAGATGTGACATCTATCACATAGAATTAACAGAAAATAATGCTTTTAAGCATTTTATCATACTTCTACCATATTTGCCAATATATTTTTAATACTACTGGCAAACAACATCCAAAACTCGGGATTCAGGTACAAAACTGCACCTGAACACCCTTCGCCAGAGACGGCATCCTGCCCAAAAGCCCTTGTCAAAGCTCCTTTTTCCCTGCAAGTGCCATATTAATCCCCTCCGATATGGTAAAGCTCAGATACTTCACCGTCTCATCAATATCCTTCGGCGTCACAAACATGGTATTCAGATGCGGGGAAATCAGTTCCTGAATCATCTGATGCTTTTCCGCCTTGTTCAGGGTTCCCAGCGTTCCGCCAAGTTTCTGCATATGGTCAGAACGGTCCATCTCAGATACCAGCTCCTCCATCGTATCGTTGACAATCGTTGCCGCATCCACAACCGTCGGAACCCCGACCGCAATGACTGGAACTCCAAGTACCTGACTGTTAATTCCATGTCTGTGATTGCCGACACCTGAACCCGGGTTGATTCCGGCATCCGTGATCTGGATTGTGCGGTTCAGCCTTTTCGTACTACGTGCAGCCAGTGCATCTACCACAATGACCAGATCAGGCCTTGTCTCCTCTACGACCCCTTTCACAATTTCCAGAGTTTCCATCCCCGTCTGCGCCATTACGCCCGGTACAATCGCACTCACGATATCTGCATGTCCCTCTCCCAGCGATGCACGCCCATACTCCCGCATCATATGTCTGGTAATATTCAGATTATTTACTACATTCGGTCCAAGCGCATCCGGTGTCACTTCCCTGTTTCCAAGCCCGACTACCAGAACAGAAAGCTCATCTGATCCCATCAGTTCTCTTAAATGGCGGGCCAGTACTTCAGAAATTTCCCTGTGGTATCCCTCATCCGGTGCCGACATATTCGGAGCCTCCAGGGTGATATAGGTTCCCACGGGCCTTCCCATCGCTTTTGCCCCATTCTCGGTCTCGATTCTCACCACAGTTGTAAAAATCTCCCGCTCCTCATCTTCCTGCTCTTCTACACTTACACCGCGGATTCTCACATCATCCTCGTCATAGCTCTCCCGCACTTCCAATGCCAGGTCTGTCCTTATCTGAAAATCTCCAATCATATCTTCTCTCCTTCGTATCCATTTTTTCTTTTACTCCTGATCATAATCGTCCTGTTTTCCAGCCCTCAGGCTGTCTTCCGAACGCTGCCTTCCGTCTCTATTTTTTGTAATTTTTTCAGAAATATGTATTGACAGAAAAGATAGATTGGGCTAAGATATAACAGTATGTTTGCATTAAACGTCCGTGTCCGATTTTAATGAAACACTCATCGCTGTCTGTGTTGAGCAGGACAGCTACTACAAATTCAATTACAAATGTTTGGAGGTGTACAGGTTGGCTAATATTAAATCTGCAAAGAAGAGAATCGAAGTTGCGAAGGTAAGAAACGAGCGCAACAAATCTGCGAAATCTGCTGTAAAGACCGCTTCAAAGAAGGTTGAAGCTGCAGTTGCTGCAAAGGATAAGGCTGCTGCTGATGCTGCATTATTGAATGCTATTTCTATCATTGATAAAGCTGCAAAAAAAGGCATTTATCACAAGAATACAGCAGCCAGAAAGGTTTCCCGCCTGACCAAAGCAGTCAACACCCTGGCATAAGAATAGATCAGACAAGAGAAATTGCGAATAGCAGGAGCAGCCAATACCGTCATGTTGGCTGCTCTCTTTATCCCATTATTTGGAACTGTATTTCACAATGATCAGTTCCACTGCCATGCTGTCTCCCAGTCTTCCTGTCTTGACCGATGTTTCCGCGTCTACACAGTCCTCCACCGCCTGCCTGAGCGTGTCCAGTTCAAAATGGCCTGCCTGAGTCAGGCTTTTCTTTACAATAAACGGCTGAATCTTCATCCGCTGTGCGATGGTTCCGGCATCAAACCCCTGCATCCTCAATTCTTTTATCTGATACAGCTGATTGAACTGCCTTGCGATCAGAAACAGAATCCGCATTGCCGGTTCTTTCTGAGAAAGTAAATCATAATACAGATCAAGAGCCTGTTTCTGCCGTTTTTCCGCTACCGCATTGATCATATCAAAGACCTTGCTTTCCGCAGTCACCGTACAAATCGCTTCCACATCCTGACGTTCTATGACATTTCGCCCACCGATATAGCTGACCAGCTTCTCCAGCTCATTTGCGATGTTCTCCATATCATTTCCTGCCATATCCAGAAATAACTCCAATGTAGATTTCTGAATCGCTTTCTTTTCCCTTTTCAGCGTCCCGAGTACCCAGGTGGTTAGCGTCTTATTATCCTGACGTGCAAATTCCGTAATACGGCCGCAGTTCTTAACTGCTTTATAAAGCTTTCCCCGCTTATCCACTTCATTTTCTACAAACAGCAGGATTGTCTCCGGCGGCATCTGCGGAAGGTATTCGGCAAGCTCCGGCGATGCACTCTTGAAAAAGCCGCTCCCCTCTGCCACAATCAATCTATGCTCTGCAAAAAAAGGGAGTGTCTCTGCCTGATCAATCAGCTGCCGGACATTGCAGCCTTTTCCTTCGTATACCGTCAGATTCATGGTATCTTCCGGAGCCAGAATCGCATTTCTCAACCTGTTTTTATACATAGTCTTCAGATAGGCTTCCTCCCCATACAGCAAATATACCGGGCGGAATTTGCCTGTTTTGATATCCTCATTCAGATTTTTCATTCGTTTCAACCTCTCGAGTTGTGATATGTACGCCTGCATGGCAGTACAGCCTCAGAAATCCTGACAATTTCCGAGGCCACGGGCTTTCGCCCTGTCAAAAGTTCAATACTTTCGTGAAAATTATACCCTCTATCCTGAAAATAATCAATGTTCTTCTTGTTTCTTCAGTTCACGCTTTCTTCTGGTCATCAGACCGCCGATCCGTCCGGTTTCTTTGGCGCTCAGGGCTTTCCAGCCCTGTTCCTTTACCTTTTCCAGCAAACCGATTTCCTCTGCAATCTCATACTTCAAACGGTCGTCAGGACTCAGCTCATCCCATATGATTTTATTATTTTTTTCAGACATAAACAGACCATACTCCTTTCTTTTTCTGAAGTATGGTCTGTTTTTCATAAAATATACACGATTGAAACAGATACTCTGGCGTCTGATTTCCATATTTGCCAGAGATCTTTGTTTAGTATGGTTCTTCCGGCATCAGAACTGCTGCCACAATATAAAAGAATGTTCCTGTTCCTGCTGACATCAGTGTTCCTATGACAAAGATCAAACGCACAATTGTAGAATCCAGATTAAAATATTCTCCAAGCCATCCGCACACACCGCAGATTTTCCGATCCTGATTTGATTTATACAGTTTTCTCATAATAAAGTCCTCCATTTCTATTTTATACCAGCCTGCCCTTGAATCAGCAGGACTGAATGATAACTGCTTTTTGCTCTTCTATTCATTTTCAGCGACCATATCTCCGCTTTCCTCAAAGCATATGATCACAGATCCCACTCCACACTCAATATCTATCTCCCGATCAGCACCTTATTCAGCCATCGGTTTACATAAATATTTGCAAAAGCACATCCTACT
>JAUNGL010000088.1 GCA_030524665.1 Lachnospiraceae bacterium | reverse complement strand
CACCTTAAAAATGTCTTTGGAGAGATCTTGCTGTGGGACTTCCATCCGGCTTGATTAAGTAGAAAGGAATTAAGAACCGATGGCAATGGACGTTTATACGTTATTGCTATCGGCTCTTTAAATTCTATTGACAATCTTGTACTTATAGTGTATAGTGTGCATGTAATAACAGCACGCTAAGAAGGGGAGAGATAAAATTTTGTGAAGATACTGATATCAAACACTTCCGACAATCCGCTTTACCAGCAAATTAAAGACCAGATCAAAGATGCGATTCTGAAAGAAGAATTGGTTGAGGGCGATTCGCTTCCATCTATTCGCGCTTTTGCCAACGATCTGAAGGTTAGCGTATTGACGATACGGCGGGTTTATGAAGAACTGGAGCAAGAAGGATTTATCACAAGTCAAGTGGGCAAAGGAACCTTTGTGTCAACAAGCAATATCGATTTGTTACGGGATTCCAAACGCCGCCTTGTGGAACAGAAAATGCAGGATATGATACAGACTGCAAAATCGCTTAACATCAGCAAAGAGGAACTGAATGCTATGATGGACATTTTATATGAGGAGGATTGAAATGGATTCGATTTTAAATCAAGGATCGTATTGGTATTGTTTTTGATGCTGGGTGTTTTTATGATGAATTGAGCCTGAATGAAATGAAAAATGTGATTGCTCCAGCTTATACATCGTGGTGCGAATAGGATTTAAAGCGTAATAGGACGGCTCAGGCGGTAGGAACGATTATCTCTATTACATCACCAAATCCAGAGACAGCGAAAGCACGCAATTCAAAATGGGCTAAAGTTAGCTATAAGGTAGACGGAAGAAACTTTACTTCCCAAAATCGTGTGCAGGTTCCTATGACGGCAGAAATCGGGAGTTCGGTTACAATACGTTATGATGTTGAACAACCGGATAAGCTGTATAGTTTTTCGCTGTTGAGAATTTTGGTTGCACTGTGTATCACTGTTATTTGTATCATAGTAGCAGTGTTTCATCTGATATAGGAAGGGGGAGAGATGATGCATTTTCCGCAATGGTTTGTTCTCATCTGCATTTTGCTTCCGATAGGTAATGCTATTTACAAAGCGTGGAAAAACAATCGCAAGAAATAAATGGGCAGTTGGATGTTGAAAACCATCATGCTGAAGACTTGATATATGAGAAAGGGCAAAAATGAGCAGAATTTTATTATTGGAAGATGATGTGAGCTTAATAGATGGACTTTTATATTCTTTGAAAAAGAATGGGTTTGAAGTGGAAACAGTCCGTACTGTGAGTGATGCGCTGGCGTGTATTCCGGAGATTCAAAAGTATGATGTATTGCTTTTAGATGTTACCTTACCTGATGGGACGGGATTTGAGGTTTGCGAAAAAATCAGGAAACTGGGAAAACAAATTCCGATTATCTTTTTGACTGCTTCCGATGAAGAGGTTAGTGTGATAAGAGGGCTGGACTGCGGCGGCGATGACTATATTACCAAACCTTTTAAACTGGGTGAGTTATGTTCCCGTATCCGGGCATTGCTCCGCAGGGCCGGCATTTCCAATTCAGAGAAAATGACGTCAATCGAGTGCGGGGACATTACGATTGATCTTCCCCGCAGCCGTGTACTTTTGCGGGGAAAGGGATTAGAACTGACGGGAGCTGAATACCGGCTGCTTTGCCTTCTGGTAAGGAATGCAGATCGGATTGTGACCAGAGATGTGATTTTAAGTGAATTATGGGATGGCACGGGAGATTACGTGGATGATAATACACTTTCCGTATATGTACGAAGGCTTCGTGAAAAAGTAGAGACAGATCCTTCCCATCCGGAACATCTGATAACGGTACGCGGGTTTGGATATCAGTGGAAGGAGGTTTCCCCATGAGTTTCTGGAACGACAGGCAGATCAGAAAGTATTGGTATTCGATGTTCGGTTTTATTTTTCTGCTTTTCATTTTAGGTACTGGTATTGTTATGATACAGACGCATGTGGTGCAAAAACTCTTTTTATCACAGGAAAATGCGATTGTCACCTCTCTAATGGAACAGGGGATAGCAGAAGATGTGATAGCAGCGGCCATCTCTTATACGGGGGATAGTGAAGCTGGCGCCAGCTTTCTCTCTAAAATCGGAAGGACAGATCAAACTTCCGGAATCTATTTCCCTTCCATTTCAAAATTTCTGCATACATCCCAAAGTTTGATGCTAATGACGGGAGTCCTTCTGGCTATACTGATTTTAGGGGGAACCTTTCTGTTTTTCAGGAAGCGCGAACAGTTATATCAACAGGCAGCAGGAATTATTTCCGGTTTTACTGAGGGAGATTACTCCAGGCATATGCCTCAGTCGGAGGAAGGTATGGTTTACCGGCTGTTTGCGCTGATTGACCAGCTTGCAACCATGCTGCAGTCCAAGAATGAAACGGATTTGAAAGCAAAAGAATTTCTGAAGAATACCATTTCTGATATTTCGCATCAATTAAAAACGCCATTGGCTGCTCTTACGATGTATCAGGAAATTATAGAGGAAGAACCGGATAACCCTGGTGTAGTAAAAGAATTTTCGGGCAAAATGAGCGTTTCCCTAAAGCGGATGGAACAGTTAATATCATCCCTGTTGAAGATTACGCGATTGGACGCTGGAAATATTGTATTTGAAATGAAAGCGTATCAGGTTTCGGAATTGGTTCTGCGGTCTGTAAGTGAACTGATCACACGGGCCCAAAATGAAGAGAAGGAAATTCTGATGGAAGGTCCGATGGAAGATACTATGATCTGTGATATGGAGTGGACAAGTGAGGCGATTGGGAATATTGTGAAAAATGCTCTGGATCATACATCTGCCGGAGGTAAAATCAGGATTACTTATGAACGATCCCCATATATGAGCCGGATCATGATTACGGATAACGGCCAGGGTATTTCTTACGAAGATATTCATTATATCTTCAAACGTTTCTACCGGAGCAAAAATTCATTGAATACACAGGGGGTTGGCTTGGGGCTTCCGCTGGCAAAATCTATCATCGAAGGCCAGGGTGGTACGATTTCCGTTAAAAGCAATCCGAATGAGGGAACCACTTTCCTGATTTCCATGCTTACGAAACTGTAAGGTAAAATTCACCGGATTGTAAGCTGGGTTTGTTATCTTCTGTAGAAAGGAGGTACTGATATTATGGAAATCTTGAAAGTACAGAATTTATGTAGGACTTATGGAAAAGGAGAAACAAAGGTAGAAGCTTTAAGAAATGTAACTTTTTCGATGGAGAAAGGAGAGTTTGCCGCGATAGTCGGGGAATCCGGTTCCGGAAAAAGCACATTGCTCAATTGTATCGGAGCATTGGATACGCCGACATCCGGAAAAATCTATATGGATGGTCGGGACTTGTTTTCTATGAAAGAGGAGGCAAGGACGATCTTTCGGAGGCGGAATATTGGTTTTGTGTTCCAGTCATTTCAACTGGTATCGGAACTGACGGTGGAGCAGAATATCATGTTTCCACTTCTTCTGGACTACTGTAAACCTAAGAAGGAGGATATTGATGAAATTTTAGATGTCCTGGGATTGACAGAGCGGAGGCATCATTTGCCAAATCAGTTATCCGGCGGTCAGCAGCAGCGTGTTGCGATTGGCCGTGCCCTGATCACAAAACCGAAGCTGATCCTGGCAGATGAGCCTACGGGAAATCTTGACAGCAAAAACAGCCAGGATGTGATTCATCTGCTGACACAGGCTTCCCGGCGTTACCAGCAGACGATCCTGATGATTACGCACAGCCAGGATTTGACTGATTCCGCAGATCGTGTTATGCGGGTATCAGATGGAATACTGACGGATCTAGGGGGAAAAGCCAATGAAAAGTTATCTTGACCTGATCCCTATTTCAGCAAAGGTACATCGGAAACAGACGCGCATGACAAGGCTGTGTATTGTCATTTCTGTTTTCCTGATTGCTGCGATTTTCAGTATGGCGGATATGTTTCTTCAGAGCCAGAAAAAACAGGCAATTCAGTCAGATGGAGCATGGCATGTGGCTTTCAAGAAACTGAATGAAGAACAGATTGCGCTGCTTAACGCAAGACCGGAAGTAAAGATTGGCTGCCGTTATGCGGCAACGAACTATCGGTTGGATATGGATTATAAAATAGGTGGGACGCAAACAGTGCTGTGTGGCTTTGACGAAACATTATTTGAATTGTTCCCCGGAATCCATCTGATTGATGGAACATATCCAGAAGGAGAAAAAGAAGCACTTGTCTCACAAAGCGTCCGGGACAGGCTGGATCTTTCGATTGGGGATACGGTGGAAATGACGGCGCCGGATACCATTTTGCACTTTCAAATCAGTGGATTTGTGGAAGATTCCTCTAATATGCTAAAATATGGCGCGTTTGGGATTTTTCTGAACACGGATGCTTACCTTTCCTGTTTTCAGGATGCAACACTGGAAGAGGATTTCGTCTATTATGTGGAATTCGTACCCGGCTGCAGAATTCAAAAGGTTCTCAAAGATATCTGTGAGAAATTAAACATTTCACCGGATGCGGCTACAGAAAATACAAAACTAATGGGATTGCTTCTTCAGAGTAATAATAATTATATTTCGACACTTTATTTAGTGGCAGTCATCCTCGCAGTGCTGGTGGCATTTTCCGGAATGCTGATGATTTTGGGAAGTTTGAACAGCAATGTTGCACAACGGACAGAGTTTTTTGGAATGATGCGTTGCCTGGGGGCAACTGGAAAACAGGTTCGGCGTTTTGTACGAAGGGAAGCTCTATTATGGTGCCGGACGGCGATACCAGCAGGGCTCGGTACCAGTATGATTACCGTTTGGGCCTTGTGCGGAGCTCTTAGGTCAATCAGCCCAACCTATTTCGGAGAAATGCCAAACTTCGGTATCAGTTGGATTGGTCTGGCGTCCGGTTGTGTGATTGGACTATTGACGGTACTCATAGCAAGCCGCGCTCCGGCAAAAAAGGCCTCGAAAGTTTCGCCTTTAGCTGCAGTTTCAGGTAATGCCAATACCGTTTTTGCAGCGAAAAAAGCAGCGAATACGAGACTGTTTCATGTAGAGACGGCGCCGGGAATCCATCATGCTACGGGAAGTAAAAAGAATCTGTTTTTGTTGACGGCTTCTTTTGCATTTAGCATGATTCTGTTTTTGAGTTTCAGCACAGGTGTAGATTTCATGCAGCATGCGCTTACACCGTTACGGCCCTATACCCCGGATGTAGCGGTAGTCAGTTCGGATAACAGCAGCACGATACCAGACAGTTTGTTTACAGAGTTAAAAGCGAACCCCGCTGTCAAACGGATCTTTGGCCGAAGTTTTGCTTATGATCTGCCCATTAAGCTTCAGGGTGAGCGCAAAAAGGCAAATCTGATTTCTTATGAGGATTATCAGTTTGGCTGGGCTGAGAGTGATCTGCAGCAGGGGAGCATGGAAAGTGCTCAAAAAGGGGAAGGAGTTCTTCTGGTTGCAAAAGGGGGATTTACAGCAGAAACCGGCGATGAAATCGCGATAGAAACGCAGCTTGGTTGTCAAAAAGTCCCGATAAGTGGAATTCTGAATTATGCACCGTTTGACGGAGGTGAGGAGACTGGCACGATTATTTGTTCGGAGCGTTTGTTTCGCCAGTTAACAGGTGAAGAGGGTTATACGATTCTTGATATTCAGTTAAAGGATCAGTCTGACAGTGTGGTAGAAGAAATCCGCGATGCCGCCGGAAACAGTTACAATTTTTCTGACCAGAGAACAGGTAACAGAGAAGTACGGGCAGTTTATTATTCATTTGCACTGTTTATCTATGGATTTCTGGCAATCGTTGCCCTGATTGCCGTATTCAACATCATCAATAGTATTGGTATGAGTGTTTCAGCGAGAATCTATCAATACGGTGCTATGCGGGCCATTGGAACCAGTGTGCGCCAGTTAAAATCCATGATCGTGGCGGAAGCATTTACTTATCTTTTCTGGGGGTTTGTAATCGGCATGGCTGCAGGTCTGCCGCTACATCGCTTCGTGTATCAGCGGCTTATCACTTCACGCTGGGGAGATGTATGGAGTATGCCGATTCCGGAATTCAGTATCATTACTGTTGTGATGCTCTTTTCTGCTGTAGTTGCGATTACAGGTCCGGTACGAAAAATCAGCAGGATGTCTGTGGTGGAGACAATCAGCGCACAATAATAGAGCGGCATTGTAATTTAAGGCAGGCAGTTCTTAGAATGAATTGACTGCCTTTTCACAACCTTGTCAGGAGAAACAGCTATATGTTGGCTGATCTGGGAGTTTTTATTGGGCTGACATATGATGCAGACAGTAATAAGCTGTTTTTTGCAGGAATGGAAGTTATAGATCTCACAGATGAATATAAAAGGGATGCTGCGTTGCAATATTTCTCTGATGAGGGGTGGCTTGAGAGAAGTGACTGGCCAAAGATCTATGTTACGGCTGTGAGGGATGAGGAATACCGTTTACTGTATTTTGAGTTTACGAAACAGGATGACACTTACTTTTCGGAAAATATATTTGGGGATTCAGATATAGAATTGGAAACATGGGGGAGTGATGAGATCATGAATGACTCGTATGAGACGGAAGAAATTCCGGAAAGTATCGCGTTCATCGGAGGCGCTGATGAACCTGCCAGCATATTTTTGGCAGATGTGTAAACAGTAACGAATGGTCGGCAGCAGGCATCTACGGGTGTGGCTGTCGGCTTTTCTTTTGCAATTCGGTATGGTAGAATGGGAACTGTTAAAAGATTGAAATTTCTTTGCTTATTCAATTTTATGATTCTAATTTGCTGGAATTCATGCTATATTTAAGGCGGAACATATGAAAACGGCAGTGAAATCATGTATCCTGAAGTTTCTTTTTGGGATCCCGTGATTTCACGTGAAGTAAGATAAAATATGATAGACCACAATAATATGAAAAAGTATGCAAAGAATAGCCTGCGGCTCTCCGGAGCATTTATAAAGCAGGGCTGGAAAATAGCAATTCTGCTATTCATTACAGTTGTCATACTGACAGCTGCAGTACAGAATGCAGTGGATCTTCGGGAAGTTCTGGATGAAAGCACCACTGTCTATACAAGTGATATCACGAGGGAGATGGCCAAATCTGTCAGCGATATCATTGAACTAAAACAGACAGATATTGTAAATATTGCAGATTCCATGGGAAAAAAGAATATTTTTCTCAACAGGCAGGATGCCGCAGATTTCATGCGCAGAAAAGCAGAGATTCTGGATTTTGACGCAATGCTTCTGCTCGACAGACATGGAGACTATATCTGGTCTTCCGGTTCTGAGGCGGAGCTGGAGATAGATCAGCAGAGCATTTTTGATATGGAAACCGTGCAAGAGGCTTTTAATGGAACCGCGGGCATCAGCTACATAGGGCAGCAGGATCTGTATTATTCGGCGCCGGTCTGGAATGGACAGGAGGTTCATCAGGTGCTCGTAGGTATCCGAAGCAAAGAGAACATGCAGTCCATGATCGCTGCAAAAAGCTTCAATGGAAAATGTCTTAATTGTATCGTAGACAGCAAAGGCCACCTGTTGCTGGACTCAGAGGATATGAGGCCTTTCGAACAGCTGGAGGAAATTTTTGAGGCCGGTTCCGAGGAAGTGAGACAGTCGATTGTCCAGATGCAGAAAAATATTGCGCAGGGTAAAGGCGGTGTGTTTGAGTTTATCTCAATAGACGGAAGCCGGAATTACCTGTCCTATAATTCTTTGTATGTGAACGACTGGGTAATCATGACTATTGTACCTGCCGACCTGATTTCTGCCGGTTCGGATCAATATGTCTTCCGGACTTTTGGGCTGATCGGCGGCATATTTATAACTCTGGCTGTCTTTTGGTTTCTGCTGTATCGGATATACAATTCCAACCGGAAGAAGCTGATCAGGATTGCCTTTACAGATACTCTTACGGAAGGAATGAATAATAAGGCTTTTCAGCTGAAGTATCAGGATGCTGCCGAAAAGCAGAGTATGCAGGAATATGCCATTGTCTTTATGGATGTACGGAATTTTAAGCTGGTGAATGAGAACTTTGGCGTCGCAGCAGGTAATCAGATGCTTCATTATATTTACCAGGTGATTGGACGTCATATCTGCAGGGAGAATTATGAATTTGCTGCAAGAAGTGAGAACGATCGTTTTTTTCTGTGTATCAGAGCAGACGGACCAAAGATGATACAGAACCGCCTGAATGAAATCATTGAAGATATCAATGCGTTTCATGACACGGATTGTCCGCACTGCCATTTGTCTTTCCGGAAAGGAGCATGTTTTGCGGATAAAGAGGATATGGACATCAGAACTCTGCAGGACAGGGCAAGGATAGCAGCACAGCAGGATAGTCATGGCACGGAACATAGCTGCGTTTTCTATGATGAGAGTATTACGGAGAAGATCAAAAAAGAGCAGGAACTGGATGGGCTGTTCGGCGAGTCTCTCAACCATCACGATTTCCAGATATATTTTCAGCCCAAAGTAGGGCTGAAGGACGGCAGGCTGAAAGGTGCAGAAGCATTGATCCGGTGGGAACATCCAAAGAAAGGGATGATTTTTCCCTCAGATTTTATACCGCTGTTTGAAAACAACGGCAAGATCTGTCGTCTGGATCTCTATGCATTTGAAGAAACCTGTAAGATACTGAGCAGGCGGAAACACGAAGGAAAAGCATTGTTCCCAGTATCTGTCAATCTTTCCAGACAGCATTTTTATCATCCGAACTTTCTGGAAGAATTTGATGCGGTTTTCCGACAGTATGATATCCCCTATGAAATGATTGAATTTGAACTCACGGAATCCATTTTCCTGGATGATGCCGGGATCGATGCAGTGAAAGAAATCATTGAACAGATGCACCGGATGGGATTTCGCTGTTCACTGGATGATTTCGGCTCAGGTTTTTCTTCTTTGGGAATGCTGAAAGAGTTTGATGTAGATACTCTGAAGATGGACCGCAGCTTCTTCCTGGATATTTCAAGTGAAAGGGCAAGAGATGTAATAAAATGTGTGGTGGAGCTGGCGAAAAAGCTGCATGTAAAGACGGTGGCTGAAGGAATTGAAACGACGGAACAGATAGAATATCTGCGCTCCATTCAATGCGATGAAGTACAGGGCTATATCTTTTCAAAACCCCTCCCCATCCGGGAATTTGAACAGTGGGAAGAGCATTTGCGTGTAACAATTCAGTCTTGCTAAAAAAGAAAAAGGCAGATTGTGCAAGTTTACTTGCTAAGATCTGTCTTTTCATTTTTGAATGAATATTTCACCCATTCAGCCACAGACAGGGGCAAGTCTGTGGCTTTGCATGACGTAAGGCTGATTACTGAATATTTTCTTTCTGAGTCTATACTTTTTCAGCAGGAAATGATAGGATAGATCCCATCGGGATGGAATCTATCTTAAAGGAGAAAAAGATGAAAGACAAGAAAACGTTTCGCCCCATCCCGGGATTGAGCCGGGAGGAAGAAGAGCGGCAGCTGGCAGTGATTATTGATGTGGCACAGAGAAACCTCATCAGAACAGAAAAGCGGATCGGGCAATTATCAGAGGAATTGTATGATTTGATGGAGACGTACGGGCCGAAGGATAAAGAAGCACTGGCGCTGCTGCATAATACGCAATCACAGCTCCGGGAGAATCAGCGTGATCTGCTGCGGTGTCAGAAGGCGAGAAAGAAGCCGTATTTTGGCCGGATTGATTTCAAAGATCCAAAGCTTCCTCAGGAGGAATCCTACTATGTGGGGCGGGTCGGTATTTCCGAGAGTGGATCGGAACCTGTTGTCATAGACTGGAGGGCACCCGTTGCATCGGTTTATTATGAAAATGCTGTGGGGCTGTGTAAGTATGTTGTAAAAAGCGAGGGAACGTATGAGATTGATCTGAAACGAAAGCGTACTTACGAGATCGCAGAGGACAGGCTGAAGGATTTCTTTGATTCTGATGTGGTGGCAAATGATGAACTGCTGACTAAGTATCTTGCCAAAAGCAAGAAAGCAGTGCTGGGAGAAATTATTGCCACGATACAGAAGGAACAGAACGCGATTATCCGGCAGTCTCCAAAGACGAATCTGATTGTCCAGGGAGTGGCCGGTTCGGGCAAGACAACCGTAGCGATGCACCGCATCTCCTATATCCTGTATAATTATGAGGACGAATTTCGCCCGGAGGATTTCTATATCATCGGAAGCAACCGGATTCTGCTGAATTATATCACCAGTGTACTGCCGGATCTGGATGTGTATGGAGTATCGCAGATGACTATGGAGCAGCTCTTTGTGCGGCTTCTCTATGAAGATTGGGATCCGCGAATCCACCGCATTTGTCAGATCGATAAGAAAGATCAGGCGATCTATATCAAGGGAAGCTATGCATGGTTTCACGATCTGGAACAGTTCTGCAGAGAATACGAAAATGCAGTAATTCCCAAAGCAGACGTACGTCTGGAAAAAAACGGTGTCCTGCTTTTAAGCGGATCGGTGGTTCAAAATTATCTGGAAAACAATCCGCAGATTTCCATGCAGAGCAAGATTAACACACTGAATGAGATGCTTCTGGCGAAGCTGGAAAATGAACTGACCGGAAAATACGTATCCTACACCCGTGAGGAAAAGAAAGAATTACAGCGTACGTATCGATGGTACTTTGGAAAGGATGTCTGGAAAGACTCCATTTTTGAAGTCTATCAGGAATTTCTTCAGGCTCAGGAACAGAAGGGGAAGGGCATACCGTTCTCTGAAAATATTTTTGATATTTATGATCTGGCAGCACTTGCTTATCTGTACAAGCGCATCAAGGAGACGGACGGTATCCGCGAGGCAAGTCATGTGATTATCGATGAGGCGCAGGATTTTGGCATGATGGCATACGGAGCGTTAGCATACTGTCTCCGCGGCTGTACTTATACGATCATGGGTGACGTATCACAGAATATTCATTTCGGTTACGGCCTGAACGACTGGAAGGAACTGCAGGAGCTGATACTGACCGGGACATACGACAGTTTTGGACTTCTGAAGAAAAGCTATCGAAACACTGTGGAAATCTCTGACTTTGCCACAGAGATTCTGCGCCATGGAAATTTTCCGGTCTATCCGGTGGAGCCGATCATCCGTCATGGAAATGAAGTGCACGTGATCGGGTGCGGGAACGAAGAATCCATGATACAGGAAACGGTAAAAACAATTGAATGCTGGCAGAAGAAAGGCCATGAGACCATCGCGGTCATCTGCCGCGAGGAAGAGGAAGCGTCCAGGGTCAGCGGATATCTGAGTGAAAAACTATCACTTGTAGACAGCAATCTGGAGACGACGGAATTCGGGAGCGGTGTCATGGTGCTTCCTGTGGAATATACGAAGGGGCTGGAATTCGATGCCGTCCTGATCTATCATCCGTCTGCCGGGAACTATCCTGCGGAAGATCAGTACGTGAAACTTCTGTATGTGGCAGCCACGCGTGCGCTGCATGAACTGACCGTCGTTCATCAGGGGGATCTGACCGACCTGATCGGGAAACCGGTATCGGAAGAAAAACGGATGCAGTCATTGGAACACGAGGTACAAAAGAAAATACAGCCATTTCAAAAAAGAGACATTACGACCAGAGAGCAGGAGCTGATGGATGTCCTGCAGGGTGACAAAGAACGGGCGATGCGGAGTTATATGGGACCGAAGCCAATCGTTGTAACGCAGCCAAAGAAAGAAAATGGTCCGGCGATAACTGCGGAACAGAAAAAAAGAAGGAATCTGTCCGAAAGAGAACAGAATATCCGGAGAACCATTCAGAAAAAACCATCGGAACGTACGCCAAAGGATATAAACTCTCTACCAGTCAATACATCGCCCTACCAGTTAGGAGATATTCCGGACAGCAGTATGCTGCGCCCGAAGGGACACAGCCGTATCGACAATTCGGTCCGTATGGTAAAAAAGACAAAAAGATACATTGATCTGATCAGCAGCTACGGAACGCTGCGCCTGACACCACTGGAAGACACAATCATCCGGGTACAGTTCCTGAAAGGGCGGATGACTGAATTGGAACCTGGATATTGGAACTATGAACCGGGGCATCTGGTCTCATGGACCGCAAAAGAAGGAAAAACTCTGGTGGAGGCTGCCACCGCAAGGATAACCGTACGAATTGATAAAAAAACGGGAGCCCTGATCTTTTTTGACAGGAATGGCAAGCTGCTGCTGGCGGAGAAACCATCCTTGCCGCGGCAGATGGAAGGGAGTTCGGTCTTTCAGACCTGGGTATACTTTGACTGGCCGAAAAATGAAAAGCTCTACGCAAAGGGAATGCTGGCGAATGACCTGGAACGGATAAACCAGAAAGCAAGGTACATCAGCTTCGGCGGAAAAAGACTGCGAATGCCGCTTCTGGTATCAGAATATGGCTATGGGATCGGAATCGCGGCGGAGAGAAGCGTCATGTGCTGCGCAATCCCTATGTATGGGCCATATCTGTATACAGATGCAGCAAAACAGATCGATTATTATTTCCTGTATGGCGGGGATACAAAGTCTACCCTGGAATTGTATCAGAAATTGTAAGCAGGAAGTTCAGACCTGATATACAGCCTGTTGGGAATACTGCCTGACAGCTAAACCACTGCAGAGATAAACCTGCCGGAAACGCGGAAAAGAATCTGCGGCTCCGGCAGACTTTTAATTTTCTGCATGACTGAACTGTAACCAATAATACATGTCAACAACAGCAAATCAGACGCTTTCACTTGCTAAAAAGCATATCCCTATGATAAGATGAATCACAAAAGGAAGTAATGCACAAATTCAAAGTTTCAGAAGAAATGCGCCGTAATAACCAGAATTAATTTAACTAATATGAAAACTTTTTAAATTAAAAACAAGGGAGACTTTTTCGTGGAAACAATCAGAGCAACTGAGACATGGCAGAGGGCAGGTGCATATTATGTGCGGATTCAGGCCATGGCAAAGCAATACCACATTACATTAAGAGAAGAATTTGATGAACATGATGGTCCGGATACGGATTATATTGTGCTGCTGGATGAGGAATTCCCGGTAGCCACCTGTCGGTTTTATGAAATAGAGAAAGACAGCGTTATGATCGGCCGGGTTGTCGTCCTCCCGGAATACCGGAATCAGGGACTGGGAAGCCGTGTGATTCAGGAGGCAGAGGAGTGGGTCAGGGAACAAGGCTACAAAAAGATCGTTTTGGAAAGCCGTGATGTCGCTGTGGAATTCTACAGAAAACTGGGATATGAGGTAGTATCTGATCAGATGATACATGGAGGAACCTTTCAATGTATCCGCATGGAGAAGGAACTACAGCATACTGCAGTTCGCGGGGCGGAGAAGTGAAAATTGTTACAAAAATCGTAACAAAAATAAGAGGTAACAGACAGAATCACAGGAGGAACTACAGGTGCAGATTTCAGAAGTGCAGGTGTCCGAAAATTACCAGCGCGCATTGCAGGGTTATCGTGTTCAAAAGGCTGAACCATGTTCCGGCGGGATGCTTTTATCTTCGGAAAATGAGACCGGAACAGGCAGCATGCGCTGCTATGATGTTTTCCCGGGGGTTTTACTGGTATACAACCAGTTCGAGATGGCATCCGGCTTTCAGAATGTGGAACCAGTCAGTGGTTTCCTGCATATCAATCATTGCCGCAGAGGCTGTTATGAATTGCAGCTGAAGGGTGGTTCACGCTGCTATATCGGAGAAGGGGATCTGGCCGTCAGTGATCCTGAAGTTTTGATAATTGTGGATTCGCGTTTTCCGACCCACAGATATGAAGGGATTTCAGTGATGATTGAAGTTGATCCGGCATCACAGTGGCTGAAAGAACATGTGACATGGGCGGATATTGACCTGCATACAATCAAAGAGAACATGCAGTCATGCAAAGATGCACTTCTGCTGCGCACGAATTCCAGTATCGGACACATTTTTGATGAACTGTATCGTGTCGAAGAACGGGTCAGACACCCATATATGATTGTAAAAATCATAGAACTCCTGCTTTTCCTCAGCCTGGCTGTGGAAGAGAAGAGAGAGGCTCTTCCGCGGTTTTCTCCGTCAGTTGCAGATGCAGTGATGCAGGTTCATGAATACCTGAGTGACAATCCACTGAGCCACCTGACCATATCTGAGCTTGCAGCAAAATTCCATGTGGCTGAGACCAGCCTGAGATGCTGTTTTAAAGCAATCTATGGACAGACTTTGGGGAGTATAAATATTGATGGATCGCACCTCAATATTGAAGCGGGAAATGATTTTGAAAGAGAATTTGCGTATGATACACATGTAATTTTTTGGCAGGATATTCCGGACGAGCAAGCTTCCGGAAAGGCGTGGGTCTATTCTTTAGTTTCCCAAACAGCAGACAGTTTTTACGGAAAGTTCTGAAAGTACATATCTTTGGGGAACATATCAGGGCGATTATTTTGGAACAACTGTATATATGCAAAATGAAGGCTGGATAATTAGAATTTA
>JAUNGL010000087.1 GCA_030524665.1 Lachnospiraceae bacterium | reverse complement strand
AGACGACAGGTCTTTACGGACTTGCTATTGCATTTATCCTCTTATTCGCAAATCCACTGTTCGGAAGAATCTAAGACTGGATAAAGAGTTATGAAAAGAACATTTTGCGAAGGGAGGCGAAATCTTGGAACGATTATTTAATCTTGACCCTCAGCTTCTGCATGATGCGGTACTTCTTGCTCTGTCTGTGTTTGTCATGTTTGCATTCTTATCGTATCTTCTGTTCAATCCGGTGCGTGATATGCTCAAAAAGCGTCAGGACCGGGTAAAGAATGATATTGATTCTGCACAGAAGGCAAAGGAAGATGCACAGAAGCTCAAAGAAGATTATGAGAGCCGAATCCGCAATATCCACCGTGAAGAGGATGAGATCCTGAGTGCTGCGAGAAAACGTGCACTTGAGAATGAGGCGAAGATTGTGGAGGAAGCGAAGGCGGAGGCAGCGGAGATCATTGCGCGTGCGAACCGTCAGATTGAGCTGGAAAAGAAGAAAGCAGAAGATGATATCAAGAAAGAGATTATCACTGTGGCATCTATGATCGCGGAAAAGGTGGTCAGAGAGCAGATCGATACCAGAATCCAGGATTCGTTAGTTGATGAGACGTTGAAGGAGATAGGAGAGCAGACATGGCAAAGCTAGTATCCAAAACCTATGGGGATGCGTTGTTTAGCCTTGCCGTGGAGGAGAATCGGGTAGATGAATTTGCCGCGGAGGTGGCAATAATCCAGACCGTTCTTGCGGAGAATGGAGATTTCGAGAAAGTCCTGATTCATCCGGAAATTCCGAAGGAGCAGAAGCTCCAACTGGTAGAGAAGGTTTTCAAGGGCCAGGTGTCCGACGAACTCACAGGTTTTCTGAGAATCGTGGTAACAAAGGGAAGATATAAAGACTTACCGGCAATTTTTGGATATTTTCTGGCAAAAGTAAAGGAATACAACAAGACAGGAGTTGCAGAGGTAACATCTGCAGTACCTCTTAACGGTGAGCAGAAGAAGAAAATTGAACAGAAACTTCTGGATACGACCCGTTATGAAAAGATGGAAATTGACTATAAGGTGGATGAAGGTGTGATCGGAGGGCTTCTGATCCGTATCGGAGACCGCATCGTGGACAGCACGATCCGCAGCAGGCTTACCAGCCTGACCGGAAAGCTTATGAAGATTTCCTTGGAAGCAAAGATATAATTGTCCGGTCGAAGAGTCCCGCACAGACGGCGACTGTGAAAGCATTGGACAGCTATGCAGAGATTTATTACAAAGTGACAGAGAAACGGTGATGCGGTTTTCTGTTGCTGGAATCAGACGGGAAAGAAGGTGTAAGTTTCTCATGAATTTGAGACCAGAGGAAATAAGTTCTGTGATTAAAGAGCAGATTAAACGATATTCCTCCGAGATAGCAGTGTCTGACACTGGTACTGTAATCCAGGTAGCAGACGGTATCGCTCGAATCTATGGACTGGAGAAGGCGATGCAGGGCGAGCTTCTGGAATTTCCGGGTGAAGTGTACGGAATGGTGCTGAATCTGGAGGAAGACAATGTCGGCGCAGTACTTCTTGGCAGCAGCAGTGAGATTGGCGAGGGAGATATTGTAAAGACAACAGGAAGAGTTGTGGAGGTCCCGGTAGGAGATGGTATGCTGGGACGTGTCGTAAATGCGCTCGGACAGCCGATTGACGGCAAGGGACCGATTCATTCCGACAAATACCGCAAGATTGAGCGTGTGGCGTCCGGCGTTATCGCCAGAAAGTCCGTAGACACGCCGCTTCAGACGGGTATCAAGGCAATTGATTCGATGGTTCCGATCGGAAGAGGACAGCGTGAGCTGATTATCGGTGACCGTCAGACCGGTAAGACGGCAATTGCGATTGATACAATTATTAATCAGAAGGGACAGGGCGTGAAGTGTATTTACGTCGCAATCGGTCAGAAGTCTTCGACCGTGGCATCCCTTGTGAATACATTGGAAGAGTACGGCGCTATGGATTACACGACAGTCGTATCCGCGACTGCAAGTGAGCTGGCACCGCTGCAGTACATTGCACCGTATTCAGGGTGCGCAATCGGAGAAGAATGGATGGAGAACGGAGAGGACGTGCTGATCATTTACGATGATTTGTCCAAGCACGCAGCGGCTTACCGTACACTCTCCCTGCTTCTGAGACGTCCGCCAGGGCGTGAAGCATATCCGGGTGATGTTTTCTATCTGCACAGCAGGCTTCTGGAGCGTGCGGCGAAACTCTCGGATGAGCTGGGCGGAGGTTCCCTGACGGCACTTCCGATCATTGAGACACAGGCAGGAGACGTATCGGCCTATATTCCGACCAACGTAATTTCCATCACAGACGGACAGATTTATCTGGAAACAGAGATGTTCAATTCCGGTTTCCGTCCGGCTATCAATGCAGGTCTTTCCGTGTCGCGAGTTGGCGGTGCGGCACAGATCAAGGCAATGAAGAAGATTGCAGCGCCGATCCGTGTGGAGCTGGCGCAGTACCGTGAGCTGGCGGCATTTGCACAGTTTGGGTCTGAGCTGGATGACGATACGAAGGAAAAGCTGGCACAGGGCGAGCGTATCAAGGAGATTCTGAAGCAGCCGCAGTATCAGCCGATGGCGGTACAGTACCAGGTTATCATTATTTATGTGGCTGTGAACAAGTATCTGCTGGATATCCCGGTGGCTGATATCCTGCGTTTTGAGAAAGAGCTGTTCGAGTTTATTGATACCAAATATCCGGAGATTCCGTCAGGTATTGCTTCCGAGAAGCAGATCACAGCGGAGATAGAAGAAGCTTTGAAAAAGGCAATCACGGAATTCAAGGCAAGCTTCAAATAAGATGCGAAGGTAAGGTGATTATATGGCCTCAATGAGAGATATCAAGCGGCGGCGCAGCAGTATTGCGAGTACCCAGCAGATTACCAAGGCGATGAAGCTGGTGTCTACGGTCAAGCTGCAGAAGACGAGAGCGCGTGCTGAGCGGTCCAAGCCGTATTTTGACAAGATGTACGATACGGTGACCTCCATGCTGGCCAAATCCGGAACGATTGAGCATCCGTATTTGAAGCCGCAGGATTCCAGCAAAAAAGCCGTGATCCTGATCACTTCCAACCGGGGGCTTGCAGGCGGATATAATTCCAATGTGATCAAGACCGTAACCGGTTCAGACCTGAAAAAAGAAGACATCATCCTCTACAGCGTCGGTCATAAGGGGCGCGAACACCTCTTGAGAAAGGGTTATGCGGAGGCAAAGGATTACAGCGAAGTGATTGAGAATCCGATGTTTGGAGATGCGAAGGAAATCTGTGATGATGTTCTGGCGGCGTATGCTTCCGGGGAAGTCGGAGAGATTTATCTTGCATACACATATTTCAAAAATACAGTCGTGCATGAGCCGAAGCTGATTAAACTGCTCCCGGTAGAGGTGAACGAGGCTGATGTGGCGGCAAAGAAAGACAATACACTGATGAACTATGAGCCCGAGGCAGAGGAAGCGCTGGATGTGATCATTCCGAAGTATATGACGAGCATCATATATGGAGCACTGGTGGAAGCGATTGCCAGTGAAAACGGAGCGCGTATGCAGGCAATGGATTCTGCGACGAGCAATGCGGAGGAGATGATCAGTAAGCTCACGCTGCAGTACAACCGTGCAAGACAGGGTTCTATCACGCAGGAGCTGACCGAGATTATTGCGGGAGCGGAAGCGTTGGAGTAAGGGCTGATAGCTGCTGTTCAGGGCCCTGCAGTCTGTGAACAGTAAGCGGTATTACGCCGCCATACGGATCGCAGACCCGCGTGAGGGGCTGGCTAAATTGTAAAAATAACAGATGAAGGAGAGTGAATTACAGGGATGGCAAAGCAGAACAAAGGTAAAATCACTCAAATTGTCGGTGCGGTATTGGATATTAAATTTCCGGAGGGGACTCTTCCGGCGATATATGAAGCAATTCACATCACCAGAACGGACGGAGAGCGTCTCGTGGTTGAGGTGGCACAGCACCTCGGCGATGAGACGGTCAGATGTATCGCGATGGGTACGACAGACGGACTTGTCAGAGGTATGGAGGCGGTAGCTACAGGCTCACCGATTTCCGTACCGGTTGGAGAGAAGACACTGGGACGTATTTTCAACGTAACAGGTGATCCGATTGACAATAAGCCGGCTCCGCAGGGTGTGAAGTATATGCCGATCCACAGGGATGCACCGTCATTTGAGGAACAGTCAACTTCAGCCGAAGTGCTGGAGACAGGTATCAAGGTCGTAGACCTGCTATGCCCGTACCAGAAGGGCGGTAAGATCGGTCTTTTCGGCGGCGCCGGAGTAGGAAAAACGGTACTGATTCAGGAGCTGATCCGCAACATAGCGACAGAGCACGGCGGATATTCCGTATTTACTGGTGTAGGCGAACGTACCCGTGAGGGAAATGACCTTTACCACGAAATGCAGGAATCAGGCGTTATCAATAAAACGACGATGGTATTCGGACAGATGAACGAGCCGCCGGGAGCAAGAATGCGTGTTGGACTGACCGGACTGACGATGGCGGAGAATTTCCGTGATGAAGGCGGAAAAGATGTGCTTCTGTTCATCGATAATATTTTCCGTTTCACCCAGGCAGGTTCCGAGGTATCGGCATTGCTTGGACGTATGCCTTCTGCCGTAGGCTATCAGCCGACGCTGCAGACGGAGATGGGTGCTCTTCAGGAGCGTATCACCTCTACGAAGAATGGTTCTATCACTTCCGTACAGGCAGTTTACGTTCCGGCCGATGACCTGACAGACCCGGCTCCGGCAACGACATTTGCCCATCTGGATGCGACTACCGTACTTTCACGTTCTATCGTGGAGCTTGGTATTTATCCGGCGGTAGATCCACTGGAGTCTACGTCACGTATTCTTGATCCGAGAATTGTCGGAGAAGAGCATTATGCAGTTGCACGCGGAGTCCAGGAGATCCTTCAGAAGTACAAAGAACTTCAGGATATTATCGCAATTCTCGGTATGGATGAGCTTTCAGAGGATGACAAGCTCGTGGTAAGCCGTGCGAGAAAGATTCAGAGATTCCTGTCGCAGCCGTTTTTCGTGGCTGTACAGTTCACTGGTGTAGACGGAAAATACGTGCCGCTGTCAGAGACAATCCGCGGATTCAAAGAAATCCTGGAAGGTAAGCATGACGATATACCGGAAAGCTATTTCCTGAATGCCGGAACCATTGATGAAGTAGTTGCCCGCGTAAAGTAGGGGGTGACTGAATATGGCAGATGAAAGAAATTTTGAACTGCAGATTATCACTCCGGATCGTGTATTCTGGTCAGGGGAAGCCTTTATGCTTGAGCTGAACACCTCGGAAGGTGAGGTTGGCATCTACAGACGCCATATCCCGATGACTATGATCGTGGAACCGGGAATTGCCAGAATCCATCAGGATGGCAAGGTGCTGGAGGCGGCTGTCCACGCAGGCTTTCTGGAGATTCTGCCGGATAAGATTACAGTGATGGCAGAAATTGCCGAATGGCCGGATGAGATTGATGCGAACCGTGCGCATGAAGCTGAGGTGCGTGCACAGAGACGTCTGCAGGCGCATGATCCGAAGATCGATACGTCCAGGGCGGAGATTGCACTGAAGAAAGCAATCGTGCGTCTGAAGCTGGTGGAGCGTAAATAAAAGGAATGAGAAAAACCCTGCACAGACATGATCTTATTACACTGTCTGTACAGGGGTTTTCTGTATACAACAATAACTAAATGTATGCCTTAGGAATCTATATCCGTTTGATGAATGGTTTTGGTATCGGCGTTTGCCGGCACATTTTCTTTGGTACCAGTGATGGTATCTTCAACTGTTTTTAATTCAGCCAGATGCGCGGCCTGCTGATCAGCAGCTTCTTCAAAACGGGCTGATCTTGCCTTTTTCATTTCTTCAGTCTCTTCGACTACCCAGTGATCCGGATCCTCTTGACTCTCTTCCTGCGGCGGCATATACTTCGCGAATATACGTTTCAGGAAGAAGGAATTTCCGTATGCAATCGCTGAAAAACCAAACAGCAGCCAAAGAAGAAGTCCGTACCAGAGTGTGTATCCGTTGATAAAGGTAAGGATTACCGGTGCTACTGTAATTACCAGAATCAGAAGAGTATACGGCAGGTGTGCAATTGACATCAGGAATGAGTTCCTGAAGGTATTTTTAATAGAGTTATAAAAACGCGCAAGCGTCGGAAATACATAACTGGTAATCACCAGATAGATGACGCAGAGCGCTGTAATGGCAATCCGTAATACGTTGCCGAAAGTACTGTCAGAATTCCGCATGATCATCAAATCCATCACAAGCACAATGCCTACGCCCAGTATGATGAGCCAGATGACAGTGGCCTGCTTGAAGTTCTGCTTAAAGGATTTGAAGAATCCTCTGACGATGTATCCTTCTTCATTCTCTGCGATCTTCAGAGTTACATAGTACATTCCGGTGATTGAGGCACCAATTGTGATGATGGGGATACTGCATACGATAAACAGAATATTCAGTATCATAAGGTCGGCGACACGTCCGAGAAACCGGAAGAGACCGTTGTCCATGTTAAAAAGTTCTTTCATTCAATACTTCCTCACTTTCTGTCCGTCTTGACGGGATTTTTGTGTAACTGCGGTATCAATTATACCAATCTGATATCAGGGTAATGCTACTAGTATAGTAGATTTCCACGAAAAAATCAATGAACTTCATCGAATTTCCACGATTAGCAAATTGACAATAAGCACAGTGTCAGAGTATAATTGAAAAATGTGTACACTGCTGGTAGTGTGTTGTTTTTTTACCAGTCGGTATAGACGGAATCCGAGAATCATTAATGCTGGATATAATGGAGGAGGCAATCATGTACGATAAAGTATCAACTAATCTGAACTTTGTTGAACGTGAGAAACAGACAGAGAAGTTCTGGAAAGAGAATCAGATATTTGAGAAGAGTATGAAGAATCGTGAAGGTTGTCCGACGTATACATTTTATGACGGACCGCCTACAGCAAACGGCAAGCCGCACATTGGGCACGTATTGACGCGTGTCATCAAAGATATGATACCGAGATATCAGACCATGAAGGGAAAGATGGTTCCGAGAAAAGCAGGATGGGATACACACGGACTGCCGGTGGAACTGGAAGTTGAGAAAATGCTTGGTCTGGATGGAAAAGAGCAGATCGAGGCTTATGGGCTGGAGCCTTTTATCAATCATTGTAAGGAAAGTGTCTGGAAATACAAAGGGATGTGGGAGGATTTCTCCGGCACCGTAGGTTTCTGGGCAGATATGGATAATCCATACGTAACGTATCATGATGACTTTATCGAGTCTGAATGGTGGGCATTGAAACAGATCTGGGAAAAAGGACTGCTGTATAAGGGACATAAGATTGTACCGTACTGCCCGCGCTGCGGCACTCCGCTGTCGAGCCACGAGGTAGCACAGGGATATAAGGATGTAAAAGAACGTTCTGCAGTAGCTAAATTCAAAGTGAAAGATGAGGATGCCTTTATTCTGGCATGGACAACCACACCGTGGACTCTGCCCTCGAATGTAGCACTCTGTGTCAATCCGAACGAGAGTTATGTCAAAGTCAGGATGACTGAGAACGGAGAAATCTACTACATGGCACAGGCTCTGTGTGATTCGGTACTTGGAGAAGGCGTTTATGAAGTTGTGGAAAGCTATGTAGGAACGGATCTGGAGTATAAAGAATACGAGCCGCTGTTCCCGTATGCAAAAGTAAATAAAAAGGCATATTATGTAGTCTGCGATACGTATGTTACACTGACAGACGGTACCGGAGTCGTACACATCGCGCCTGCATTTGGTGAGGATGACTACAAGGTTGGTAAGAGATATGACCTGCCGTTTGTACAGCTTGTAAACGGCAAGGGTGAGATGACAGAAGAGACTCCCTGGGCAGGCGTATTTGTGAAGAAAGCTGATCCGCTTGTACTGAAAGATCTGGAGGAAAGAGGACAGCTCTTCTCGGCACCGAAGTTTGAACACAGCTATCCTCATTGCTGGAGATGTGATACGCCGCTGATCTACTACGCGCGTGAATCCTGGTTCATCAAGATGACCGCTGTAAAGGAAGACCTGATCCGCAATAATAATACCATCAACTGGATCCCGGAAAGTATTGGAAAGGGACGCTTCGGGGACTGGCTGGAGAACGTACAGGACTGGGGTATCAGCCGTAACCGTTACTGGGGAACTCCGCTGAATATCTGGGAGTGTGAGTGCGGCCATATGCATTCCATCGGAAGCAAGGAAGAGCTTCGTGCGATGTCAGATGACTGTCCGGAAGAAATTGAACTGCATCGTCCTTATATCGATGCCGTGACGATCCGCTGCCCGAAATGCGGCAAACCGATGCATCGTGTGCCGGAGGTAATTGACTGCTGGTTTGATTCCGGTGCGATGCCGTTTGCACAGTATCATTATCCGTTTGAAAATAAAGAATATTTTGAGGATCATTTCCCGGCGCAGTTTATTTCAGAGGCAGTTGACCAGACAAGAGGCTGGTTCTACTCACTGCTGGCCATCTCGACGCTGATCTTCAACAAAGCGCCGTATGAAAATGTAATCGTTCTGGGACATGTGCAGGACGAGAATGGACAGAAGATGAGTAAGTCCAAGGGAAATGCAGTTGATCCATTTGAGGCATTGGAAACCTACGGTGCAGATGCGATCCGCTGGTATTTCTATATCAACAGTGCTCCGTGGCTTCCGAACCGTTTCCATGGCAAGGCAGTAACGGAAGGACAGCGTAAGTTCATGGGAACCCTGTGGAATACGTACGCATTCTTTGTACTGTATGCGAACATTGACAATTTCAATCCGATGGATTATACACTGGATTATGAGCAGCTTCCTGTTATGGACAAATGGCTGCTTTCCAAGATGTACTCCATGGTTCAGGATGTAGATGACAATCTGGGCAATTACCGGATTCCGGAGGCAGCGAGAGCACTTCAGGATTTTGTGGATGACATGAGTAACTGGTACGTCAGAAGAAGCCGTGAACGTTTCTGGGCGAAGGGTATGGAGCAGGACAAGATTAATGCTTATATGACTCTGTATACTGCACTTGTAAATACCTGTAAGGCAGCAGCTCCGATGATTCCGTTTATGACAGAGGATATCTACCGCAACATCGTATGCAAGGTAGATGCATCTGCTCCGGAAAGTATTCATCTGTGTGACTTCCCGGTTGTGGAAACAGCATATATTGATAAAGAACTGGAGCAGGAGATGGATGAAGTGCTGAAGGTAGTAGTGATGGGACGTGCGTGCAGAAATGCAGCAAACATCAAGAACCGTCAGCCAATCGGCAGCATGTTTGTAAAAGCACCGAAGGAACTTCCGAAATACTTCTCAGATATCATCAAGGATGAATTAAATGTGAAGGAAGTTATCTTTACAGATGATGTCAGCAGTTTTATTTCCTACAGCTTCAAACCGCAGCTTAAGACTGTCGGACCGAAGTACGGAAAGTTGCTGGGTGGTATCCGCAAGGTGCTTCCGGAACTGAACGGCAATGCGGCTATGAAGGAACTGAAGGAAACCGGCGCACTGAAGCTCAATATCAATGGAAACGAAGTTGTTTTGACAGAAGAAGATCTTCTGATTGAGACAGCACAGACAGAAGGATATATTTCCGAGAACAACGGAGATATTTCAGTCGTTCTGAACACAAATCTGACACCGGAACTGTTGGAAGAAGGATTCCTGCGTGAAGTAATCAGCAAGATCCAGAACATGCGTAAGGAAGCAGGATTCGAGGTTATGGATCAGATAAGTGTATCTGTCAAGGATAATGACAGGATCACAGCTATCTTCCATAAATACGAGACGCAGATCAAGAATGATGTACTGGCTGTAGAAATTCTGTACGGAGATGTGCAGGGCTTTGCTAAGGAATGGAACATCAATGGTGAGAAGGTAGTGCTTGGAGTGGAGAAAATCTGAGCAAGGATACCATAGATATATGTCATGGAACATGGCTGAACTGTTAATTAAAATAACAGGATAGTCCGCTGTGGACTGGCGGACGTGATCCGTTGATATAGATATAAGTAGAAAGGTGCGTCGTATCCTGCGGCATACCCTAAATGAGGAGGAAAAAATGGATAAATTATTAAACAAGGAAGTGTTTAAGGACAGAGTTAAAGAAAATGTAAAAACTCTTTACCGGAAAACGATAAAGGAAGCTGACCAGCAGCAGTTGTTTCAGGCTGTCTCTTATGCAGTAAAAGATGTGATCATTGATAACTGGCTTGCTACACAGAAACAGTATGAGATTGATGATCCGAAGACTGTATATTATATGTCGATGGAGTTCCTGATGGGACGTGCTCTGGGCAACAACCTGATTAACCTTACGGCATATAAGGAAGTAAAAGAAGCTCTGGAAGAACTGGGATTTGATCTGAATGTGATTGAGGATCAGGAGCCGGATGCAGCACTTGGAAACGGCGGTCTGGGACGTCTTGCAGCATGCTTCCTGGATTCCCTGGCTACTCTGGGATATTCTGCGTATGGCTGCGGTATTCGCTACCGCTATGGTATGTTCAAACAGAAGATTGAAAACGGCTATCAGGTAGAAGTTCCGGATAACTGGCTGAAGAACGGTAATCCGTTCGAACTGCGCCGTCCGGAATATGCGAAGATTGTCAAATTCGGCGGTTATGTACGTGTTGAGTATGACGAGAAGACAAAGAGAAATCACTTCATTCAGGAAGGATATCAGTCTGTACGTGCGGTTCCGTTTGATATGCCGATTCTCGGTTATAATAATAACGTAGTAAATACACTTCGTGTATGGGATGCTGAGGCTATCACAGATTTCCAGCTTGACTCTTTTGACAAGGGTGATTATCAGAAGGCTGTGGAGCAGGAGAATCTGGCAAAGAATATTGTTGACGTTCTGTATCCGAATGACAATCACTATGCAGGTAAGGAACTGCGTCTGAAACAGCAGTATTTCTTCATTTCTGCAAGTGTTCAGGCCGCAATTGCAAAATATAAGAAGACACATTCCGATATCCGCAAGTTCTACGAGAAGGCTACCTTCCAGCTGAACGATACACATCCGACAGTAGCAGTAGCTGAGCTGATGCGTATTCTTCTGGACGAGGAAGGCTTGGAATGGGATGAAGCGTGGGAGGTAACCACAAAGACTTGTGCATATACCAACCATACAATTATGTCAGAGGCACTTGAGAAGTGGCCGATCGAGCTGTTCTCCAGACTGCTTCCGCGTGTATATCAGATCGTAGAAGAGATCAACCGCAGATTTATTAATGAGATTCAGAAGAAGTATCCGGGCAATCAGGAAAAGGTTCGCAAGATGGCAATCATTTACGACGGACAGGTGAAGATGGCGCACCTTGCAATTGCAGCAGGATACTCTGTCAATGGTGTAGCACGCCTGCATACAGAGATCCTGAAGAATCAGGAACTGAGAGACTTCTATGAGATGATGCCGGAGAAGTTCAACAACAAGACAAATGGTATCACACAGAGACGTTTCCTGCTTCATGCAAACCCGCTTCTGGCAGATTGGGTTACATCACACATCGGAGATGAGTGGATTACCGATCTTCCGCAGATTGGCAAGATGAAGATTTATGCTGATGATAAGAAGGCACAGCAGGAGTTCATGAACATTAAGTATCAGAACAAGCTGCGTCTGGCTAAATATATCAAAGAGCACAACGGCGTAGAAGTAGATCCTCGTTCTATTTTTGATGTACAGGTTAAGAGACTTCATGAGTATAAGCGTCAGCTTCTGAATATTCTGCACGTGATGTATCTGTACAACCAGATCAAAGACCATCCGGAGATGCCGTTCTATCCGAGAACCTTTATCTTCGGCGCAAAGGCTGCAGCAGGCTACCGTCGTGCAAAGCTGACTATCAAGCTGATCAACAGTGTTGCTGATGTGATCAACAATGACCGTTCCATCAACGGCAAGCTGAAGGTTGTATTTATTGAAGACTACAGAGTATCCAATGCAGAGTTGATTTTTGCGGCTGCTGATGTATCCGAGCAGATTTCAACTGCAAGTAAAGAGGCATCCGGTACCGGAAACATGAAGTTCATGTTGAATGGTGCTCCGACCCTTGGAACTATGGATGGTGCAAACGTTGAAATCGTAGAAGAAGTAGGCGAAGAGAATGCATTTATCTTCGGTCTGAGTGCCGATGAGGTTATTCACTATGAGAACCACGGTGGATACTATCCGATGGACTACTTCAACAACGATCAGGATATCCGCCGCGTGCTGATGCAGCTGATCAACGGCGAGTACTCTCACGGTGATATGAATATGTTCCGTGAAATCTATGATTCTCTGTTGAATACAAACAGCAGCGACCGTCCGGACACATATTTCATCCTTGCAGACTTTAAGTCCTATGCTGAGGCACAGAGACGTGTGGAGGAAGCATACCGTGATGAAGAGAGATGGGCTAAGATGGCTATTCTCAATATGGCATGCAGCGGCAAGTTTACTTCTGACCGTACGATCCAGCAGTATGTCGATGAAATCTGGCATCTGGACAAGGTAGAAGTCACGGTTGATCCGGCAAGCTTTGAACTGTAATGAATAATCCGGATCTGCAAAAGCAGATCCGGAACAAGTGATAAATTCCTGAGAACAGTATTCGTACGGAAGACTTTGGAACAGACGTTCTGCTCTGAAGCCGTTTCGTGCGGATACTGTTTTTTGATATACGGCATTTTATTGAAAAACCTGTATAAGCCTGCTGTTTCTGGAAATCCTATCATTAAACCGCTCTGGAATTTGCCCGGGAGTACCGGCATGTTCCCAAATGAGAGGAATAATGGATGAGGTGAATGATATGGATAAAAGATTTTTCAGTGATTTGTGGAACAAACGACGCAGTGCATGGACATTTGGACTGTGCCTTACCGGAGTGCTGGTGCTTGGAAGTATTGTGGCACTTGATAAGGTACAGAGAACAGAAGAGGTGCAGCCGGAAACAGCGATGGAACAGGCATATCTGGAAGATGAGGAACTGTTTGATGATGCGGAAGAAGTGAATGATACATTGATTTCTGCATTAGAAGAAGAGAATAACAATGAAAGTGCGGCTGCGGCAAATTCCGGAGAAGTGCAGGAAAATGCAGATTCATTATCTGAAGTAACAGATCATGGAATAGTTGCTGGTAATACGGAGGGGCAATTGGATGCAGCGGCACAGGCAGGACTGGATGGTAATGCAGCAGTTACTGATGAAACGATGGCAGAGGCATCATCTTCTAATATTATCTCAGAAGAATCTCTGCTTGCAGCAAATGTGGCATTTGACGAATCAGACACACTTCTCTGGCCGGCAGCAGGAACCATTTTGATTGATTACAGCATGGATGGGAGTGTTTATTTCCCAACATTGAATCAGTACAAATACAGCCCGGCTCTGGTGATTGGAAGTGAAACTGGAAATCAGGTATTATCAGCCGCACGCGGAATTGTGGAAAGTCTGAAGACAGATGAAGTCACGGGTCTGACCATGACAGTCAATATTGGAAATGGATATCGTCTCACTTATGGACAGCTCAAAGAAGCGGCAGTGCAGGAGGGAGATGTTGTAGAAACAGGCAGCCTGCTCGGATATGTAAGTGAGCCAACACGTTATTATACAAAAGAGGGGAGTAATCTGTATTTCCAGATGACCCAGAACGATACACCGGTGGATCCAATTCTGTATCTGGAATAACAGCTTGGGTTAATAAATTATAAAAAGATGGACATAAGAAAAGAAGTATGAAACAGATGCACAAAAGAAGAAAAACAGAGTATAATAAATCATAACTGTCAAACACCCTGGTGATGATGACTTATGATGGGAGAAAAGCACAACGACAGGATACGCAGCCGGACTATAACTTACGCAGCAGTCCAGAATTTGAGTGAAGTACAACAATGTCGGCTGCTTTAAATAGAAGGGATGGAATGCCATCCCTGTACATATTATAATAGAATCATTGGATGGAGATCAGTGTAAAATGGAAAAAAAGGAGAATTATACGTATATCGTCAAATGCAGCGACGGTACTTTGTATACAGGATGGACAACTAGTCTGGAACACAGGATAGCTGTGCATAACAACGGAAAAGGGGCGAAATACACCAGAAGCCGGAGACCCGTTGAATTAGTATATTATGAAAGCTTTGATACGAAGCGGAAGGCAATGCAAAGGGAGGCTGCGATCAAGCGAATGAAGAGAGGTGAAAAAGAACGGCTGATGAGGGGATTTGTGGATACAGGAACTCATAGATCTGCATAAACTCATGAATTGAAAAAAAGTAGAAAATTTGAAAAATAATGATTGACAAAAAGGAGTTATTTGAGTATACTAATAAAGCGCTGTGAGGCGTGAACAAAATATGGAGAAATACTCAAGAGGCTGAAGAGGCGCCCCTGCTAAGGGTGTAGGTCGTTAACTCGGCGCGAGGGTTCAAATCCCTCTTTCTCCGGTTGTCAAACAGGAAAAAAGAAAAATAAAAAAGTTAAAAAAACCTGTTGACAAAACAAAAAAGATGTGATAATATATCAGAGTTGCTGCGAACGAGGAACAACAACGAAGCAACAAAAAGAACATTGATAACTGAACAGTGAAACAACCTTGAAAAATTCTTAAAAAGTTTTATTCATGACAATAGAAAAACACATCGTGGTTTTCTATTGTATTCAAGGAACTGACCTTTAAAACAGTAAAGGAAAGATAGCCAAGACGTTATCTG
>JAUNGL010000086.1 GCA_030524665.1 Lachnospiraceae bacterium | reverse complement strand
CTCCATTTCCCATCGGCTGTCTGCCGTACGCCTCGCCTCCGTTTCTCACCGGCCGTCTGCCGCCCGGATATTGCCCGTTTCTCATTGACTGTCTGCCGTCCGGATCATATCCATTTCCAGACCGTCCGACACCATAGCCGCCGTTACCCGGCTGTGAACCGCCATAGCCGCCCATTCTGCTCACCTCTTTTCCTGCCCCATCGGCAGTGTCACTATAAATCTCGTATGCCTTGCATCGCTCGTCGCCGTGATCACACCCCCGTGGAGCTCCACGATCTGTTTCGCAATTGCAAGTCCCAATCCGGCCCCGCCGGTCCGGCTTGACCGGGAATCATCGATCCGGTAAAATTTTTCAAATATCATTTCCAGCTTTTTCTGCGGAATCTGCTGCCCCGAATTCGTAAATATGATCGTGATCTTGCCTCCCCCGCTTCTTGCCTGAATCAGAATCTCCGTCCCTTCGTAGCTGTAGGCTGCCGCATTCCGCAGCAGATTGTCAAACACCCGCGCCAGCTTGTCCGGGTCACCATAGATAGTCAGTCCTTCCTCCACATCTACAGCGCAGGTCATTCTTTTCTCTGCCAGCATCCCATAGCTTTCATCAGCAAGCTGCTCCAGCAGGATCGACAGGTTCAGTTCTTCTTTCTCAAGCACGATATCCTGCAGATTAAACCGTGTAATCTCAAAGAATTCGTTAATCAGCTCACCCAGACGGATTGCTTTTTCCAATGTAATGTGTGTATATTTCGCCCGCTCTTCCACCGCCATATCGGGCCGCTCATCAAGCATCGTCAGATAAGCGATGACTGAAGTCAACGGTGTTTTCAAATCATGGGCCAGATATACCACCAATTCGTTTTTCCGCTGTTCACTCTCTACTGCTTCCATCTCACGACGCCGCAGCTTTGTTTTCAGCTCTGACAGTTTCTCCTCCATCGGCGCCAGTTCTGAATCCAGCGAAACCGGCTCATCGGAAGCAAACAGAATATTGTCAATCTCATCACTGATATCATTCAGATAATGTGTCATTCTGCCAATGGAAATGTAGAAAAATATCACAAAGAGAATTCCGAATCCAACTGTCATCAGAAGCGTCCGGTTTTCTATAAAAATCAGCTCATACCAATGTTGTGCCCTGCCGTGATCCACACCAATGCCTTCGAACACCCGTACTACCAGTTTCGCAAAAGCGTTCTGGAAAATTCCATCCACCAGAAGTGTCAACAGCCCATAGCACACGATTACTGCAAGCCCCGTAATCAGAATCGTCCGCAGCAGAATCATACATTTCATTTTCCCATAGCTGTTCTTCGACCTCATCACGTGCTCCTTTCCGATTCATCTGAAGACTGTCTGCATCCATATATCTGCATCCTGCCAACGGGCCTCTTATTTTTCAACCTTATATCCAACTCCCCAGACTGTCTTGATAAAATCGCTCTTCCGATGGGCATCCCCCATCTTTTCCCTCAAATGCCGGATATGAACCATTACTGTGTTATTGCTGTTCTTAAAATATTTCTCTTTCCAAATCTGTTCAAACAACTGTTCGGAACTGATCACCTTCCCGCTGTTCTCACACAGCAGCCACAAAATATCGAATTCAATCGGAGTAAGCGAGAGCTCTCTTTCATTATAAGTACACTCATGTGTATCACGGTTCATCACCAAACCCGCAAAATCCAGTACATTCTCCTGCGGCTTTACCTGTTCATTGTACTTCGTATAACGGCGAAGCTGTGCTTTGACACGTGCAACCAGCTCCAACGGATTAAACGGCTTCGGAATATAGTCATCTGCCCCAAGTGTCAACCCGGCAATCTTATCCGTATACTCGGTCTTAGCCGTCAGCATAATCACCGGGAATTTATATTTTTCCCTGATTTTCTGCAATACCCTGAATCCGTCGATATCCGGCAGCATAATATCCAGAAGTGCCAGATCAGGCGCTCCCTTCTCGATCATTGCCAACGCTTCTCTTCCGGTACCTGCTGCCATTACCTCATAGCCTTCATTTTCCAGATAGAGTGCTATAATCTCTGCTATCTCCTTCTCATCATCCAGTACCAGTATCTTACTGCTCATCCAAAACTCCTCTGTATTCCTGCAGATGGGATATGCCCCATCTGCAGCCTTCTCAATCTGTTATTCTCATTCAGTTATTCACAATTTCCGACTGTACGCGGATACGGGATCACGTCGCGGATGTTAGACATACCCGTCAGATACATCACGCAGCGCTCAAATCCAAGCCCGAAGCCTGCATGGCGAGTGGAACCGTACTTACGCAGATCCATATAATAGCCGTACTCTTCTGTATTCATACCAAGCTCTGCGATACGTGCAGCCAGCTTGTCATAGTCATCCTCTCTCTGGCTTCCGCCGATGATCTCACCGATTCCCGGAACAAGGCAGTCCATGGCAGCTACCGTCCTGCCATCCTCGTTCAGCTTCATATAGAATGCTTTGATCTCCTTCGGATAATCTGTGACGAATACTGGACGTTTGAAAATCTTCTCGGTCAGATAACGCTCATGCTCCGTCTGAAGGTCGCAGCCCCAGGATACTTTGTATTCAAACTTGTCATTGTTCTTTTCCAGAAGCTTGATTGCTTCCGTATAAGTCACACGTCCGAAATCAGAATTCAGCACGTGGTTCAGGCGGTCGATCAGCCCCTTATCCACGAACGAATTGAAGAACTTCATCTCCTCCGGTGCATGCTCCAGTACGTAGGAAATCACATATTTCAGCATATCCTCTGCCAGCTCCATATCATCCTGCAGGTCTGCAAATGCTATCTCCGGCTCGATCATCCAGAACTCAGCTGCATGGCGTGTTGTGTTAGAATTCTCCGCGCGGAAGGTCGGTCCAAACGTATAGACGTTGCGGAAGGACTGTGCGAACGTCTCACAGTCAAGCTGTCCGCTGACCGTCAGGTTCGTCATCTTTCCGAAAAAGTCCTTCGTATAATCGACATTTCCCTGTCCGTCTTTCTCCGGATTCGCCAGATCCATTGTTGTTACCTGGAACATCTCTCCTGCACCCTCACAGTCGCTGCCCGTGATAATCGGAGTATGCACATACACAAAGTCGCGCTCCTGGAAAAACTTATGAATCGCATAAGCAGTCAGGGAACGTACACGGAACACAGCCTGGAAGGTATTAGTCCTTGTCCGCAGATGCGGCACCGTTCTCAGGTATTCCAGAGAATGGCGCTTCTTCTGCATCGGGAAATCCGGCGTGGAGGTTCCTTCCACCTCTACGGAGTCTGCCTGAATCTCAAACGGCTGCTTTGCATTCGGGGTTGCTACCAGTGTTCCCTTTACAATAATCGCCGCTCCGACATTCAGCTTCGATATCTCAGTAAAATTTACCAGCTTATCGGAATAAACAATCTGAAGCGTCTCAAAAAAAGTACCGTCATGAAGTACAATAAACCCAAAGGTTTTCGAATCACGGATGCTGCGCACCCATCCTCCCACCGTTATCTCTTTGCCGGTGTATTCCGCACTGTTGCGGTAAAGCTCTCTCACAGTAGTAAAATCCATATTCATATTCTCCTCTAACGTAAGATGTTTTGTAACTATTTTCAGCTACATGATTTCTTTCCGATCATTATAGCCGTTTTTTGCAGTTCCCGCAAGGCTTTACTGAAAAAGGAGATGCTGCTGCATCCCCTCCTCACTCTTTTGCCATACAATCTCATTCAGCCTCATGCTTTTTATACAAATATCGCTGCCGCCCGCAGTACAATCTGAACAAACAGATTCGAATTATAAAGGGCAGTCAGTATTTCACTTTCCTGCACCATGGACAGGATCTTCAATCCCGGCTCTGTGGCAGAACACATCGAAAGCACCAGAAAAAACAGCCATAACACAAACAGGCCCTGAAGCAAACCGAGAGCTCCCCCTGCAAGACGATTCACAAAACTGATACCCGGAACGTGTGCAAGCAGATCGAGTGTCCGTATCACCAGCCACAATATAATCTGCACGAGCACAATGGCAAGGATAAACGACAATATATTCAGTATCGCTGATGCCACATAATTTACAATATAATCCTGAAAGGTACTTGCCTTCAGATTTCGGTAGCCCTCCTGATTGTTGTATTTCAGAAGCTGCTTTTTCATTGATTCCGGAAGCGGAAGGTTCTCGATCACAGACTCCTGCTGTTCATCCGACAGCGTCAGCATATCCGGCAGCTCTGCTGTCTCCTGCGTATGCTGATCGAGATACTCTTCCAGATACTGCTCTTTGTACTGTTCAATCTCATCATCACTGAGCGCATCCAGCATCGAACTGTCATAGCCATTTGCAGCCAGCAGAGCTCCGAGCTGCTCACGGCCCATATTCCGATACGCATCCAGCTTATCATTACTGACTGCTCCTGCAGCCAGACCGCCATTTGCCTGTTCTGCAATGATTTTCTGGCATTGCTCCACAATATATTCATACACCGGAGTATGTTCTTTCAGATATTCCGTCATATACGGAAGGAGTATTGATACAAGTACAATCGAAACCACCAGAGAGATCATGGAGGCCAGCTTTTTTACAAATCCCTTCCGCAGGCCGGACAATACCAAAAGCAGAAGAACCACAATCACAACAATTTCAAGTAAATTCAAACCTATCATGTCCATCTGACTCTCAACCTCCCGCTCCAATTCTGATCCTGTCAAAGCTGTCTCTGGTAATCACCAGATATTTCCTGAATTCCGAAAAATAGAAAAATCCACTTACTTCCTTCTCATAGTTAGCCGAAAACTTCTCATGTCCGGATGAAGTATAAACGGTGCAATTTTTATCATTGTACATCAGAATCTGACCATTCTCCATCTTGATTCTGCTGAAGGTTCTGTCCAGCTCCGTTTTCATTTTCCTTTTGCCGCGAAGATTGTACAGCTCCATCCGGTAGCGGCTCTCCGTATCCTCACTATTAAATACGAAGCCTATCGTCTCATTTTCATGGAAACAACTCACAATCTCATCCTCAAATTCCACCGTGGCTGTTTTCTTCGGCTCATCCTTGCCCTGAAATACGGCAAATCCCTGATCTGTCACCGCTACAGAATGAGAATTATCTACGAAATAGACATCCGGTACTGCGGTTCCCTCAAATGTTTCGCTGCTGACAATATGATTTTCCTTCTTCTGCCCCGCCGTTCCGAAATGATAGAACACTACTGTGTCTGACAGCACACCGCCTGTGACCTGAAGATATGAGACCATCAGCCGCTGCCCGTCCGGCGAGATTGCAATATCCAGCGGATATCCTGATTCCATGAGAGTCGTCTTATCACTCGCAATCAATGTGCCGTCCGTCTGATACAGATTGACCCAGGTCACATCATCCTCCTGAAGAACTGCCGCAACCACCCCCTGTCGTGCTACACGTGCTTTCAGGATGGGAGCCGTAGTTTCAAAGGAACCGATCTGCCCTTCTTCACCCTCTACAATATAAATCTGCGTTCCCTGCTGTTCTGCAATCACCATCGTAGTATCGCAGATATCCGCCACCGGGGCCTGCATACTGTAGGTAATGCTCCATCTTACATCATTATTTCTCGATACACATGACACTCCGTCTGCATTATATTTCAGAATATCCTTGTCCGCCATCACGTACTGTGTGCCTGCTGCTACTGTATTTTCATAGGATGCAGCAATCACATATGTGTCATACGTAACGATTTTGTTGTAAATGATAAATCCTCCGAGAACAACCGCCGCCAGAAACACAATGACGGCATTCCTATAATACTTATTTTGGCGGTATTGGAAAATCTTGGCTTTCAGGTCACCCTCCGGCAGCTCTTCTTCATCTTCGCTGTCGAAGGGTTCCTGCCAATCCTCATTCTGCATCTCATCTTCCCAATCCGAGTCTTCACCAAGCTTCAGAATGGAGACCTTATCCTTTATATTTCCAAAAAACTGTCTGATATTTTCTTTATTCATCCGTATCCCCTGTTCTTACGGTATTGTGTACTGTGATATTCCATTCTACCTGCTGATCGATCCCGCAGCATATCACCGCACAGCAGTATTGATACCCTGTTACCCTCTTGCGCCATTTCGCATATAATATAACAGAAACTCTCCCCGAAAGCAACCGGACGTCGCCTTAATTTAATCTTAGCAGCCGTTTACTATCGACAACACCCAATCGTCCTTTCGCGACAGGTGGCAGCTTGCATGACGTATTGCTGAATTCGAACCCCTACGCTATGGAAGCATAATTTTATCTCCCGGCATAATCATATTTGCATTTGTAATTCCATTGATACTGCAGATATCATCAAGTTTCTCCAGACTGCCGTAATATTTCTGACAGATATCGGCCAGAGTATCTCCTTCCTTTATCACGTAAGCAGCCCTGGTCTGGCGTGCTGCCGCTTCCGACGCTGCGCCTGTATCCTCCGTCTGTTCTGCCGGCGCAGTCCCTTCCATGCCGGAAGTCCCGCTTTTCTCCTCCGCAGTCGCGCCGGTAAGTACGTTCTGCTCCACCGAAACCGTTTCATCACTGTCTGTAAGGCTGCTCTGTTCCACTGAAACTATTCCCTCATTGCCTGTAAGGCTACTCTGATCCGCTGACTGATCTCCAAAATCAGCTACCCCAGCCTGTGATGCATTTGCCGCAGCCGTATCCTGAATATCAACTATATCTGATGCATTCTGAGTATCTGTTACAGTAGCTTGCTGGATGCCAGTCATATTGTCGGTATCCTGACTATCACCCATAACGGCGGTACCCTGTGCGCCAGCAGTCGCGGCATTATTCTGGTCACCTGCCGTAACTGCCATATCCTGTACACCAGTCATAGCGGTATTCTGTGTATCTGTCGCCACAGCGGCATCCAGAGCACCGGCAGCATTTCCTGCGTCACCCATGATTCCTGCCTCTGATGCGACCAGATTTCCCGATGCGGCTACTCCGTTCTCCTGATTCCCTGAAATGTTCCCTGTTCCGTTCTGATACACTTCATTTTCCGCCGTCTCAGAAATGCTGCTGCTGACACTCCGGATCCGGTCAATCCGGTTTACTGCAATTGCCCCGATCACAAGCACCGTGACAACAAAAAATGAACTTGCCATTTTCAGCATGCTTCCCGTGCGGATCTGATCCTTCTGTTTGATTTTTTTACGGAAATTTTTGATCGCCTGATCCGATATTCCCTCTTTGTCTGTCCTGTTTTCCTGCAACGCCTCCGCCATATATTCCTGCATCAGCCTGTTTTGCTCATAGAATACGAAATAACCGGAAACCGGCTCATATCTTCCGTTCTCCGTACAATACAAATTCTCCTCCTGCTCCTGTAAGTGATAGATTAGCATCTGTGACTGAGGTACCTCCGCCGTGAGCTTTTTCATTCTCTCCACCGGATATTCCCCGATGACGCAGCAGCCCAGAATCTCCCATGCTCCAAAATACTCCCTGCACTCTTCCCGAACCGTCCGCGGAGGAAGTTCATCCGCTTCCTCTTTCCCCGCAGGAATAGTCTCATCTGATGCATTGCTTTTCATTTTTCCGCTTTCTTCCATATCGGCGGAACAATTAGAAGAACCTTCCGCCTTTTCTGTTCTATCCTTTTTTCCGTTCCAGTCTACGCCTTTCGCTCTGTCTTCCTTTTCAATCCATCCTACACTTTCCGCTCTGTCCTCTTTTCCGATCCATTTTTCATTCTTAACTCTGACTTCTTCCCCGATCCATCCGGCATCTCCAATTTTGTGTTCCACTCTGGCTTCCTCGGTCGATCCTGTATTTTCTGCTCCGTTTTCCTTTCCTGTCTGTTTATCATTTTCCTGCCCGCTGCGGGTTTTAAACCACACAGTTGAGCCTGAAATATCTGGCTTATCGGCCTTTCCGATACCACTCTGGCCTCCGGCCTCTTCTGCCCCCTCTGGTTTTTTGTTCATCCCGAACTTTTTATTCAGGAAATTCCCGATACCCGCTGTATCTTTCCGTTCCTTCGGATCATCTGCGTTTTCTCTCCATTCTTCGTCACTGTTCTCTTCCCAGTCTGCCTCCGCCGCGCGGCTCCGCCGTTTCTCCATACCCCGGCATCTTCTGGCTTCGTCCTCCGATGATACCTCCATCAGCCCGCGTATAAAGATCCTTACCTCATCCTCTGCCCGCTGAGTCTTACCGAGAAACACTCCGAGAAATCCGCCCTTTTCCTCTTGCTGTTCCTTCTTGTGAATAAATGTCATCACATAATCTTCCATGTATATCCGAACGTTTCCCTGTATATCTCCTATCTGCCGTACGTTTTTCGGTAATATCGTTTCTTTTTCCATATCTCCCACTCCTTTTCCATCCCAACACCCTGCAGCGGTTACGGACGGCAGTTTATGGTTCAGGCATTCCCCTGACCCGCAGCTGTCCAAATAGCCGCGCCGAATGATTACGATACACCTTACCATACACTTTATGCAGAATTTAGTATTTTATGGACAAAAAGCGGAAATATTTTAAAAAAGCTCTATGCAGACCTGAAAATGAAAGCCCTTTACTGTTCACGGGGTAGCTGTCCCGCGAGCCTTATACTACTAAATGCAGCTTTTTTAGGCTTGACGGTGACCGAAATATTTTTTTAATCTATTCTTTCAACAGTGCATACTTTCCCGAGAAACGGGATAGAATTAAAAAATCATAATGATCAGCCGCACCCCGGCAGAAAAGAGGCTTCCGATATGGAACGTTCAGAATATAAAGAAAAATCACATGCCGCCGACACCTTTGATCCGGAATATCTCCCACCCGGCTGCGGCTCTGCATCCATTCTTGCCAAACGTCTCCGGAATCTGCTCAAACAGCAGAACAGCAATGATCTGCCCCCTATTATTCTCTGTATCGGAACCGACCGTATCATCGGCGACAGTCTTGGGCCGATCGTAGGTTCTTCCCTTTCCCGTACCGGCCTGCACTCTTACGTATACGGTACACTGGAATGTCCGGTACATGCCCTGAACCTGTCAGAGACACTGGCCCATATAAAAAAGAAGCACCCGGGCAATACATTGATTGCCGTTGATGCTTCTCTCGGTTCAAAATCCCACATTGGTTCGGTAACTGTCCGCAATGGCGGTCTCCACCCCGGAGCCGGCGTCCGGAAAAACCTGAACCTGACGGGTGATATCTCTGTCACCGGAGTAACAAACACGGATGACAGCTATCCCTGGCTGTCTCTGCAGACTGCACGTCTGTCCACGGTTGTCCGGATGGCTGACTGCATTTCTGACGGAATACTGGAGGCATGCAAAATCTGCATGTGAAATATGACAGACTCCTTTGCGTTACTGTCACCGCACAGCGCATCCGAACAGCTTCACCGCGTTCTCATAAGTGGTATCCTCTACTTCCTGCGGCGCAATTCCACGGATCCTTGCAATCTCTTCCACCACAAGCGGCAGATACAAAGAAGAGTTTCTCCTGCCTCGGTGGGGCGTGGGCGCCAGATACGGGCAGTCCGTCTCCAACAAAATACGTTCCAGCGGGACGGCTGCCGCAACCTCTTTCATGACACGGGCATTTTTGAAGGTTACCACGCCACCGATTCCGATATAATACCCCAGCTTCACATATTCCAGAGCCATCTGTGCGGAGGATGAGAAACAGTGGATCACGCCTCCCGTCGTTCCGGCATGTTCGGATTTCATCATATCAAACGTATCCTGTGCAGCATCCCTGCTATGGATACTCACCGGAAGCCCTGTCTCCCTTGCCATTGCAAGCTGAGCCGCGAACCATTTTTTCTGGATCTCATGAGATTCCTTATCCCAGTAATAATCCAGACCGATTTCGCCCACTGCAACCGTCTTTTCCCCGGCACACAGCCCATACATCCACTGCATTCTGTCATCATCCAGATCACCGACATGATCCGGGTGAACACCTGCCGCTGCATAGAGAAACGGATACTTTCCTGCGAGTTCCTGGCTTGCCCGCACTCCCTCCAGACTTGCCCCGACATTCAGGATTTTCCCTATCCCGGCAGCCTCCATCCCTGCAAGGAGCACATCGCGGTCTTCTTCAAATGCCTCATCATCGTAATGTGTATGTGTGTCAAAAATCATTGTATCTGTTTCCTTTCGTTTTTCCTCACATTTCTCAGGACCTGCTGCAAACCGAGACAGACGCTGTCGCTGTCCACACTTATGCCCGGGTACATCAGAACTGTGTATATACAAATTTCGGTGCCGTCGACAGGTTTGCCATCATAAAATACAGAAACAGTACCATCATCAGGAAATAGAATCCTGCAGTCCTTGCAGCGAAAGCAAGACGCGGATGCGTGTCATCCAGATGCTTCAGTTTCTCAATTCCCTTCGATCTCTTATCCTTTTTTGTAGAATTGATAGAGGCTTTCATTCACCATCACCCATCCTTTCCTGCCGAGATGCACTCTGTCCTCAAAGAAATACTTCGTATATTCCTGATCCGCAAAATCAGCAACCTTTGCACCATACTCTGCTGCTACAGCCCGGACATTATCGTAATATTTCTCCCTTGCTTTCTTCGGAAATCCCGTATAATCATAATAGTAACCGTTCACCGGAACGATTACCAGCATCGGTTCGATCTCCAATTCCCGGCAGACCTCCAAAAAACAGCGGAGATCATCGTACTCCGGCGATTTCTGATAGCCATTGACAGCATCCTTATTCATATCCTTCTTCGCCGGAAGATACGGCTCCAATTGTTTATACTTATCGGAATTGATATAAAACTGATTCTGATTATCCTGCTCGCCGTCTGTCTCTGCCTGTTGCATCAACGCGTCCCAGTCCGGCTCCGTATCTTCCTCCCGGATGCCATTACCTTCTCCGATTCCATTCGAAATCTCAAGTACAGTCATCATGAAACGGTCTTTTTCCTCCAGAAATCTGTCCCAGAGCGAATCAAACAATCGTTCCGCGGGATTCCCCTGCGCTTCCAACACATTCTTTTCATGCCTGATCACACGTTCCTTCGTCTTGGAATCAACGCTCAGGAGCTTATGTGCACGCTCACGGATATAGTCCCGCGTCTCTTCACTCAGTTTTTCATTCTCCAGCATACCATAATACAGGGTTTCTGAAAAACGGGAAGAAAATGCCTGATCCACAACCCCCGGCCTGCGGAACCACTGCGGCGATATAAACAGCACAGCCTTCCGGTTGACAAGAGAGGGCTCAATTGCAGCCAACGTGATGGCATGGCTGAGCGACTGATAATAGCCCGCCCCGATCAGCATCGGATTGAACCGGTTCCCTGCAAATACACTCGCCGGATGATATGGTGTATCTGTTCCATGCTGAAATTCAGAGGAACCAAAAACAGGTATACTGCCCTCATTCATATTTGCCATCAATCCCTCTCTGTTTTTCGCTTTATCTTCAGCGCTCCACGTAGAAAACACAGGATTATTCAGAGACTCTCTGCTACCTATATAAAAATGGCATCCGGTGACAGTCACTGCAAACAGCAGCAATGCCAACAGAAATGCTTTCATACTTTTCACAATCAAATCCTCGATTCTACCATCTCAAGAATTTTATTCGGAGTATCGATATCCGCACGCTCCACCTCCGACGGAGAAATCACAATATCAAAGCGCTCTTCCAACTCTACAAGGAACTCCGCGAACCCCAGCGAATCCATCAGGCCCGACTCAAACAATTCCGTCTCCAAATCATCCTTCACACACTCATCCTCACAAATCTCCGCCAATACATCCAGAATTTTTTCTCTCATGTCAAATCTCCTTCTTTCTATCTTATTTTTGATTTTTACTATACAGCCAAAGTTCTGTTCAGATCAGCCGCCCGGAAAACAGCAGGAAGCCGAACATTACAAGCTGCATCGTTACTGCCCAGGACAGTATCTGATACCATTGTTTATTTTTATTCTTCTTATAAAATCCGGATTTTTTCTGATAGACCTCTGTCCCTGCCAGAAGTGCCCCATGATACAATCCGTACAGTATGTACGCCGGTGTGATTCCATGCCACACACCCATGATCCCCATATTCACAAAAAATCCGGCGCAGGCGCGCTGCAATCTGCTGTGAAACCACTTTTTCTTCGCACTGTACATCACAAACCGGGTGAAAATGAAATCGCGGAACCAGTGCGACAATGTAATATGCCAACGATCCCAGAATTCCCGGATATCCTTCGCCAGAAACGGCGCCCGGAAATTGTCCGGAGTCTCGATCCCTAATATATACGAGCTTCCAACCGCCATCAATGAATATCCGGCAAAATCAAAGAACAGATACAGACCGTACGCATATGCATATCCGATCAGCAGATACCATGCATTCCCGCCTTCCAGATACCCCATCCACTGATATGCGACAGCAGCCAGCACCATTTTATAGACAGCTCCAAGCAGCAGCTTCCAGATCCCTCTGGAGCAAAGCTCCATGTACTCGTTTCTCGGCAAAACCCTGTCCCAATCTGCCAGAAACCGTCTGCTGCGGTCAATCGGCCCTGAACTCACACTGGGGAAAAACAGCAAAAACGCCGCAAACTCCGTAATCCTGATCTCTTTGATGACTCCGTCATACATCTCAATCATAATCTGCACAACGCGAAACGTCAAATAAGAAATTCCCGTAAAGCCAAAGATATTCAGGTGAAACAGCGGAGTCACCTTGCACAGCACCAACGGAAGCAGCGATGCCATTACAAACAGATGATAGATCCCCTGCTTTCTCCCATTCTTCCTGCGCAGCCATTCATAGCCCTTCACCAGCAGCGCCGACCACCCGCAAAACAATACCAGATACAGCGTTTGTTCCGGCTTTCCTCCAAATACAAATGCCAAAAACAGTATGGAAACTGCCAGCGTATACCATCGCAGCGATTTTTCCAGATACCCTGCAATCACTGCAATCAAAAGTACAATAATGAGACAGAAGAAAAAAGGCATTCCCTCAAAATAACTCATGCTTTTCTTCCTCCCAGCAGCTTCCGGTCCGCTTTTCCGTTATTTGTCATCGGCATATGCTCAAGAAATACAAACTTCTTCGGAATCATATAGGATGGAAGAAACTCTGCCAAACGTGTACGAAGCTTTGCGGAAGCTGCTTTCTCATCCTTAGGTTTCCAACGTGCTGTCTCCTGCACATACGTTTCCCGTTTTCTGCACACCACACTATGTTGGCCGCTTTCCACTTCTCTGCACACTGCACCATGCTGGCCGCTTTCCGCCCCTTTATCCACGAAATCATGCCGGCCGTTTTCCGCCTCTTGGTCCACAACACCATGACTGTCACTTTCCATCTGTCTGCTAAGCACTACATACGCAGTCAGACTCGTTACTTTACCAGCGCGCTGATTTGGAATGACTACCGCATGTTCAATTTCCGGCAGACGTCGGATATTATTTTCAATATCCTCCAGCTCAATCCGGTAACCGTGCAGCTTGATCTGAAGATCAATCCTGCCGCTGTAATACAGCATTCCATCCTGAAGATATCCCTCATCTCCCGTTCGGTAAGCACGCTCACAGCTCTGCCCGGAGTCCCCCGTGTTTTTATCCCCGGTGCTTTTATCTTCTGCCTGATCAGATGACAATCTGTTTTTCACTGACGGCACCAGGAAAAAGGCCCTCTTCGTCAGCTCCTCCTGACCATAATATCCCGTACTGACTGTATTTCCGATAATTACGATCTCGCCCTTTTCACCTTCCGGCACACAACGCCCTTCTGTATCCCGGATTTCAATCCGCGTCCCGGGTTTTGCTCTTCCAACAGGCAGTGCCGCCGAAGAAACGGCAAGCTCAGGAGTAACCAGTACATCCGTCACTGCAACTGTTGATTCTGTCGGACCATACGTATTGACTACCAGTGCCTCCGGGAAACGTTCCATCAGTTTCCGCGCCGTCCGGTTTCCCAGCGTTTCTCCGCAAAACAAAAACACCTGCAGGTTGGGCATAAGTTCCCGGTTAAACTTCGGCTCTGACAGGCAGACATCCGCAAAAGACGGCGTCGATACCCATACATTCGCTCCCGATTCCCGAAGCGCCTGCATCAGCTTACCATAATCGGACTGTATCTCCTTTTCCAGACAATACAGAGTGCCTCCGCTTGCAAGACATGTATATAAGTCCATAACAGACAGGTCAAAAGAAAACGGTGCCTGATTCAGAAAAATCTGTCCCTTCTTCTGCTCCGGTGAAGTACCAAGCCCCACGGACCAGTCCAGATAATTTCCAAGACAATCGGCAGAAATCTCCACGCCCTTCGGTATTCCGGTACTCCCTGATGTGAATATAATATAGTACGTTTCATCACCGCTCACCCAGTACGAATGATCTGGAGGAAGAAGGCTCTCATCATGAAAGATCTTCTCCAGTGCTCCCATCCCTATCACATTCTTACCACAGACATTTTGCATCGTTTCAGTCGCCAGTACCGTATCTGACGGCAGCGCGCTCAAAATCATGTCTACCCTCGCATCCGGCACGGAAATATCAATCGGGCAATACGCCCTGCCCGATTTCACACAGCCCAGAAAACAAACCAGCATCCACGGATGCTTATGCCCATATACGGCAATCGGCATACCAATACCTGAATTTCCCTCCTGTTTCAAAAGCCATGCCGCCAGACGGTCAGAAAACAACCACAATTCCCGATACGTCATTTTCCTTCCCTGACCAATCATCACGACCTGTTCTGGCTTCTGGCGCATATGTTCCTCTATCATTTTCAATATATTCAATTTATCACCTCATTTGTTAAAAAAACGGAATTTCTGATTTCTAACAATACATTAGACTATCACTACTGCAAAAATAGTGCAACCTTCTTCCGATATTTTTAAGAAGTTTCTGTGGGGGCCGGACTGCACAGATGCGTAAAGAATGGCTTTATTCGTGTTTAATTAACTACAAACGGACGCCCGCCATGGGTTCGGGACACCCCACGCAAACGCGGGTAACGCTCCGACGAGCTAACTGCTAACTACGACTATTGGTCACAAGGAATCCACCAGGCTTACGCCTGGTCCCCCTTCTGACAGATAGACGCTCAGGAGGACCTTCGCGCCTAAGTCTACGTAAGCAGTGGATCTCATCTC